>JBBATS010000014.1:0-58132 GCA_040398625.1 Chakrabartia sp. | reverse complement strand
CCATCAACGCGAAGTCGCGCGGATCATAGCCTTGCTGGACGGAGATCATCCGCAAGGCGCCAAACATGTTTTCATTGACGATGTCGATGATGCCGCGCGCCGCCGCCATCAGGTCAATGCCAAGCGCATCAGCAATGGTCTGGACCGCCGCCTTGGCGCCCTCGCGATCAAGCTTGAAAGTCCCGCCGAGCAGATTTTCCGGCAGATAGCCGAGCACGACATTGGCGTCCGTCACAGTCGGAGCAACGCCACCTTTGCCGTACGCGACCGGCCCCGGCACGGCACCGGCGCTCTGCGGGCCGACGCGCAAGGCACGCGTCAGTTCCGGTACATAGGCGATGGAGCCACCACCTGCGCCCACCGTCTTCACATCGAGTGCCGAGGCACGGACGGAGAGGTGGCCGACTTCGGTCGTGCGCTGACGGCGTGGTTCCAGATTTTCAATCAGAGCCACGTCGGTGCTGGTGCCGCCGACGTCGAGCGTCAGGATGTTCTTGATGCCCGCATTGCGGCCAACCCAGATGGCGCCTGTGACGCCACCTGCCGGACCCGACATCAGGATGCTGACCGGGTGCTCTTCCGCCTTGGCCGCGCTCATCAGGCCGCCATCGGACCGCAGCAGCGACAGCTTGCCCGTCATGCCTTCCTTGGCCAGACGGTTGCGCAGGTTCGACACATATTTGCCGACCACCGGACGCACCGACGCGTTGGCAACCGTCGTCAGCGTCCGCTCATATTCCTGCATTTCGGGCAGAACTTCATGGCTGAGCGAGACGGGGATGCCCGGCAGCACTTCAGCGGCGATCTTGCCGATGCGGGCTTCATGCGCGCCACTGGCATAAGCATTGATCAGGCTGACCGTGATCGCCTCAACGCCCTGACCTTTCAAATAGGTCAGCTGGGTGCGGACATCGGCTTCGTCGAGCGGGCGGACTTCTTTGCCTTCCGCATTCATGCGGCCCTTGACTGTGACGGTGTTCTCCAGCGCGGCCAGCGGCTGCGGCTTAGGCCAGATGATCCATGCAGCCAGACCACCGGGCACGAAGCTGCGCGCGATCTGCATGATGTCGCGATAGCCTTCGGTGGTGACGAGGCCGACCTTGGCGCCTTTGCCTTCCAGCACGGCATTGGTCGCAACCGTTGTGCCGTGAAGGAAATAGTCAATCTGATTGGCGGCCACACCGGCATTCGCGCAGATGGCTGTCACGCCATTCAAAATGCCCTCAGAGGAATCATGCGGCGTCGATGGCGTCTTGTGCCGCCAAAACGCTCCGGTCGCTGTGTCGAACAGCAGGAGATCGGTAAATGTACCGCCGACATCCACACCCAAACGATAACCCATGGATCGAAAGTCCCTTCTTTATGCCTGTTTGGGGAAAGGCGGCGCTTTGGCCACCATGCCCGGAAGTGTGCGCTGCATGATCTCGCCCAGCCAGTGATTGGCTGAAACGAGCGCAGAAAGATCAAGGCCGGTGCGCACGCCTGCGCGCTCCAGCATGTAAACGACGTCTTCAGTGGAGACGTTGCCCGCCGCTCCGGGAGCAAAGGGGCAACCGCCAAGACCGCCAATGGAGGCGTCAACGGTCACGGCACCCGCCTCAATCGCGGCCCACACATTGGCGAGGCCCGTGCCACGCGTATTGTGGAAATGAACGCGCACCGGAATGTGCGGGACTGCCGCTCGAACCTTGGCCACCAAAGCGGACACCTGCGCCGGATTGCCGACGCCGATCGTATCAGCAAGGCCAATCTCCACCGGACCTGCTTCCGCGAGCGCAACTGCCATGGCCACCACACGGTCCTGCGCCACTTCACCCTCAAACGGGCAGCCGAAAGACGCGCCGATGGTCACTTGGCCGGTCTTGCCCGCCGCCTGTGACAAGGCGATGATTTCCTTGGCGGCGTCGACAGATCCGTCGCTTGTCTGGCCCTGGTTGGCCATGGCAAAGCTATCGGTGGACACAGCGACGGCGCCCAGTTGGTCTATTCGTCCGGTGGCGAGCGCCCGCGTCGCGCCGCGCGCATTCATGACCAGGCCGACAAAGGTCACGTCGTCGCGCTCGGGCAGGCCTTCGCAAACCGCTTCGGCGTCGGCCATTTGCGGCACAGCCTTGGGGTTGACGAAGCTCGTCACCTCAATCCGGCGCGCGCCTGCGGCAATGGCGCGCTCAATCAGCGCGATCTTGTCCGCCGTTGCGATCAGCGTCTTTTCGTTTTGAAGGCCATCGCGCGGGGCGACTTCAACCATTTCGATCTGATCGGGGCCCATTATTCGGCAGCCTGCTGAAATTCAGCGGTCAGGCCATGCGCCTCGGCATAGGCATGATAGGCCCGCAAAATGTGGCTTGTCATGATGGCCTTGGCCCAGCCACCATCCCGGCGGGCAAAGGCGGCAATTAGCTCGTCATGTTCACCATGCGACCTGTAGAGTGCCTCGCGGCTATAGTGATGCGCCGTGCGCCAGACGACCGGCTGTTCAATCAACGTCCCCAGAAGTGACGCGAGCCGCCGCGATCCTGCCACTTCAAGAATGACGGCATGAAACTCCCGGTTGCCTTCCAAAAAGCCGCCGACGTCGGGCACGGGCTTCATGATCGCGTCGGCAATCTGGCGATTCGCATCGCGAATGCGGGCCAGAGCGCTATCTGTCATCTGGTCGGCGGCGCGCCGTGCCGCTTCGGCCTCCAAAATCGACCGCAGCTCAAAAGCATCGGCCACATCATCCAAGGACCAATCCGCCACAAAGCTGCGCTGCGTATCCGTGCGCACAACGAGAAGGTCGGATTCCAGCCGTCGCAGCGCGTCCCGCACCGGGGTCCGCGAGACGCCACACTTCTCGGCGAGAGCCTCTTCCACCACCTGCGCACCCGCCGGCAGTTCGCCCGACAGAATCATGCTGCGGATGGCCTCGAAGGCGCGATCGGAAGCGCGCGACATCTCTACTCCCAAAAAACTTGACCAGAGCTATTTGTATACATTATCCCCTCATCTCATCAAGTCGCGTTTAAAGGACGAGCCAAAAAGGGGCGCGGCAGCAAAGATCGGTCAGGGTTCGCGCTCATGACTGTATACAGGGAGATACCTAATGACGTTTTCAAAATGGCTTCTTATGTCGACCGCAGGTGCGGTGACGTTCGCCGCCCCGGCCATGGCGCAAATGACAGACGCCACGGCGCCGCAGGCAGAGGGCGAAGACACGATCATCGTCACAGCACGCCGCCAGAATGAACGGCTGCAGGATGTTCCGGCCTCGGTTGCGGTTATCACCGCTGAAGTCATCGGACGCACGGGTGCCACCAAGGCAGAAGATTTTGTCCGCCTGACACCCGGCATCACGATCGTGACGGGCACCGCAGAAGCGGGCGACACGCAGATCAACATCCGCGGCATCAACGGCGCGCGCGACGCAGAAAGCTCGGTCGCGCTCGTCGTCGACGGCATTTTGAAGACCAACACAGCCCAGCTCAACCAGCCGCAGGGCACGTTGCGTCAGGTTGAAATGCTCAAAGGTCCGCAGGGCGCCATTTACGGCCGCAACGCTGCGGCCGGTGCCATCGTCATCCAGACGCTGAAGCCAACCGATACGCTCACCGGTGCGGCCAAGCTGTCTTACGGCGAGTACAATACATGGGAATCGACCGCGCACATTGCAGGTCCGCTTGGCGCGGGCGCAGGGTTCGTGCTGTCAGGTTATGCCAGCAAGTCGGATGGTTTTTACCGCAACGTCTTCACCGATTCCAAGACCGTGGATGACAAGCAGAATTGGGCGCTTGACGGCCGCATCCTTGTTGGCGAAGGTGGCCCGACGCAGCTCGACCTCAAGGCGCGCTATGCCGAATTCAGCGGCGCATCGCTGCCCTTCAACGCAGCCTTCCACCTGCCCAATTTCGCCGCCGCAAACCCCGCCTTCTACGAAGACGTGAACAAGCACCCGTTCAAATTCTATAACAACATCCGTCCGACCAATGACCAGACGAGCCTCGACTTTTCGGCAAAGCTGGATCACGAATTGTCAGACAGCCTGAAGCTTGTTGGCTGGGCGCTGTATTCCGACGTTGATCAGGATCTGGTGGCTGACGGCACCTCGGCAGACTTTGCCCGCTTCATCAGCGCTGCCGGTCCCGGCGGGCAGGCCGCCGTCAACGCCTGCTTTGCGAGCACAGCTGCGCTGACCGGCTATCCCGTTAATGCGCCGGGCGGCATCGGGGCGATCCCGGTTCCGTTCATCTTTGCTCCGGCCAACGGCTCCACCTTCGGGCCGTACAGCCCGACGACCTGTGACGGGACACAGTATCAGGTTCGCAAGCAGACCGACTTCAGCACCGAATGGCGCCTGATGGGTGATGCCGGCAACATCAACTGGCAATTGGGTGCCTATTACCTGCACATCAACCGCACCGTGGGTGTCAGCCTTGGCGCCGACACGGGCAATGGCGTGATCAAAAATCTCTACAACGCCCCATCAACAACCAACCCGACGACACTGCTTCTCGCCGACCGCTTCAACACCAACGTCTATGCAGCGTTCGGTGCGGTTGAATGGAAGGCCAGCGACAAGTTCGATGCCGGTGTTGCCGTGCGCTATGACGTGGAAGACCGGAAAGCCTCTTCGCTTGTCCCGACCGCAATTGATCCGTTCTCGGGCGGCCCAATCAACCCCGGTCAGGCTTTCGGTGCACTGAAGGACAAGAGCGCAAGCTTCAAGCAGTTCGAACCCAAGGTGACGCTGAGCTACAAGCCCAATGATGACCTGAACATCTATGGCAACTGGGGCATCGGCTTCAAATCCGGCGGCTTTAACAACCAGGGATCGGCCCAGCTGATCACCAACAGCTTCGTCAACTTCTTCGGCGCCAATGTGAAGGTGAACGACCAGTATAAGAAGGAATGGTCGAGCGCGTTTGAAGCCGGTGTGAAGGGCAACCTTGCCGACGGCGCGGTGACCTTTGACCTCGCGGGCTACTACACGCAGGTCCACGACATGCAGTTCTTCGAATTCTTCGTGGGCGGCTTCGGCCTGCTGCGCGTTGTGTCGAACATCGACCGTGTCGACCTGAAGGGCGTAGAACTCTCCACCACGGTCAAGCCGGTCCGCGGCGTCAAGCTGTTCGGTTCGTTCAACTACACCGATAGCAAGATCAAGCAGAACAGCTCACGCCCCTATACGGTTGGCAACAAGTCCCCCTACACAGCGGACTATACGCTGAACGTTGGCGTCGATCTGGACCATGCTGTGTCGGATGATCTGAAGATCGTCGGTCGTGTCGATTACCGCCTGACCGGCCCGACCTGGTTCCACACCGTGCAGAACCAGTCGATCCCGACGCTGTTCTCCGGCCTGCTGCCGGGCTCCGCGCTCGCGCTTCCTGCCTTTGTCGGTGACGGCAAGTATGATGTCGCGAAGCGGAATTCCTTTGGCGTCATGAACGGGCGTATCGGCATCCAGTCGGATCGCTTCGGTCTGGCCGTGTTTGCCAACAACCTGCTCAACAAGCGCTATCTCAACGAAGTCATCACGGCTGTTGAATTTGGCGGTTCGTTCATCACACCGGGCACGCGTCGCCTGATCGGTGTGGAAGGCAGCGTGAAGTTCTAAACTAGAAGCGCCTTTGGCGTCGCAGAGGCCCCGTCCTGTCACCCGACAGGGCGGGGCTTTTGCATTTAGGGCGTGCCGTCGTCTGCGGCGTCCGCCTGTTCGGCGAGGTCCGCATCTTCCTCCGCAAATTCGCGCGCGATATCGGCATCCAGCTTATCCAGCGGCGCCTGTTTGAGCGCGCGGGTTTTGGCAAGCGCACCTTCCACCGCCCAAGCTGCGGCCGCCGTCAGCGCAATCTTGCGACGGCTTTCCAGTGGCTCGGCTGCGGCCTTGGCCCGTTGCAGGGCTTCCTGTTCCTGACAGAAGGTTTCGGAAACGCGCATATCCGTGGGTCCTATCGTTTCATATGTTCCAGACCGGCCACAATGCCGCTCTTTTCGGAAGGTTTGGAGGCATTGGACTTCGGCTTTTCCGCCTTGGGTTTGCGCACTTCGCGGTTCGATTTCTTCTGGGATTTAGCCATCATGATGTCCTTTCAGGAACGAGAGGCAGGCGCTGGTTCACGCCGCGGCAAAAAACGCGGCAACCGGTTTCAGGTCTTGGGACGGCGCGCCGCGCTCTTATACGCAGGGCAGGCTTGCGCTCTGTAAAGCGTCAAAGCATCTGTAAGATATGGGCGCCAAACCCGGCCTTTACAAGACAGAGCGGGTTTCCCTCCAGCAGCGTGGCCTCAAGCGCCGCTGATGAACACGGATGTTTGGCCCTTGCATTGCTCCACGCCACCCCTCACTTCATCATGGCATGGAAACATCTCTGCCGGTGTGAGTTAGAGTGACGGACAGATGAAGAAGAATCACCGCCGGAACATATTTGTGGCCTTGGCCGCATTGACCCTCGCCATCACCGGCTATTGGCTTTTTGCGCCCCGCGACCCGGAAGTGGCGACGCTCATTATCAAAAAGGCCCCGGCAGAGCGCATTCTTGCGGTGAACGGGCGGATCAGGCCGCGCCTTCAGGTAGACATCAACCCATCTCTCGGCGGGGAGCTGATTGCCTTGCCCTTTGATGTGGGAGACCGGGTGGCCGCCGGGCAAATCATTGCCAAGATCGACGATGCGCCTGAACAAGCGGCGATTGCCCAAGCCCAAGCCTCTGTTGCGACACAACAGGCAACGCTGGCGCAGGCCCGGCGGGATTTGGCGCGGTTCGCCGCCCTTGGGCAGTTTTCGACCAAGCGAGAGGTTGAACAGCGGCGCCTAACGGTCGTGGAAGGAGAGCGTGAGCTCACCCGCCTTCGGGCTGCCGTTGTGCAGGCCAGTGAACTGCGTGACCGGCGTGTGCTGCGCGCGCCCTTTGCCGGAGTTATTCTGGAGCGACCGGTCGACCCCGGCCAGACCGTTGGGCTGGACAGCGTCATTTACCGTCTGGCTGACCTCGCAAGCCCGGAAATCAGTGTCGAGGTGGATGAGGTCTACGCTGCTGAAATCCGGCCGGGAATGGACGCAACGGTGGCCATGCCGGGGCAACAACGCCCGCTCAAAGCAGAGGTGCTGCATGTCGAACCCCGCGTCGATCCAGCCACCGGCGCGCGCGCGGTCCGCCTGGGCCTGATCGGCGGCACTGTCGATGCACCTTCCGGGCTGACTGTCACCGTCAACCTGCTTATCGAACGGCGGCAAGATGCCCTCAGTGTGCCGAGAAGCGCGCTGATCTCCTCCGGCGCGACCGCCACGGTGCGTGTTGTCGGCGCGGACAATGTCGTCACCGAACGTCCTGTCACCATCATCGACTGGCCGGCCGATTCGGTGATCGTCACCCGCGGGCTTGAGCCGGGCGCGCGGATATTGGCAGATCCGGGTTCGGCAGCACCGGGCGACAGGGTGCGGGTCAGCCCGTGAAATGACGCCCTATGCCGTCAAACTGGCCTTCCGGCATTTGTTCTCCCACCCCGGGCAGACCGCGTTGCTGATGGCCGGAGTGGCGCTTGGCGTTAGCGTCTTCATTTTCATGAGCGCGCTGATCGGCGGGCTGGCAACTTTGCTGACGTTGCGCACCGTCGGCAGCATTCCGCACATTGTGCTGGAAATGCCGGACCGTGACCCTGCGGTTCTGAATGGCAATCCGGGTGCGCAAGTGGTGCTTCAGAAGGACCTTAGTCGTCGCGATCAGATTGCGATTTGGCAGCCGATGATCCCGATTATCGAAAAGACCGCCGGGGTCATCGCCGTCTCCCCGCAGATTAGAGGCTCTGCCTTTGTCGTGCGCGGGCAGGCCGTGTCGCCGGTCGGCGTTATCGGCACCATGGCGGGCAAATTGTCGGACATCGCCAATATTGACGCCGCAATTGTTGCGGGGTCGGGCAGCCTGCCGGCGGACGGCATTCTCATCGGCAGCGTTCTTGCGCGGGATTTGGGGCTTCGGGTGGGGCAGGTCGTGCAGCTGACTTCTGATCGCGGACGCTCCCGCAGCTTCAGGATTGGCGGTGTCTTCACCTTGGGCATCGCCAGCGCGGATCGCCAGTCCATCTATATGAACTTCACGACCGCCAGAGCCCTTTTCGATCTGTCGACAGGCGTCTCGCGGATCGAAATCAAGGTGCGGCCCGCAACTGCCGCCCCGGGCATTGCAGAACGCCTCCGCCGCTCGACCGGGCTCAAGGCCACCGCCTGGACCGAGGACAACCAGCAGCTTTTTGAAGGTCTGGACGCCCAGGCCCGCACCGGCACGATCATCAAGGCCTTCTCGCTGGTCACCATCATCGTGGGGATTGCCAGCGCCATGCTGTTGTCCATTGTCCGGCGGCAGGCTGAGATCGGGATCATGCGGGCCATGGGGGCCAGCCGGGGTCTCGTCGTCTCCATCTACGTTCTGGAAGGGACGTTGATTGGCTTCATTGGCGCGATCATCGGCGCGCTGGCCGCATGGCTGGCGCTGCTGCCCCTGCCGCCAGTGAGTGCGGTGCAAAGCGGCGGACTGCCGATTGACCAAACGCAGGGTGATTTCCTTCTGGCGATTGCACTCACCACGCTTGCCGCCATGCTCGCCTCGATCCTCCCTGCCCGCCGCGCCGCGCGGATCGATCCCGTTGAGGCAATCGGCGCATGACCAAGACGCCCATCCTGACTGTCACTGGCCTGACCAAAGACTTTGGCGAAGGCGACACCCAGACGCATGTGCTCAAAGACATCGACCTTGCGATGGCGGCAGGCGAGATGGCGGCGCTGCTCGGCCCCTCGGGCTCCGGCAAGAGCACCCTGTTGACCATCCTTGGGACCCTGATGCGGGCGAGCGGCGGTGCGTATGACATGCTGGGGGTCGACCTGATGCACGCGAGCGAAGCGCAGCGCACGGAGTTCAGGAGCCAGAATCTAGGCTTCGTCTTCCAGTTTCATCATTTGCTGCCTGATCTTTCAGCGCTCGAGAATGTGATGATGCCGGCGGCCTGTGCCGCAGGCCGGGAAACTGCATCCATGCGCCAACGGGCAAACGAGTTGCTGGATGCGGTCGGCCTTTCAGACCGTCGGGACTTTCGCCCTGCGGCCATGTCCGGTGGCCAGCGCCAACGCGTCGCGGTCGCACGTGCGCTCATCAACAATCCCGTGCTGGTCCTAGCCGATGAACCGACCGGCAACCTCGATCGGGAATCAGCCGATCACGTCATGGACCTTGTGCGCACGATCAATCAGACCATGGGGAGCAGCTTCCTCATCTCCACCCATGACGAGCATATCGCCGCACGATGTCAGCGCCGGATAGAATTGCTGGATGGCCGGATCGTGCGATCCTGACCTTTATCAAAACTGGAGTGTGGTGCCCGGGGACGGATTCGAACCGCCGACACGCGGATTTTCAATCCGCTGCTCTACCAACTGAGCTACCCGGGCATTCGCAGGGGTGTCCCTGCGACGATGAAGCGCGCCTATAAGCAGGCTTAGGTGTCGCTGTCCAGCCCCGAATCCGCTTCATCATCGTCAATGCGTGCGGGCACGCGATAGCCTTCGCCCAGCCAGTTGAGCAGATCACGGTCCTTACATCCGCGCGAGCAGAAGGGGAGGTGGTCAACCGCGGCAGGCTTGCGGCACAGCGGGCACAGAGCGGGCTTGTTATCGTGTTTGGGAGACATGGCCGCTCCATAGCGCAACTTTGGGGTCCGCGACCAGCGTGACGACGCCGCCAAGCCGCGGGGCAAGCTGATCAGGGGCCCGTGCCGCCTCCAGCACCTGCACAACAGCCGGCGCGGCGGTGATGGTGACGGCACCGATCAGGCCCGACCGCTCTGCCCGACGCATCAGCGCGAAAGCGGCACGGCGGGTTGGATCAGCGCGGACGAGTTCAATCAACGACCGGCGCGGGCGCGGGCGGATGATTTGCATCAGGCCAAAGCCGTTAACGGCGGTGGCCTCTGCCCCTTCGCCGACGCCCGCCATGACGGCGTCCGCCACTTTCTTGCGCGCGTCCTTGTTTGAGACGGTCGGAAAATCGATCACCGTGCTGCCGCCGATGCCAAACAGACGGATCGCGCGCCCCGCCGCCTCAGCTGCCGCCAGCGCCAGCGCATCCGAATCCAGCCAGCCGTCGACATCGATCAGCGTCATCGCCTGTGTCGGGATGATCGACAGCGACCCGCCGGGGAAATCGACTTGGCCCGTTTCCGCCTGTTCGAGGATTTCGCTCCAGCCCGCCTCTTCCAGCAGGTCAGGACCGTGGGGGTCAACTGTGCGGATAGGATGGTCTGTGGCCTCAATACGGTCTCTCAGTGCGGATGCACCGCCCGGAATGGCATCCGAGGCGGCAGGACGGGCTTTGGCCCGCTTGTGCACGCGGCCATCAAACATCGGCTCACGGACAATCTCAACAAGGACCTCGCTCTTAAGGCTTGTCCTCTCAGGCAGAGGTTCCAGGATCGCCTCAAAATCCGGATTGGTGTCCGGCGCGTCGCCGGGTGCGGACAGGCGCACGATCCCGCGACGCCCTTGCACCTGAATTTCGACGACACGCATGAAAAGAACATCGCCGGGCTGGAGCGGGGCCGGAAACACCTCCAGATGCGCTTCAACCGCGCGTCCGCCGTCCAAGAGAAGCGCCCGGTTCTCGCCCAGACCCTTCTCATAGAGCCACTCAGCCATTCAGGATGCCCGCCGCCTGCAACAGCGCACGGGTTTCAAACAGCGGCAGGCCCATCACGCTGGAATGGGAGCCGGAGAGGCTGCGAACGAACGCCTCAGCATAGCCTTGGACGGCATAGCCACCCGCTTTGCCGTGCCATTCCCCGCCTGCGACATAGGCGTCGATCTCGGCCGCGCTCAGCCGCTTGAAGGCAAGCGTGCTGGTCGAGACGCGGTGGCGGTCCTTGCCCGTCGCATCGATGAGTGTCACGGCAGAATGGACGCGGTGGCGGCGGCCCGAAAGCAGGGTGAGAAAGGCCCGTGCATCGGCTTCTGTCTCTGCCTTGCCAAGGATGCGTGCGCCGACCGCGACGACGGTATCGGCGGAAAGAATGGCTGCCCCTGCATGCCGCGCGGCCACGACTTCTGCCTTTTCCGCCGCGATACGCTTTGCATAAGCAAGGGGGCGTTCGCCCTTGTGAGGGGTCTCATCGCAATCAGCGGGGTCAACCAGATCAGGCGTGACGCCAATACGCTTCAGCAGCTCAAGCCGCCGGGGGGAAGCCGATGCGAGGACGAACATCACGGGGCGACGCCCGGTGTCCGTCACTTGAAGCGATAGGTGATGCGGCCCTTGGTCAGATCATAGGGTGTCAGTTCAACCAACACCTCGTCACCAACAAGAACGCGGATGCGGTTCTTGCGCATCTTGCCGGCGGTATGGCCCAGGATTTCGTGATCATTCTCAAGTTTCACGCGAAACATTGCGTTGGGCAGCAGTTCCACGACTGCGCCGCGCATCTCGAGAAGTTCTTCCTTAGCCATGCAATACCTTAAGCCCAGATGATCGTTGCGCGGGCTCAATAAACCGCAAAATGGCAAAAGAAAACCCCGCCCGGACGGATCCGGACGGGGCTTCTTCAACCAAAACTCAAAGATGAGTTATGCGGCCGCGTGCAAAGCTGCGAGAAGCAGCAGAGCGACGATGTTGGTGATCTTGATCATCGGGTTCACAGCAGGACCTGCGGTATCCTTGTAAGGATCGCCGACAGTGTCACCGGTCACAGCAGCCTTATGGGCTTCAGAGCCCTTGCCGCCGTGATTGCCGTCTTCGATGTACTTCTTGGCATTGTCCCAAGCGCCGCCGCCCGAGGTCATCGAGATGGCGACGAAGAGGCCGCCAACGATCACGCCGAGAAGAAGAGCGCCGAGCGCTGCAAAGCCCTGTGCCTGGCCGGCAACGGCTGTGATGATGAAATACACAGCAATTGGGGCCAGAACCGGCAGCAGCGACGGGATGATCATTTCCTTGATCGCTGCCTTGGTGACGAGGTCAACCGTGCGGGCATAGTCCGGCTTGGACTTGTAGGTCATGATGCCGGGGTCGTTTGCGAACTGGTCACGCACGTCCTTCACCACTTCACCGGCCGCGCGGCCAACAGCGGTCATGCCCATCGCACCGAACAGGTACGGGAGCAAAGCGCCGAGCAGAAGGCCAACGATGACATATGGATTTTCAAGCCCGAAATCGACCGTGAGGTCGGGGAAGAAGGTCCGAAGGTCATTCGTGTACGCCGCAAACAGCACGAGTGCTGCAAGACCCGCCGAGCCAATGGCATAGCCCTTGGTGACAGCCTTGGTGGTGTTGCCAACAGCGTCGAGAAGATCGGTCTTTTCACGGACCGAGTCATCAAGACCCGCCATTTCAGCAATGCCACCTGCGTTGTCGGTCACAGGACCATAAGCATCGAGGGCAACAACCATGCCGGCGACAGCCAGCATCGCGGTGGCCGCAAAGGCAATGCCGATCACGCCAGCGAGCTGGTAGGCAACTATGATGCCCACGCAGATAACGATCGTTGGCATCGCAGTCGATTCAAGGCTGATCGCCAGACCCTGAATGACGTTGGTGCCGTGGCCCGTTTCCGACGCCTTGGCGATGGAGCGGACCGGACGATAGTTGGTGCCGGTGTAATATTCGGTGATCCAGATGATGAGACCCGTAATGATGAGACCCAGCAACGAGCAATAGAACAGCGTGCGGCCGGTGAAGCCGCCTGTGCCGTCCAGATTTGCACCGAAGACCGTTTCCATGCCGCCCAGCGCGAAGCCGATGGCCCACCAGATGGCGGGAACCGACAGAACCGCCGTGACAAGGAAGCCCTTGTACATGGCGCCCATGACGTTGTTCGAGGAACCGAGCTTGACGAAATAGGTGCCGATGATCGACGTGATAACGCAGACGCCGCCAATCAGCAGCGGCAAGGTCATCAGCGGAACGAGGCCATCGCCTGCGCCCTTCACGAGCAAGGCAATCAGAACCATCGTCGCACCAACGGTGACGACATAGGTTTCGAAAAGGTCAGCCGCCATACCGGCGCAGTCGCCGACATTGTCACCAACGTTATCGGCGATCACAGCCGGGTTGCGAGGATCATCTTCCGGAATTCCGGCTTCGACCTTGCCGACCAAGTCAGCGCCGACGTCGGCCGCCTTTGTGAAGATGCCGCCGCCCAAGCGTGCGAAGATCGAAATCAACGAAGCGCCGAAGGCAAGAGCAACAAGGGCGTCAACGACTTCACGGCTATCAGCAGCAAGCGCCGCCGGGCCGGTAAGGTACCAGAAGAACACCGAGATCGCGAGGAGCGCGAGGCCCGCCACGAGCATGCCGGTGATGGCCCCTGCGCGGAACGCCATCGTCAGGCCTGCCTGAAGGCCGGTCTGCGCGGCAGCGGCCGTGCGAACGTTGGCGCGGACCGAGATGTTCATCCCGATATAGCCCGCAACACCCGAAAGAATGGCACCGATCAGAAAACCGATGGCCGACGTTGTACCCAGAAAATAGCCGACGAGGACCGCAACGACCGCGCCCACCATAGCGATCGTGCGATACTGGCGACCCAGATAGGCTTGTGCGCCTTCCTGAATAGCAGCCGCGATTTCCTGCATTTTTTCATTACCGGCGGACGCACTGAGCACCTGACGGCTCGTGACGAAGCCGTACAAAACGGCCAGCAGGCCGCATGCAATAGCAATATTAACAATCATCAGGGTAATCCCTTTCCCCCATACGTGTACGGACTCCCGAGGCCTTTTGAGCCTCTGGCGGAGTTCGGCGGCGGTATGAAGCCTGCGAGTCGCCTTGGCAACCCTTTGGCAACCATCCTAGTTGTGCAGCCAGCCAAGCTTTTCAGGCAGCGGAACGGGGCCATCAGCATCGACCAGTTGCAGACCGGACCCGCGCACGATCTGGCCAATCCGCGTGACACGGTCAGCCACCTGAGGGGGCGGCAGAGATGCTGTGAACAAAAGCGCATAGTCATCGCCCGCCGAAGCCGCCCGCAACCGCGCCGCACGATCAGACCCGAACGCCATCGCCTCGGGCGACATCGGCATCGCGTCCAGATCAATCAGCACGCCAGCGCCACTGGCATCGGCAAGTCGTTTCGCGTCGATCATTAGTCCGTCGGACACATCCATCATCGCCGTCACATGCCCGGCGAGCAGACGTCCGCTGTCCAGCAGGGGCATGGGACGGTGATAGGCATTCAACAACGCCTCTGGCCCCTGCCGCTTACCCATCGCGATCTCCAAACCAAGGCCCGCATCGCCGATAACGCCCACGACGTAGAGCACATCGCCCGGCGCTGCCCCGATCCGCGACGGCGGGGCAGCCGTCACCCGCCCGATGGCCGTCAGACCAAAGGTGCGCGGCGCGCCGTCCGGCATCACGACCGTGTCCCCGCCCAAAAGCGGCACGCCCATGGCCCGCGTCGCTTCTCCCAAGCCATCCACAAAGGCCGCATTCCATGCCGCATCGCGCGTCAGGCCGGTGCCTGCCAGCATGCCAACAGGAACTGCCCCTTTGGCCGCGAGATCGGACAGGTTCACGGCCACAAGCTTCCAGGCCACGTCGGCGGGGCTATCCTCGGGCAGAAAATGAACGCCCTCCACAATCATGTCATGCGTCAGGACAAGATCGCCCAGCACCGCGACATCATCCATCAGCCCGCGCGCGCCGCTATCGGTGGCGATACGCCGCAGGCCGACGAGAAAGTCGTTCTCGACGCTCATTGGCTCTTCACCCAAGGGTTGAGCGAGACAAGCGAGAGCAGAAAGGAGCGCGGCTTTTTGATCAGCGCCTTTTCAAAGACGACTTTCAGGCCAACGGCTTGCGCAACCTCGCCCACGAAATGGATGCAGTTGCTCTTGTTGAGATTGTAGCTTTTGCCGGGCCGCGTCCGCCAACGTTCGACCACTGCCAGCACGTCCTTAACCTGCCGGTCATCGAGTTGGACGGAGAATTGCCGGTCGCTCGACGCCACATAAGACGGCTTGGATGTTTCCACGACACCGTGGACCGAACCCATCAAAATCGCAGGGGTCAGCGTCTTTGCCGTGAAGCCGAAATTGGTGTCCACATCCCTGCCTTCTGTTTTGCCCTTCAGCACGACAAAGGCGTGCGGGAAGGACGAGCCAAGCTCATGCGAGTAAAAAGAAAGGACGACCTGCGCTGCCGCCGGGGTCGGCAGCAGAAAGAGGGCGAGGATCATCCCCAAAATTCGCATTGGCGCGACCGGCTCCTTTGGTTACGAGGCTTCATAAAGATATAGCAGGGGATGTAAAATGGCGGATCAAAAGTCGATATTCATTACAGGCGGTGCATCAGGCATTGGCCGCGCAGTGGCGATCCATTTCGCGCGCAAGGGCTGGTTTGTGGGGCTGGCCGATATCAACGATTCCGGCACCGCTGAAACGGCAGCGATGCTCCCAGCGGGGCAGAGCGCGACCTACCATCTGGATGTCCGCGATGCGGACCAATGGGCCGCCGCCCTTACAGAATTTTGGAAAGCTGCGGGTGAGCGCCTCGATGTGCTCTTCAACAATGCCGGCCTCGGCAAAGGCGGCCCCTTTGCGGATGTGGCGCCGGAGGATCATGATCTGATGCTCGACGTGAACTTGAAGGGCGTCATCCGGGGCGCGGAAGCCGCCTTCCCTTATCTCTCAAAGACGCCCGGCTCCTGCCTGCTCAACACTTGTTCGGCCGCGGGCATCTATGGATCCGGCGGCTTGGCCGTCTATGCCGCGACAAAGTTCGGCGTGCGCGGACTGACCGAAGCGCTCGACATTGAATGGGCGCCGCACGGCGTCAAGGTCCGCAGCCTGATGCCCAGCTTCATCGATACACCGATCCTCGACGGAATCTCTTCCGGCTCCAACCGCTCCTCGCGCGAGACGTTGAAGGAAGCAGGCTTTGAGATTTCGCCTGTGGAAATGGTCGCGGAAGCCGCCTGGACTGCGATTGAAGGCAAGAAGGTCCATACGCTGGTCGGCAAGACGGCAGGGCAACTTGCCTTCCTTGCCCGCTTCGTGCCCGGCATGATCCGCAAACGGGCAAAGCGGTTGCAGGACGCGCGGGTTTAAAGAACGCCTCCCCCACCGGGGGAGGATCGGGACCTAAACCGTCAGCACGATCTTCCCGACATGCGCGCCTGATTCCATGCGCGCATGGGCGGCGGCGGCTTCGGCCAGCGGGAAAGCCTTGTCCATCACCGGGCGGAGCTTGCCCGCTTCGACCAGCGGCCAGACCGTGCGGCGCAATTCATCCGCGACCAGTGTCTTGAATTCGACCGAACGGGGCCGGAGCGTGGAGCCGGTCATCATCTGGCGGCGGACCATGAGGGCGGCGATGTTGATCTCGGCTGTGATCCCGCGCTGCACAGCGATGGTCACATGGCGGCCGTCTTCGCCAAGGCATTGGAGGTTGCGCGGCACATAGTCCCCGCCGACCATATCGAGGATCAGAGGAACGCCCGCGCCGCCGGTAATTTTGGCCACTTCATCGACGAAGTCCGCGGCATTATAATTGATCGCATGGTCCGCGCCGAGGCCAAGCGCAGCCGCGCATTTGTCGTCCGACCCGCAGGTGACGATCACCGTCAGGCCAAAGAGCTTGCACAGCGCAATCGCCATGGTGCCGATGCCGCTCGTCCCGCCATGGACAAGGATGGTTTCGCCTTCGGTCGCATATCCGCGTTCAAACACATTGGTCCACACCGTGAAAAGCGTTTCCGGAATGGCGGCGGCTTCCTCCATCGAAAGACCATCGGGCACGGACAGGCACTGGCCGACCGGGGCGGTACAATATTGGGCATAGCCGCCGCCCGCGACGAGCGCGCACACGCGCGTCCCAATCAGCGCTGCGTCGACGCCTTCGCCGATCCCGACAATCTCACCTGCGATTTCAAGACCGGGGATAGAGGTGGCCCCCGGCGGCGGTGCATACATGCCACGCCGCTGCAGGACGTCGGGCCGGTTCACGCCGGCCGCGGCCACTTTGACCAGCACTTCACCCGCGGCGGGCGCAGGCACAGGCCGCTCAACAGGCTGGAGCACGTCAGGCCCGCCGGGGGCAGCCGGATCAATACAGATCATGGTCGATGGCAGGCTCATTCAACGTTCCCCTCGTGACCGGACCTCGTAAGAGCAAAATTGTGTCCGGGTCAACGTATCGGTCACGTCACCGGCTTGACATCAAATCGCTTTCGAAGGACGCTTCACAGATGGATCTCGATGACCTTTTTGCCAAGCGCCCCCAAGATCCGCTGACCCTGTTGGGCAAGCAGGATCTCGACCCCCTTTCGGTCGAAGAACTGGCCCTGCGCAAAGAGATTTTGCAGGCGGAAATCGCCCGCACTGAAAGCAAGATTGCCGCCGTCGTTAACTTCAGGGCAAGCGCCGACGCCCTCTTCCGGAAGGGAACTGGACAATGATGGGCTTGATCTCGGGGCACCGGCACCCGACATGGGTGTCTTAAGGAGCGTTTGAATGCCATCATTTGCCCGAGAACTTGAAACCACCCTGCACAATGCGCTGGGCGCGGCCGCAAGCCGGAAGCACGAATATGCGACGTTGGAGCATCTCCTCCTCGCACTCATTGATGACGTCCATGCCTCCAAGGTGATGGTCGCCTGCGGTGTGGATACGGGTGAGTTGAAAGACACCGTTGCCCATTATCTGGACACAGAACTGGAATCGCTGCGGCTGGAAGGGGAATCTGATCCTTCGCCGACGAGCGGATTTCAGCGCGTTGTTCAGCGCGCCATCCTCCACGTCCAGTCGTCTGGCCGGGATGAGGTGACAGGTGCCAATGTGCTGGTCGCGCTGTTCTCTGAGCGCGAAAGCTATGCCGTCTACTTCCTCCAGCAGCAGGATATGAGCCGCCTCGATGCCGTCAGCTTCATCAGCCACGGCGTCGGCAAAGGCAGCGATGTGCCGGAGCAGAAGAAGCCGGAAGGCAATGAAGAGCGCGAGGAAAAGAAGCAGCCGGCCGAGGCCAAGGGCAAGCAGGAATCCGCGCTCAAGCAATTCTGCGTCGACCTCAATGAAAAGGCGAAAATCGGTAAGGTTGATCCGCTGATCGGCCGTGGCCCAGAAGTGGACCGTACCGTCCAGATCCTGTGCCGCCGGTCGAAGAACAATCCGCTTTATGTGGGCGAACCCGGCGTCGGCAAAACCGCGATTGCCGAAGGCCTCGCCCGCAAGATCATCGAAGGCGATGTGCCTGATGTACTGCTTGAAGCCGTGATCTATTCGCTCGACATGGGCGCGCTGCTGGCCGGCACCCGTTATCGCGGTGATTTTGAGGAGCGGTTGAAGGCCGTGGTGAATGAGCTTGAAAAGCTGCCCCACGCCATCCTCTTCATCGATGAAATCCACACGGTCATCGGCGCAGGGGCCACCTCTGGCGGGGCGATGGACGCGTCCAACCTGCTGAAGCCTGCGCTGTCGGGCGGCCAGATCCGTTGCATCGGCTCCACCACCTATAAGGAATTCCGCAATCACTTCGAAAAGGACCGCGCACTCCTGCGCCGGTTCCAGAAGATCGATGTGAACGAGCCAACAATTGAGGACACGATCAAGATCCTCGCCGGGCTGCGCTCTGCCTTTGAGGATCACCACAAGGTCAAATACACGCCCGACGCGATCAAGGCGGCGGTGGAACTGTCTGCGCGCTACATCAATGACCGCAAACTACCCGACAAGGCCATCGACGTGATTGACGAGGTGGGCGCGATGCAGATGCTGGTGCCCGCCAACAAGCGCAAGAAGATGATAACGGCCAAGGAAATCGAAGCTGTGATCGCCACCATGGCGCGCATCCCCCCGAAATCGGTTTCAACCGATGACAAGAAGACGCTGGAAACGCTGGAAGGCGATTTGAAGCGGGTTGTCTTTGGGCAGGATACGGCGATTGAAGTGCTGGCCAGCGCGATCAAGCTGTCCCGTGCGGGTCTGCGCGATCCCGACAAGCCCATCGGCAATTATCTCTTCTCCGGCCCGACCGGCGTCGGCAAAACCGAAGTCGCGCGTCAGCTCGCTTCGATCATGGGCATCCCGCTCCAGCGCTTCGACATGTCGGAATATATGGAGCGTCACTCGGTCAGCCGTCTCATCGGTGCCCCTCCGGGTTATGTCGGCTATGATCAGGGCGGTCTATTGACCGATGCCATCGATCAGCAGCCCCATTGCGTTCTGTTGCTCGACGAAATCGAAAAGGCGCATCCAGACCTGTTCAACATCCTGTTGCAGGTGATGGACAATGGCCGCCTGACCGACCACCACGGCAAGACCGTTGATTTCCGCAATGTCATCCTGATCATGACCACCAATGCCGGGGCGTCCGACATGGCGCGGGAGAGCATTGGCTTTGGCGATATCAGCCGCGAAGACATTGGCGAAGATGCCGTCAAAAAGCTCTTCACGCCGGAATTCCGCAACCGTCTCGATGCGATTGTGCCGTTTGCCTATCTCCCGCCACAGGTTGTCACCCGCGTGGTCGATAAGTTCATCCTGCAGCTTGAACTTCAGCTGGCGGACCGTGACGTCCACATCAAGCTGGATCAGGCGTCGAAGGATTGGTTGACCGAGCGGGGCTATGACAAGCTCTACGGTGCCCGCCCGATGGGCCGCCTGATCCAGGAAAAGATCAAGCAGCCGCTCGCCGAAGAATTGCTCTTCGGAAAGCTCGTCCATGGCGGCGAGGTGAGCGTCCATATGAAGGACGGTGCGCTCAACTTCGAAATCGTCGCAGCGCCCCCAAAAAAGGGCAAGAAGGGCGGCAAGGCCGGGGCCAAGGCAAGCGCCTGAACCCCGGTTCCTCCCCAAACGTCAAAGATACTTTTTGAAATGCGCGAGCGCCCGTGACCACCCGTCACGGGCAGCAGCCTCATTGTAGCTGGGCCTATAGTCCGCAAGAAAGCCATGGTCGGCCTGCGGGTAGAGGTGGATGGACGACGGCTTCTTCGCAGCCTTAAGCGCCGCGTTCATCGCCTCGACGTCCGCCACCGGAATGCCCTTATCTAGCGCACCGTAAAGCCCCAGCACCGGCGCCTTGATGTCGGCCACCAGCTCAATCGGGTTGCGCGGTTGGAGCGCGGTCCCGGCGCCTTTGACGCGGCCATACCAAGCGACGCCGGCCTTCAGCTTCAGGTTGTGCGCGGCGTAAAGCCAGGTGATCCGCCCGCCCCAGCAAAAGCCGGTGATGCCGATGCGCTTCGCATTACCGCCATCGCTGCCGACAAAAGCGGTGAGGGCATCGAGATCACCCATCACCTGCGCGTCAGGCACCTTGGAGACGATTTCGGCAAAGAGCTGCTTGAAATCGGCGACCTTGGTCGCGTCGCCCTGCCGCTGGTAGAGGTCGGGCGCGATGGCGTAATAGCCTGCCTTGGCAAAGCGTCGGACGATGTCGCGGATCCATTCATGAACCCCGAAAATTTCCTGCACGACGATAATCACGGGCAGGTTTTTCTTGCCCTTGGGCTTGGCGCGATAGGCGCCCATCTGGATGCCGCCCGTCGCAAAGGTGACCATGCCGGCATCCAACCCATCGGCGGAGGTCGCGATGGCCGTGGCGGACAAAGGCTGGGCCGCCAGCGCATAGCTTGCCGCAACGACGGTTCCAGCCAATGCTTGGCGACGGGTCACGCCTGTGTCCGCGATCCAGCTTTGATCCGGGGGAAGCGGTGTATCTTGGGCGTCAGACATGGAAGACTCTCCTTCTGACGCTCATGCTAACGCCCGCGACGCTCGGCGCAATGTCCTCTGCGGTCCTGCGCGGGCAATAGGCCAACAAAAAAGGCCCGGCAGGTTTCCCCGCCGGGCCTCATTGTTTCGCACCTCAACAGGCAGATTAGTCGCGATTGCCCATGAAGCTGAGCAGGAACTGGAACATGTTGATGAAGTCCAGATAGAGCGACAACGCGCCCATGATCACCGTCTTGCCGACCATGTCGGTGCCAGCAACGTAGCTGTACATCGACTTGATACGCTGCGTGTCATAGGCGGTGAGACCCGCAAACAGCAGCACGCCGACAAAGCTGATGACCAAGTTCATCGTGCCCGACTGCATGAAGATGTTGATGATCGAGGCAACGAGCAGGCCGACCACACCCATGACGAGGAATGTGCCCATGCCGGACAGGTCCTTCTTCGTGGTATAGCCCCACAGGCTGAGGCCTGCGAAAGCCGCCGACGTTGCGAAGAACGTCTGCGCGATCGAAGCGCCCGTGTAGACGAGGAAGATCGTCGACATCGACAGGCCCATGACCGTTGCAAAGCCCCAGAAGCACGCCTGCAGCGTCATCGTGGACATACGGTTGATGCCAAAGTTCATCACCAGAATGAAGGCCAGCGGGGACAGCATGATCACCCACTTCAGAATGCCGGGGCTCATCATGATGCTCTGCGCCGCGCCCGACGACGCGAACAGCAGGGCGACGATGCCCGTCAGCAGCACGCCCGAACCCATATAGTTGTAAACAGACAGCATGTATGACCGCAGGCCCGCATCGACTGCGGCACTGCGTGCGCCGACATCACCTGCCGGAGCCGCGCCCACCGAACGGGGGTCTGACCAGTTAGCCATCGTAACTCTCTCCAAATAACAGACCGGCACAATAGCCGGATGTCATGAAATATCGTGTGTTCGTTAAAAAATTCAAGCGAAACACGACATACGCCCCTTCACTTTATTGAATCCGCTCATGTCGACCCGCCCCCTCCGAAGGGATGCTCCTGTGAAATTGCTTTGAACGGGGGACTTTCTCTGTAAGATCGTGCCTGAGAAAAAGAAGTTGGGGGAGAGAGATGGCAGGGTCAGCCTATCGCATTTACGTGCTTGTCCTGTTGATGGTCATTTACGCCTTCAACTTTCTCGACCGGCAAGTCGTCACCATCATCGCCCCCTATCTGAAAGAAGATATGGGCGTGTCCGATGCCCAGATCGGGCTGCTGTTCGGCACCGCTTTTGCGCTGTTTTATGCCGTTTTCGGGCTTCCTCTGGCCAAGCTTGCTGATGGCTGGAACCGGGTCCGGACCATTTCCATCGGCCTTGGCTTCTGGTCGGCGATGACGGCCGCGTCGGGCCTCGCCTCAAATTTCGGCCAGCTTGGCGCAGCGCGGATCGGGGTCGGCATCGGCGAAGCAAGCGCCTCTCCGGCAGCTTATTCGCTGTTGCAGGACTATTTTCCCAAATCGATGCGCGCCACCGTGCTCGCACTCTATTCCGCCGGCATCTATCTCGGCTCAGGCGCCTCGCTCGTCTTTGGTGGCGTGGTGATTGAATATTGGGCAACGCATTATACCGCCGGCAACGCGCCCTTCGGGCTGACCGGCTGGCAGGCGACCTATTTCGCTTTTGGTCTGCCTGGCATCATTCTGGCCTTCCTCATGTGGTTCACCGTGCGGGAACCCGTCCGCGGGGCGATTGACGGCATCCCCACACCCGGCATCGCACGACCCTTCCATGCGGTTCTCGCTGAGTTTGCAGCCATGTTGCCGCCCTGGAACTGGCGTGGCTATGCCCGCATGACAGGAGCGCCCAAAACATCCATCGCCAATATTGTGCTCCTCGCCGCTGTCGTGATCGGCGCTGTCGCCATTGTCATTGTGACCGACGGCCTGCTTCGCCCGGAAAAGCGCGCGGTTGTGGCGGCAATCGGCAGCTTCAACATCACGACGAATATGGTGCAGTGGGGCGCGATTGGGATTGGCGTTTATTGTGTGGGCAGCTGGTTACAGACCATCCGCCTGCGCGACCCCGCCTGCTTTGCGCTGGTCGCCAATCCGGGCTTTATCGCCTTGACCGTCACCGGCGGGCTGATGTCCTATATTAGCTACGGCCTGTCGCCCTTCATCTTCCTCTACGCCAAAACCCAATTCGGTGTCGGCGCGGAGGCTGGCCTGACGCTGGGCGCTATTCTCGCCATCGGCGGCGGGCTCGGCGCGACCTTTGGCGGCATCTTGGGGGATTGGCTGCGTCAACGCACACCAAAGGGACGCATGATTGTGATGCTGATCGCCGCGATTGGCTCCGCCATCACGATCATCGCAGGCTATAGCGTCTCCAGCCTGACCTCGTTCTACGTGCTGACCGCCGCCAATGTGTTTATCCACATCATGTGGCTCGGCCCCTGTGCCGCGTCCATTCAGGATCTGGTGCTACCCCGCATGCGCGGCACATCGACGGCAGCCTTCTTCCTTGGCACGACCATCCTTGGACTGGGCCTTGGGCCTTATATCGTTGGCCTCTCCAGCGATGTGTCTGGAGACCTCCGGCTGGCCTTGATGGGCACCATCATCGTGATGCCCATCATCCTCGGCTGCATCCTGCTCGCCATGCGCCGTGTGCCCGATCTTGAACGCACCGTCCTTGACCGGGCCCGCGCGGCGGGGGAACCGATTTAACGCGGGCGCAGAACGCCACAGAGGATGCGCTTGCCGCTCTTGCCGGTGGGGTCGGTCATTTCGTCATCCGCATCGGCATGGAGCACGACGGCCGCGCCATCTGCGTCCAGCAAAGGCGTTGCGCCCGTTGCAACCAAGCCTGCGCCAAGCCAAGTCTTCAGCCGCCCTGTGCCTTTTGCATCGGCGATGAGGTTGGGGGCGTCTCCTGCATGGGGGCCTTGCGGATTCTTATGGCCGTGCTGATGCGCGGTCGGGTTCCAATGCCCGCCCGCCGTCACAAAGTCAGGGGCCTCACACTTACCGACCGTGTGGACGTGCAGGCCATGCGGACCCGCCGTGACGCCCTTCACCGAGACATCAAGCCAAAGGCCGTCAGTGGATTCCGTGACGATGGCGGTGCCGGCAGGCTGGCCCGTCGCATCAACCAAATCAGCCACGGCAGCGACCTTCATCCCGCTCGAAACGCTGGGCACACACCCAGCGACCAGAAGCGCACTGAGGGGCAGGCTGATCAAAAACATCTTGTTCATTCAAAAATCTCCATGGCATCGCGCCTTAAATAGTTTCGGCCACATTTTACCGATACTCAAGACGGTCTATGCATAAGCTATGTGAAATGCGGCATAGGGCCGCCATGAAGGATATCGGATGGCCATTGTCGTAACAGGCGTTGCAGGCTTTATCGGCTCTCACGTCGCGCGCGCCCTGCTCGCGCGGGGAGAGCGTGTTGTCGGCATCGACAATCTCAACGATTATTATGATGTCCAACTCAAGAAGGATCGGCTGGCCGATATCGCCCACCCGCATCTCGCCTTTCATCAAACCGATTTTGCAGATCATGCCGCGTTGGAAGACGCGCTGCACGGCGTGGAGATTGAGACGATCGTGCATCTCGGTGCCCAGCCGGGTGTGCGCTATTCGCTCATCAATCCACGTGCCTATCTCCAGTCTAATCTGGCCGGGCACCTCAACATGCTGGAGATTGCCCGCCACCGCGGGGTGCGGCAGATGGTCTATGCGTCCTCCTCATCTGTCTATGGCGCCAATCGCGACCTTCCGTTCCGCGTCACCGACCGGGTCGATCATCCGATCTCGCTCTACGCTGCCACGAAAAAGGCGGATGAGCTGATGAGCGAAACCTACGCCCACCTGTTCCGCATTCCCCTCACAGGCCTGCGCTTCTTCACCGTTTATGGCCGATGGGGCCGGCCGGACATGGCCGTGTGGGGCTTTGTGGAGCGCATTTTGAGCGGTCAGCCGATTACAGTCTACAATCAGGGCAAGATGCGGCGGGACTTCACCCACGTCGATGACATCCTTGCCGGTATCCTCGCCGCGATTGACAAGCCGGTCGTCGACAACGGCGCCGAAAAGGCGGGTGGCAGCATTTCCCCCCACCGGCTGTTCAACATCGGCAACAACCAATCCGAAGAGCTGATGAGGATGATCGCCGTCGTTGAGCAGGCCTGTGGGCGCAAGGCGGAGATCGACTTTCAGCCGCTCCAGCCCGGCGACGTTTTGGAAACCTATGCCGACATCACCGCCATTGCGGACGAACTGGGCTTTGCGCCCTCGACGCCGATCGAGGTCGGCATCCCCGATTTCGTGGACTGGTATCGTGCCTATCGGGGGCTCGCGGCTTAATCGGCGGTCGGCCGTCCGATCGAGCTGTAGCGCAAGCCGTGGCGAACGGCTTCCTCTGCCTTATAAACGTTGCGGAGGTCCACAAGGACTGGACTGTTCATCGTTTTGGCAATCTTGGCGAGGTCAAGGGCGCGGAATGCATCCCATTCGGTCACCAGCGCAAGCGCATCGGCCCCTTCGGCCACAGCATAAGGGTCTGACTTAAAGGTTACGCCAGGCATCACAGACTTCGCGGCCTCCATGCCTTCCGGATCATATGCGACGACGTTGGCGCCTGCATCCTGCAGGGCTTGGGCAATGGCAATGGAGGGGGCGTCGCGCATGTCATCGGTGTTCGGCTTGAAGGTGACGCCCAACAGGCCAACCGTCTTGCCGCGGGCCTCTCCGCCCATGGCCTGAATGATTTTCCGGCCCATCGCCCGCTTCCGGCTGTCATTGACCTGCACGACTGCCTCGACAATCCGCGACGGCACATCATGGTCTTCGGCTGTCTTCAAAAGCGCGAGCGTGTCCTTCGGGAAGCAGGAGCCACCATAGCCGGGACCTGCGTGCAGGAATTTGGAGCCAATTCGGTTATCGAGGCCAATGCCCCGCGCCACATCCTGCACATCGGCGCCGACGGCCTCGCACAGGTCCGCCATCTCGTTGATGAAGGTGATCTTCGTCGCAAGGAATGCGTTCGCCGCATACTTAATCAGCTCCGCTGTCCGGCGTTCGGTGAACAAAAGCGGCGCCTGATTGAGGTAGAGCGGGCGGTAGACATCTTGCATGACCAATTTGGCGCGCGCGTCGGTCGTACCGATGACAATCCGGTCCGGGCGTTTGAAATCAGAAATCGCAGCGCCTTCGCGCAGGAATTCCGGGTTTGAGACAACGGCCACTTCGGCGCCCGGTGCAGCCTCCCGCAAAATGCGTTCCACTTCATCACCCGTGCCGACGGGAACGGTGGATTTGGTGACGACCACGAGTGGGCCGGTAATGGCCGACGCAATATCGCGCGTCGCCTGATAGACATAGGTCAGATCCGCATGGCCATCGCCGCGCCGCGACGGTGTGCCCACGGCGATGAAGACGGCATCGGCTCCGGCAACGCCGGCCTTGAGGTCCGTGGTGAAAGACAGGCGCCCGCCGGCGACGTTGCTTGCGACAAGTTCGGCAAGGCCGGGTTCGTAAATCGGCATGACGCCGCTCAAAAGCGCATCAATTTTCCGCTGATCAAGGTCGACACAAACGACGCTGTGTCCGAAATCGGCAAAGCAGGTCCCGGAAACGAGCCCGACATAACCAGCCCCGATCATCGTAATTTTCATAACAGCCTATCCATCAGTAACCCGGACGTCGCCATCCGTATTCAAGATCTAAGTCGAAGATATTACCAACTCAATGAATGGCCAAAGAAAAAGGGGCCGACCAAAAGGCCGACCCCTCAATCTTTAGCCGTAAGGCATCAGGTCAATTACTGACCCGAACCCGGACCGTAGGTGATTTCCACACGACGATTCTGCAGTTCACGAACACCGTCTGCGGTTTCGACGCGCGGTGCGCCTTCACCAAAGGCCTGCGTTGCAATCACGCCACCCGGAATGCCCTTACCCTCAAGGTAAGAACGAACCGACGTGTTACGACGCTCGGACAGGCCGAGGTTGTACTTGGGCGTGCCCGACTTGTCGGCGTGGCCGGCAAGCATGACCTGCGCAGTACCGCAATCGCCATAAGCCGTCACAGCATTGTCGAGGATCGACGCTGCTTCAGCCGTAACGTCCGACTTGTCCCATTCGAAGAAGACAATGTACGGCCCCGGTGCGCACACAGCTGCTGCCACTGGCGGCGGCGGCGGAGGCGGCGGGGGAGGTGGCGGCGGCGGAGGCGGCGGAGGCGGCGGTGCAGCCGGCTCACCGAAGTTGTAGATCAGGCTGCCGAGGAGCGAGTGCGAACGCATCGTTGTCGACGTGGCGCGACCGATGCGGTCCACCAGATCCACATTCGGCTGATTGAACAGACGGTACTTCAGGCCGATATCCCAGTTGCTGCCGAGCGGCGCGCGGATGCCCGCAATCGCCTGCCAGGCAAAACCTGTGTCGGAGTCGTTCAGGAAGCTTGGACCAGCCGGGTTCAGGTTGAAATCGGTCTTCGTGCGGGCAACGCCTGCACCACCACCAACAAAGCCCTGAACGCCGTCATCGTCACCGAAGTCCAGCAAACCGTTCAGCATGAAGCTGAGCGTGCTGCTATCACCACCCGGTGTATTGTAGACGCCGCCGGGGGCCAAGGTCGCCGCGGACGGGCCAGACGGCGTTGTGGTCTGCGAAGCCCATGAATCGATCGAGGCCTGCTTGTAGCCGACTTCAGCTTCAAGACGGAAACCACCAAAGTCATAGCCGATGATGGCATCTGCATCGTAGCCAGTCTTGAAATTGGCGCTGGCAACGCTTTCCAGAGCACCAATATCCGTCTTCTGTTCTTCAAAAAGCGACGCACCGGCTTCGACACCGATATACCATGCATCGTCACGCGCCAGCGCGGGAGTAGCCATGGCGGTCGATGCGAGCACTGCTACGAGAGCGAGCTTCCGCATAATAAATCCCCTTTCTCAATTGTCACTTGGGACAGCGAAGTGGTCCTAACTGATGCCATTCTGACGTGCAAGGGCACATTGACGGGAAGTGTTGCGTAAAAGCCTCAGTCTTAGTGGAATATTATTGCGCCAGTTTAGTTTGAGATGAGGCCATGGGTTTGCAATGCCGCAATTAATTCGACCAAGCGGGCGCGACACTCTGTGTCGACCACCGCGCCGCCAGAAGGCTCGGAAATGCGGGCAATGCGTGGGCCCACCACCTGCTGGCCGCCGATTCGCAGGCTTGCTGCAGAGATATCCGCCGACCAATTCCCCCCATTATGGCGCAACATAAGGCCGGTTGAACGCTGCCAGACCTGCAATCCGTCAAAAGGGTCAACATAACGCCACCCCCCCGGTGTCCATTGGGCAATTGCGCCGGCATGGCCGGACCACGCCCCCACAGGTGACGACGACACAAGCCAACATGCCCCGTCGGACGGAGATGCAGGCGGGGAAGCGAGCATGTCCTCCACGACTGGCTGAACGCACATATCAAGACGCTGCAGCGCCTCATTATGTGTCACCTCCTTTTGGGCCTGGGCAACGTGGAGATAGGGCAAAGCAAGGCGGGGTGTATGGTCCGACATAGAAAATCCTTTGCGTCTTAGATGGGGAAGGCTTTGGTCGTCGGATCAGATGGGGCGAAGCGTCCGATCTGACGGACGCTGAGGGTGAGCGAGGTCGCCCCTGCTGCCCGCATGTCCGCAAGCTGTCCGGCGGGGAGATGATAGTGCGGCTGAGCAAGCGTCGCGCCGATGCTTTCGGCCAACGGAAGTGCGACAATCTCGATCCGATAGAGTTCAGCCTCTTCGGCAACCGGCACGTCAATGCCGTCCAGCCAGCGCCAGCCCTCGCGGCTACGGCGGGTCCATTGCACAGCAACGCCACCATCTGGAAGCGGGGTCAGCCGAAAATGCACTGGGGAGAGTGGCCTCAACGCCGCGCCAATAGTGAACAGGCTCGCTAGTACGCCATCGGCGTCACCCACCCCTTTTGCCATCACTTCGACGTCGCTGGCGCCTGTCGGCACGGACAAGGCCACCAGCGTCTCTGGGTCCAGCAAAAGAAACGGCTCTTGCGCTGTGTGATCCGCGATGCGCGCCTCCGTCCCCCGACGGCCCCGCAACAGGCGTGACAACGCCCACCTGCCCGGCGCGATCCGTTCCGCCAGACCGAACTGAAGGATTTCACCCCCAACCAAAGCGAGGTTCGCGCCAGTCCAGAGGGCGTCGTCCGCCACGCTCAAGAGCGACATGCCATCGTGCAGGAACTCGACCGTGAGGCTGTTGCGCATATCGATCAGATGCGGCGACGCGATGCCAAGCGGGTTGCGGGCCGTGCCCACCGTGGCCGGAGCCGCCGTACGCCCAAGGTCTTCCCATGGCGCCGTCGGTCCGGCGCGTTGCATCAGCACGGCAGACCGCCACCCGGGCGTTGTCCCGGCAGCCGCTGCAACGACCAAAGGCGCAGTGGCCGCCGCATCCTGAACCGAAGGGAGGTCTGCAAGGTGCAGCGTGGTGCGTCCGGCGGTGCGATCAGCCTCAGCCACAATCCGTCCGCCATCCACGGGGACGCTTGCCAATGGCATGGCGGAGCGCGGCGACAGCGATGCAACGATACACATGCCGTCCAAAGCGACGGAACGGATGCGCCAAAGCTGCCCCTGCAAGGACAGCGACGACGCCGACCACCCCGACAGATAGCGCCAGGGCAGGCGCACTTCGACGGTCGTCGTCTCCCGCCGCGCAGCAAAAAGGCGTTCGCGCGCCCAATGCGCGGCGTTATCCGCGGCCAAGGCGCCGGGCAGGTCTATGTGGAGCAGTTGGCCGTTTGCGTGCAGATCGATGGACTGAATCCCGGGCTGATAATCCCGGTTCAGGTCGGCAAATCCAAGCTCCACACGCGAGGCAAGACTGTCTGCCGCACCCCGCTTCTGGTGTAAGCGCGGCCCGCCGCTCATGCCGGCAGCAGCCCCCAGGTGCGCCTCCGCGATGACGGCACTCGGCAGGTCTGGTCGACCCACGTGCAGAACTTCGCCGTCATCGGTCCAATCCAAACCCGCAATATCATTCAAAGGCGCAAGGGCAGCCGCGACGGAGCTGCCATCGGCGACATATCCGTCAAGCGTGATGCCTTGGTTCGCCTCCAATTCCCCTCCCACAAGATCGACAATGATGTCTGCCACCGCCACCGGCCCGTCATCGGCAAAGACTTCGAAGCTTAGATTGGGGATGCGGTTGCCGAAACTTTCCAGCGCCATATCTTCGAACACGGCATAGGCCCGGCCCCGATAGGCAGGCGTGGCCGCCCCCTCCGCTGACGCAATAAGAGGATCAACCGGTTGGTCCGGCGCGCCGCTGTGAAACCGGAAACCCGTTTCAATCTTAAAGTCCCCGGCCGCCCCGCGCAGCAACGTGCCGTCAGCCCAGATACGTCCAATCCCTCGAATGGGGCGGGCGGAAAGCAGCACCGCGAACGACGCCGAATAGCTGTAGACGGTTGCCTTGGGGCGGCCCTTACCTTGGGATACCTTTTGGCGCTCCTCGCGCAAATCGGTCGCCCAAATGACAGTGCCCGACACGCGCATGCGGCCATAGAGGCGCGGAATGCTGGCGCCGTAAGTGGAGGCCTGCACAGCAAGATCAGCAAGCCGCGCGCCCTGCCGCCCTTTGGGGGCAAACAGCGCCTGATCAACACGTTGACCCGCCATCGCGCCGATGGCCGCCCCAATCGGCCCGCCAATCGCAGACCCGACCGCTGTCAGCAAAAGTGTCGCCATGGTCAGTCTGTCTCCTGATACCAGATGCTGAGAAGGGGAAAGCTTGGCTGGCCCGGCGTTTCGACAACCCGGCGCAGGCCTGCATGGGCATGGACAAGGCCCGTCCCCGTCCAAAGCCCGAGATGCAGTTGGTCGAGACCCGGCTGCAGCAACAGGATGTCCGCCACCTGCGGTGCCGCTGCCAAACGACGGGTGAAATGCCGGTCGAGCATCTCCATCGCCTGATCAACAGGCGTGCCCCGCAGCGCATAGGTGCGCGGTGCTGCTTCGCTCAGGCCATGGATCATGGCGATCAACCCGATACAATCGACCCCGTCAAAATCACGCCCCTGCAACCGAAACGGCGTGCCGATCAGCGCCCGGGCGGCCGCCACGCGGGATGCCGGATCAGATGGCATAGCGCGTCAGCAGATCATTGCCGGGAAGGTGCGGCTCGCCCTGAAAATTGGCGGCGTTGGCAAAGCGGGCGGTGCATGTGGCCAAGGTGTGGTCACACCCCTCGGTCAGTTCCACCAGCTGCCCCGCCATCCCGTCGGGCACTGGGTCCGCAAGCGTCACCCGCGCGCCGGCCCCTGCCAGTACAACGCCCGACCGACCAGCCAGAGGCCCCATCAGCCAGCGCAAATGACCAAGCACGAAACGCCCTTCCGGAAGGGCCGTGTCCAGCATGACATCAAACTGATCCGTGCCGCTGCAACGGGCGAGGACGCGCCGCCCGCGCAGATCGACCCGGCAGCGTTCATCCCCCAACGCGGCGCGACATTGCGGCGACGTCGCTTCCGTGACGGGCCGGTCCAGCCGCGACGTTGCGCCCGACAGTTCAACAGAAAAGCCCGTCCCCGACATCTCGACGCGGCCCAATCGACCGCGCACCAGAAAGACGGGTCCCTCGTCCGGTGCCTGCCAATTGACAGCATGGAGCGAGAGCTTTGCCCCGTCCCAAAGGCCCGCTGCAAGATCCGCTTCAGCCAGCGCATCCGACGTCAAGGCACCGGTCAAGTCGACACTAGCCGGGTCCATCGACCGGTGCGTTTCAATGGCCGACGGCACCAGACCGGGCGCCGCGCGGTGCAGCAGATCACCAAACCAAAGATCGCGATCGTGGCTGGTCAGGCCGATGGCCACACCATCCCGCCGATCCAGCCGCCAGCAAAAGGCGAGCGTCGTGAGATCATCCTCAAACCAGCTCATGCCGCGCGCACCTCGATCAGCGGCACATGCGGCACCTCACCCGCCAACGGTCCGTACCCGGATATGTCGAGCTGGTCCGATTCAAAGCGGACAGGCACGTCGAAAAGGAAACCTGCTGTGATGGCGGCTCCAGCGCCGGGCGGCGTTTCAAACAACAGGCTGCCTGCCGGTCCCATTTGCCAGCCGGACGTCCGCTCCTCACCGTCAACAGCAACACGGATCGAGCCCGCGACCGGCCGCGTGATGCGCCGGACTTCGGCATCGTCATCCGCACCATAAAGCTTCACCAGATCGAAGCGGACGCGCGCGCCATCTCCGGTGCCGAGCACAACATCGGTTGGCGTCGGAATGCCGGTCATCCCGTTGGAACTATGGTCGAGTGGATCTCGGAAGCGGAAGGCCTTGGCCGCCGCCCGCCGCGCGCGAAAGAAGGCGAGCAATGTCTGCACATCGGCTTCGGAGCGCACCCCCGGCCCGGCATCAAAACGCAGCCGTCCGCTCGCCCAGGCGGCATTGCGCTGCTCATGCCCCGAAGCGGTTGTGACCACAGCGGTCGAGAAGGTCGGCGAGACTTCTGCACCCAGCCCGATCGCCAGCGGAAAGTCGACATCGTCAAAGGCGTCCACGGGATCGTCTCCAATGCTGAAATGGGTAAAGCCGTCGCGCATCACCTGCGGGAGGGCCCAGAAGAAGGTTTCGGCCACGCCCCGCCGCCGCGCGGTCTCCGCTGCCGCATCAATCTCCCGCCATTGCAGGCGGTCGTTGGGCGCAAGGACGAAGCCGGAGAGATAGTGCTGACGCGCCACCGGATAGCGGAGCCGGTCCGTCATCGCCGCAGCCCCCAGACGGCTCGCTTCGGTCTGTCCGGCGGTGACCCAGTCATAGTCCTCCAGTTGGAGGGTATCGAAAGCCGGCGACGCCCAGCCGGTCGGCACATTGGCGCGCTTAAGGTCCGGCGCAGCGGCATCAAGCACGGTTGGCAGATAGACGAGCAAGAGCGCCTCACACGTCGGATGATCCGCGCGCACCGCGTCCACCAACGCCTGTGTGGAGGCGGCCAGAAAAGCGCCCGCCGCGTCGAGCAAGGCCGTCTGATCGGCAGTCAACGTCGTGCTGAGGACCGTCGCAATCTCAACCGGTGTGCCGCCCAAGGCCGCTTTGGCGGCGGCGTCATAAAGGCAGATGCGCCCGTCCGGCATTACCCACCACCAAGGCTCCCCCACCTGAAAGCGAGGCGCCTGCCCTGCCGCCGCCGCTAAGCCGACAAAGGCCCGCGCAACGGCCTGGAGATAGGCCATGGCGTCGTTATTGGCCGGGGACAGCAACGTCGACGGCGGCGACCAACCCGTCAAAGCAGGGTCGCCATTATAGGCCCGCTGCTTCCAGTCCGCCGGGCAATGCGCGTCGAACAGTTCATAAGAAAGCGAGAGGATGACCGACAGGTCGAGCGCCTTAGCGCGCGCCAGAAAATCCGCATGCCAGCGCGCGCACGGCGCATTGAGCGCGCCGCCCTCGCGCGTCACATGGCTGGACGCGTCGAGCCGGAAATAATGGCTCATCCCCACATAATGATTGATCGACCCGCGATAGCCGAGATGGAGGATGTGGCGCAGCACCCGTTCCGGCGTGAGGTTGTAGCTGTCATCATATCCGGTCGCGATGGACAGGCCGTGGGGTGGCACCATGACGTCACCCACACGCAGCACCGCACCGGCACCGTCACAGGTGATGTCCTCCAGTTCGAGCCAAGCCTCAACCGGCGCAGAGAGCCCCGCGTCAGCCCCTGAATAGCCCTGGGGCACGAGCGAAATGAACATCCGGTCGATGTCCCCCGCCCAGACAGGGTCGGCCTCTGAAGGAAGAAGAAAGCCGCCATCCAGCCTGTCGAAATCCAGCGTGACGGTTGCGTCTTCGGGCGCGCCCTGCGCGTAGTTCCAAAGCCGGACATACCAGCTGCGAGGGGCGCTGTTGGCGTCGCGGCCTTCAATCGTCAGCGTCGGGCCATTGACCGCATCCAGCGGCAGCACTCCTGAGGACCGCCAGCGGAAAGACAAAGTCAGTCCGCGATAATCGCGCTGTGTTTCATAAGCGAGGAGGGGATGATCGTCCGTGTCCTCCGACGCCCAGATCACCCCTGCGAGATCGTTGGCGCGGTAGAAGACCGCATCGACGCGCAGCCCGTGATCGCCTTGGGTGACAACAGAGGCCATCATCGGGCGCGGGAAATTGACCGTCCAATAGGCCGGGTCAAAGCGCTTCAGAGGAGCATGCTGTTGCGCATCGCCGGGCTTGGCGAACCAGAAGGCCATCAGTTGCCCTCCAGCATGGCGTTGCGGACAGCACGCGCTATCTGTCGGCTGGAACGGGCGAGCATCTCCGGCGCGGCACCTGCGGGGGCGTTGACGTTGATCGAGACGCGCACCGCTCTTGCGCCACCCGTTGAGGGCGCCGCGATCTGGCCGCTTGATGTGGGCACGAAAACTTCCGGTCCGCGTTCGCCGACCAGATATCCCCGCCCCGGCGCCACGGGTCCGCCCGTCGCCCGACCGGGCAAACCGAGGAGCGATCCGACTAGCGTCGTTCCGAGGCCAAGCAGTCCACCCCCTGACGCCCCGCCGCCAAGGCTGCCGAGCCCGGTGCGGAGCGCAGACGCCGCAATCTCTGCCATCGCCGACAGCGCGACACGCTTCAGATCATCAAAGCCCAGCTTGCCGGTGCGCAATGCGCGGGTCAGCGACCCTTCCAGCATCCGTCCCGCCCGGTCGACGCCGTCGCCAAAGGGCCCTTCCAGCGCGCCGCGCATCGTCGCCACATCGCGGGCAAAGCCTTGCGTGTCGGCGCGGACAGCGACCACCAGCCGTTCGATTTCCTCATCCATCGGGATACATCTCCTTCAACCGCGCAAGATCATCGGCACCGGCTGTTTCGGATTGGGGGGTGAGCGCGGTCAGCACAGCTGCGAGCTCCGCCGGTGTCGCGGCCCAGAACATCTCCGGCGACCAGCCGAGCAAGGCACCTGCCAGCCCGGCCAATCGTCCGGCAGCATCCGCAAAGCTCATCGCCCTTGCAGGATCTGGCCAAGCAGGATGCGCAGCGCAGGCGTTGCGGCCGCCAGCCCGCCGCGCACAAAGGCATCGGCAAAGGCCTCCCGCCGCAGATCCTCTTGCACCCGGCAATGCCAGAACAAGGCGACCATTTCAGACAGAGCCAGCCGCCCGTCCGCTGCCCGCTCCACCAGTGCGAACAGCGGGCCAAGCTCAGCTTCAGCTGCCACAAGTGCGGAGAAGGTCGGGCGCAACACATGACCCGCGACCACCGCCTCGCCGCGCGCAGAATTGGCGCTGCTCACAGGCTTGTCACCGGGCCGGAGCTTTCGAGCGCGAGCGTGTAGTTGCGCTCCCCGTTGAAATCGCCGGCATAATCGAGCCGCGCGACGAGGAACTTACCCCGCAGCCGTTCGCCGCTTTCAAAGCTCAGCTCATAGTCATCGAGTACACCCGACAGGGCATTGGTCTTGATCCGCGTCTCGGCCACCGAGCCGGTGAAAATACCCGCGCCCGACACTGAAACCGACCGCACCCCGGCACCCGACAGCAGCTCGCGCCAACCGCCCGAGCCCTTATGCGTGATGACCACGGCCTCACCATTGATGCTGAGTTGCGTTGTCCTGAGGCCTGCCACGGTCTGGTAGACGGGCGGCGACGCGCCATCGCCGACTTTCAAAAGGAAGGCGCTGCCCTTTTCTGCTGGCATATCAAATCTCCTGGTCGTGAAGGATGCGGATGCGGTGTTCGACAAGGCCCGCCCAAGGGCCGGCCGCGTCCCGCGCGATGAGAGTGCGCAGGAAGACGAGGCTGACGATCCGCCCGCCCTCGAGCGTACGGGGCAGAGTCGCCATCGCAGCTTCAACGGCGCCGGTCAGACGGTGCAGCCGCGCAGGCACCTCCCCGTCATCCCACAAGGTCACCGCAAAGCGGATCTCCCGACCCTTTTCAGTCTTGGTGCTCCAATCGGTCACCAGCCCGTCGCCGATGGCGGCGTAAGGAAAGGCGGCGCGCGGCGGTGGCCCGTCATAGACGCCTGACAGTTCGGCCAAAGCTGGGACCGCCGACAAATGCGCGACAACGGCCTGTTGCAGGTCAATGACCCCGCTCATCGCCCGAAACTCCGCAGCGCAGGATCAGTGATGAGGCGGCGGCGCAGGCGCTTGCCCGAGAGAACAACACCGTCATCGGTGCGGGTGATCGTAATGCCCGGCGGAGGCGTGACCTGCACCAGACGTTCAATCTGATCGTTGCGCTTTTGCGCGGCAATCGCCTGCGCCTTCCCGATGATCCGTTCAAACATCAGCGGACTTCCTCACAGCTGAGCACCATTTGGGCGAGCGATTGTGGGTCGCTCACGACACTGCGCACGCACAGATATCGACCGCGCCAGACAAGCCTCGTGCCGGGGCCAATCCCTTCCCGTTTGCGCAGCGTGACCGACCAGCGGGGCAGCGCGGAGAGCGCATCCGCAGCGGCGAGATCAGCGGGCATAAGCGGTGTGATCGCCGCCCAGGCCGCACCATCGTAGAGATAGCCGCCCGTCCGTCCGCCCAGCGCATCCCGCGCGGGATTGGGTTGTTCAATAGTCACGCGTTCGCGCAGCGCGCCTGCCAATTCCCCGCTCATGCCAGACGCAGCCGACGCCAGGGGCGGAGCAAGGCGGCGACCGCGGCAGGCGGGCCGACATCCTCTGCCGCGTCCCGATGCGCATGGATGTGCGCGGCCAGCCGGAGGATGCCGAGCCGCACCGGTTCCGGCAGGCCCGCCCAATCGGCGGAGAGGCCTGCGCTGAGCGACACACGCACCCGCCCCGCCGATCCCGGCTGGATCACGCGCAGCCAGCCTTGGGCATGGGCATCAATATCGATGCCATAATCCCCCACCGGTAAAGGAAAGGCGGCGCCATCCGCCGGCAGTCCTTGAACGCCCGTGATGCTGCGCACCGGGGCGCTCGACAGACGTTGCCAGCCGGAGCCTGCGCTCAGGATTTCGGTCAGCGGGCGTTGCAGAAGCACCTGCGCGGTAAAGGCTTCGGCCAGCGCTGCGGCATCGGCAATAAGCCGGTCGAGCAGCGCATCTTCGTCGGCATGCTCAATGCGCAGATAGGCCTTCGCCTCATCGCGCGCAGGCACCAGCAGCGCGCCCGGAATAGAGCTCGGTTCAATCATGGTCATATCCCCGTTGGTGAAGGAGTGGTCAGGCCGCGACGCGCATCGCCCCGACCCGCGACAGGCGGACGGTGGCGGCGACGTTCTGCACGACAGCCGTCAGGTTGCGGAAATCAAGGTCGGCGCGCACCTGTATCTGGCTGATGTCGCTTTGCGCGGTCATGTTCTGGCCGAGCGCGACCTTGCCCGGGTCCTGAAAGTCCAGAACTTCGGTGCAATAGTCCAGCCAGCTGCCGTCATAGCAGTCGAGAAAGGCAGGGGCGGACATGTTGATGACGGAGCCACCGCGCCCGGTGAAGCCAGTCAGAAACTTGTTCGTTGTCGGGCTTTGCACGATGAGCGAGAGCGAGGCCCCGCTGAAATATTGCGCACCTGCCTCCACCCGCATCCGCGCCACACCGCGCAGCCTGTCGTTGATCGTCAGCCAGCCATTGGCGAACAGGTTCGCCAGCGACGCCAGCTGATAGAGTTGGATCGTGCAGCTTGAATTGGCAGCGAGCGTGCCTGAGATCGTCAGCTTGAAGACCGGGAAGCCGCCGGGGTCGGTCTCGACACCCTTTTCGACCACGCACGACATACCCGCGCCCGACCCGGTGACGAAGACAGTCCAGCCTTGGGGAATGTTCGCCGCTATTGGGGCCAGCCCCCAAGTGCCGAGCACGCTGCCGTTCGTCCCCGGCGTGAAGATGGAGTTGGACATGATGGAGGGCTGCGCTGCCCCCAAGGCCGCCAGTCCATTGGCGGTCGGCAGCGTGATCTGCGCCGGAAGCGCTGCCCAATTGGGCCAGATGGCCGAGAGCCGCTCAATGATCTTGGCGGCAATCCGCTTTGCGCCAAAGCCCGTGCAGTGCAGCCCATCGCGCAGATAGCCCTGCTTGTTGCGGTAGAGCGCGCCCGAGGCCGGATCGACAAACTCACCCCAGCTGTCGACAACGATCACATTCGCCCGCCCATTGGCATGGCCTGAGGCGAAATCGAGGGTCAGCAGCCAGTCCGAATAAGCTTTGAAGTTGGCGGTGACGCTCTGCCCGCCCAGCGTGCCGTTGTCGTTCACGCCCTTGGGCAGTTCATTGCAGACGACCCACACCTTGTTGGGTGCTGTGTTGAGGATCGTCAGAATGTTGGTGCGCGAGGCGGTCAGATACCCTGCATCGGACACGATCTGGTCATTGGTGCCATAAAGCAGAAGGCCAATCCCCGCCTCATGCGCATTGGCAAAGTCCGCGCCCTTATTGTCGGAAAAGTTGACCGCACCTTCCGACCGCCAGGCATCGCCGGCCGTCGCCACCCCATTGGCGTTTTGCCGGGGGAGGGCTGCACCCTGATAGGTCGTGGAGGCAGGCACTGTGAAATTGGCGTTGCGCGCAATCCGCAATTTGTAGGCCGACAAGAGCTCAAGCCAAGGCGCATAGCCAAGGTTCTGCGTCCCTTGGATGAGGCCATTGGCCGTGTTGGTCGTGGTCTTGCCATCCGCCGTGCGGCTGTCGCCGTAGATCAGGAACCGCAAATTGGCGGGGACCGGCGCTACTGGCCCGGCCACCCCGCCCAATGCACGCTGGGTCAGCGCGAGCCCGGTGTCAAAGCCCAGACCCGTCATCAGTAAAGCGCCACGATGTCAGCCGCCGTCGTGCCAGTCGCGCGGACAAAACCGGGGCGAAACGGCAGCACAGAGCCAGAGGGCACATTGCGGAAGGTGACGTCTGCCATGCCGTTCACACCGCGCATCACGATATGACCGCCCGTGCCGATGAACAGCGCCTTGGGGGTCGTGACGACGGGATTGGTGTCGTGCGGCACAAGTGCTGCGGCATCTTCGGCGGGCGAGGTGACGCTATCGGCAGACGCGGCAAAGGGATCAGGCATGGGGGCCTCCGTTAGATCTGGACAAAGAGGGAGGGTTCTCCCCGCCCGGGTGGCGGGGAGAACCGGCGCATCAGCTCACTGAGAATTTCAGCAGCTTGATCGCCTCGGAGTTGGAGACCGACCCGCCGACGCGTTTGGTCGCGTAGAAGTTGACGAACGGCTTGTTGGTGAAGGGATCACGCAGCACGGTCGTCTCCGCCCGCTCGGCGATCAGATAGCCCGCCTTGAAATTGCCGAACGCGATCGAATGGCTGTTGGCGGCAATGTCGGGCATGTCTTCGGCCTCGACCACCGGATAGCCGAGCAGCGTATTGGGTTGGCCCGCGACAAGACCCGGCTGGAACAGGAAGGCGCCATCGGTCGTCTTGAACTTGCGGATGACCGCGAGTGTCGCCGAATTCATCACCCACACCGCGCCTTGGCGATAGGGCGCGCGCAGCGTATGGACGAGGTCGATGAGCTTGTCCTGCGGGTTGGTCGCAAAGGCACCCGCCGCCCCTGTCGGCACATATTGAAGGACACCAAAAGCGCGGGTCGCATCGCCGGTGAGGACAGGCGTGCCGGTCAAAAAGCCACGCGGCCGGTTGGTGCCACTGCCCGACACGAACGCTGTGCCTTCGGCCTTGGCGAATTCAGCGGAGATTTCGCCCGCCAGCCAGCCTTCGACGTCAAACGCCGCATCATCGAGCATCGCCTGCGTAGCGGCCGGATTGGCATAAAGATCCCCAAAGCTTGGGATGACTTCATTGAAGGTCGGCGTGCCGGTTTCCGGACGCGCCTGTGTTTCGGATGCCCAGCCGGAGGAAACCCCGTTCTGCGTCACCAGCTTGCGATAGCCTGCCGAACCGACGCGCACGACATTGGCGATCTGGCGGATGGGGGAGGCCGCCTTCAGCAGCGTGTCAATATTGCCGTCAATCTCCCGCGGGATGGCAAAGCCGCCGTCCGGCCCTGTCGTGCCGGAAAAGCTCTTGAGTTCAACATCGGTGCCGCGACGGACATAGCCGTCGATGAATGCGGCGCGCGCCGGATCTGCCGTGCGGGCGCCCGAGAGCGCGGGGCGGTTGGCGATCACCGGCGGCACCTCCACGGTGTCAAATGCCGCATCAATAGCATCAGCCTTCACTTCATAGTCCATGCAGTTTCTCCTGTTTGGGATTCGGTTGATTGGAGCTCGCCTGATTGAGGGTGTGTGGCGATGACGCGTGCCAGCGGTTGCATGGGCTGCGCGACGAGGCTGACCTCGATGAGGTCGAGCGCGTTGAGTTCTCGAAAATGGCCTGAGGTGGCAGCGGCGCGGACGCGATAGCCAAAGGATAGGCCCTGCCCGATAGCCACAGCGCGCCCCGTGATGGTGCCGGTGACGCGAAGGCCGCGGTCATCCTCCATGAGCGTGTCGACCGTGCCGATCCGTCGGGTGGCGTCATGACACCAGAGGACAGGAAGCCCCGCCTTTGCGCCGTCAAAAGCACCTTTGCGAATGATGTCCCCGCCTCTGTCGGGATGATCGAAAATGGCGGCATAGCCTGCGAAACGGACCGTCACTGTCATTTGGCGATCAGCTCGCTCAGGCCCAGCCGGACAGCCAGACCGACGAGCAGAAGCGCCAGCGCCCCGCGCACCAGCCAGCCGAGCACGGCCTTGCGCACCGTCGTCTTGGCGTCACGCCAGGCGGACAACAGCTCGCGCAGTTCGGCCATATCCTTGGCTGCGCTGTCGTCTGACAGGCCCAGCCGGGCCAGCGCGCGGGCCGCCCCAAGGTCCGACGCTTCTTCGATGAGCGCCCGCAGCGTCACAAGGTCTGATCCTCGCGCTTCCGCTTGAGCGGCGAGATGGATGAGCATGTTTGAATTGGTCATGGGGCGGTCTCCACTGGGGCAAGGCCGACAAGGGCACGCTTCTCTTCGGGGGTCAGAAAGTCCGCCGCCGTCACCTGCGCCCAAAGCCGTTCGCGGTCTTCGCTCAAGGCTGGCACACGGTCGGCATCAACGCGCAGGGTGAGGCCTGCAAAATTGGGGGATAGCCCTTCGGCTATGGCGTCGAGGATCTTCCCCGCCAGCGGCAGGATCGACTGACGCCACAAAGCGCGATTGGCCTCACGGTAATTGGCGTAGGTCGCGTCGCCCGGCAGGCCGAGCAGCACGGGCGGCACCCCAAAGGCGAGCGCAATGTCGCGGGCGGCGGCGGCCTTGAGCGCTGCAAAGTCCATATCAGCGGGCGTCAGCGACAAAGCCTGCCAGCGCAGACCGCCTTCCAGCAGCATTGGGCGCCCGGCATTTTTGGCGCCCGCAAAGCCCGCCGCGAGCTCCTCGCGCAGCCGGTCAAACTGTTCGGCGGACAATTGCTCCGCCGCCTCATGCACCAACGCGCCGGAGGGCCGCGCCGCATTGTCGAGCAGCGCCTTATTCCAGGTCATCGCCGCGCGGTGAACCGCCATGGGTCCGGCGGCAGCATCGAGACTGCCCAGACCATAATGATCATCCAGCGGATGGTGCGTGCGGATGTGGATGACGCCGTCGGACGGCAGCAACGTGGCGGCATCACCCGCTTTATAGCGATAAGCGATGGGCCAGCCGCGCGCATCCGCCTCCACCGAGACGCGTTCCGGGCGCAGGGCGAAGAGTTCAACAGGTGTGCCTGCCGGATCGGTCAGCAGCTGCACATAGCCATTGCCATGGAGCAGCAATTGCGTGGCGAGTGTCTCCAGCAGCGCCTGCCCGCCGGATGTGGCGGAAACCAACTGCCCCGCCGCGTCATCATTCGCGACAAAGGGGATCGACGCCACGCCTTCCGCCACCAGCCGCACCGCGCGCTGGGCGATGGCGCAGCCGAGATAAAGCTCCCGCAGCTGCACTTCATAGGCACGCGGCCATTCTCCGCTGGTCCAGTTCGCCACCCGCGTCAGCGCCGGACGCGCAGGCGCCCGCACGACCGATTTCCAGCCAAAGAGTTTCATTTTTTTCTCCAAATGGGTTTGTTGACGGCCGCCTTTGGCCGCTAAAGTACCCGTATCCGTGGCTCCGTCCGGCCCGGCTTCAACATCAATTCGGTCACCGCCCACACCAAGGCATCTGCCCGATCGGGCGAGCGGCCCGGACCGTGATAGGCACCGCCGGTGCACAGCCCGCAGAGTTCATCTTCCAGTTCCGGAAAGCGGCCTGCGTGACGGATCTTCCCGCGTTCGTAGAGTGCAGCGACCGGCTCGGCTCGCGCCACCTTGCCGCGTGCGGCGTGGACGAGACGGACAGGGAGGGTGGGTGCCGCACCTCGCAGGACGCTTTCGACCATATCCCCGCCATTATTGGCTTCGGCGATCACGCGGTCGGCGCCGTGTTTTTCGGCGAGCGCTGCCACCTGACGCGCCCAGCCTTCAGGCGAGGCGCCGGAGAGGCTGGCATCTTCTAGGACGTATGCCAGCCCGTCTGCGCCCAGCGCGGCGGCGATAATCCCGCAGGCATCGCCCTTGCGACCGGCGGGGGGATCAACGCCGATGATGGTGCGCGCCAATTGGGGAAGAGCCGGCGTCCGGGCCTCGTCCATCATCGCCCGCGTCCACAGCGCGCCGTCGACATCGTCGATCAGTTCGCCGTCCAGCTCCTGTCGGCCCAAGCGGGTGCCCGCATAAACCGACTGCATCGCCGCAACGAAAGGGGCAGCGAGGTTGAGCGCATTGTCCACCATGCGTCCGCGCGTTGTGTGGACACCCTCCTCGGCCATCAGCCGCCGGATCAGCGGCACCGGGCGCGGCGTGGTGGTGGCCATGACCTGCGGATGGGTGCCCAGCCGCAAACTCATCGCCATATTGTCCCATACAGCGTCGGCATTATCCCATTTGGCACATTCGTCGGCCCAGGCGATGTAATGTTCGGGACCGCGCAGGCCTTCCGGTTCTGCGGCGGAATAGAGTTTGGCCATCGCCCCATTGGGCCAGACCAGCCGGTGGAGCGACGGCTCGAAATGGGGCCGCATAGCTTCCGGCGCGATAGACAAGAGCCCGCTTTCCCCTTCCACCATGATCGCACGGGCATCGGCCATGGTGGCGGCGACCAGCGCAATCCGCAGCCGACCATCGGCCTCAGCCCGGGCGCGGACCCATTCCGCCCCTGTGCGCGTCTTGCCAAAGCCGCGTCCGGCGAGAAGCAGCCAACAGCGCCAATCGCCTGCGGGTTCAGCCTGATCGGGACGCCGCCAGAAGGACCAGTCAAAGGCGATCTGGGCCAGCCGTGCGTGGTTTGCTTTGAGCCATTTGGAAAGGGCGGCATCGTCCAGATCAGCGACCTTAAGCGCATGATCGGGTTGATCAGTGTTTTGTGCCATTTCCGGCCTTCACACGCACTTGCATGTCACGCAGCTTCGCCTCGACGCGCGCCGCAATCCCGGCGCCGTTGCCCGTCGTTGCAGCAGGCTTTGGCCCTCCGCGTACCGAGCTGCGGTGCATCGCCAACAAAGCCAGCGCGAGCCGATGCTTTTGCGCGCGCGACTTGAGCGTGGCGTCTGAGACTTTGCCCGAGATGGTCCGCAAAGCTTCTGCCAGCAATTCAGCCTCCAGCCGGGCAAAGCCTTCCGAGAGCGCCACCTGCCAATCGCGCGCAAAGTCCGGATTCTTCCGCTTCAGCGTATAGACCCGTGATGACGCCACGCCTGCCTTGCGCGCCGAGGCGGCGACATTGGACGTCAGCGCCAAATGTTCCAGAAAGAGCTTGCGGGCACGGGCATCAAATCCCGACGCACCATTCTGCGCGTCCGCACGCGGCTTGGCAAAGGCCATGGAGTGTCTCCGGAATTGGGGGAGGAAGCGGGACGGGGCATCTGGCCCCCGAGTCGTCCGCTTCAGTTCACCCCATCTGCCAGATCAGGAGAGAAATGTCAAGGTGTTTTTACCTATTTGGTTATCATTTGGTTCGTCATGCTGAGCTTGTTTCAGCATCCATGCCTCCAGAGGCGTCTATTTCTCGAAGTTTGGCGTGACACTCCACATTCACGGCATGGGTCCTGAAACAAGTTCAGGATGACAACATCAATTTTGTAGTGAAGCAGCCAACCCGAGGCGCCCTCACCATGGTCGATGGTGAGTTCGGTCTATATGTCGTGGCCGAGATAATCCTAAGCTGGCTCGATGTATATCAGATAGACACATGAAGGCCTCAGCTAGTGGCTCCATCAACAATTCAAACGTCGTATACAACTTTTCGAGGGTGTCTTTCGTCATCGAGAAAGAAACGAGTTTTCCTTCAACTGTGTGGATCATATCTCTGCCTTGGAACATCCCAGAAATGAATACGCCGGCCCCCTCGGCAATTTGCAACCCATCTCGTTGCACTGAATCCCGTGTTTTGTGATTATCAACATCATTCTGCGATTTCGCAAAGTCGCCTGAGTGGGCCACCCCTTTGCGGGTGAGCGCCCAATCAGACAACTGCGTTTCAAAGAATTTACCGGACTTGCCGAGCTTTGCGCGGTCCACAAGTGGCGCAAGGCATTCGGTTCCCATTATCAATCCGGGAAGCGCACCGCGAACCTTCCCGAAATGATAAACTGTCATGGCTGCGTCATTTGCCGCAGCGGCTTTCCAATGAGAAAACTTGCGCTTCATTTCCCAATCGCCGCGGTCAAGAGAATCAAGCCTCTGTTCTGCAAAGTCAAACAGATCTAAGTCTGCCGAGAAATCTAAAATATATCCCTGTAGTCGCGTCAGATTTCCATTTAATTCCCAGAGCTTCTGACGATCAGTTGAATCACCAGAATACATCGGTGCGTTCACGTACCATTGCGAGTCCATTCACTATGGTCGCGTCTCAACTAACAGCCGTCAATGTCTGAACGTGAAACTAATCCCCAAATTTCTGTCCACAGGAACATACAGGGCCTGTCGACTCTAGATGTTCACGATTCAATAACTGTCTCCGGTTCCACATCGCTGTTTCTTTCTCCGTTTCCTTGCTGGCTTTCTTGAACGTCGCGAGGGAGCAGTAGGGCTCTTTCGGAGAGCGGGCTCACCCCCGTTTAGAGAGGCGGTCTTTATGCTTCGGGTAAGTGTCCGAGCATATAGGCGCTGGCGGCATGGCCGGGAAGAGAGTGTCCGCTCTCATACCCGGCGCTGGCCTAACCAGTTAGCTTTTGTGTTTATGTCGTAAACTGGGCGGCGATGTGGGACCACCCTGTTGGAAATTTCCAACTTGCTGAACGTAGACTCTGAGATTCTGCAATGCAAGTCCTAGTGCGAACCGGCGATGGCTCAAAAAACCGCCACTAATCAGCGTAAATTCCATCGTTCGTGTCGAGCGAAGTCGAGACACGCCTGCACCACGTCCCTCGACTTCGCTCGGGACGAACGGATAGGATGGGGCCATGACCACCCTCCTCATCCTCTATCACAGCCGCACCGGCGGCACCGAAGCGATGGCGCGCGCAGCGCTTGCAGGCGCAGAACAGGAACCGGGCGTCACGACCCGCCTGCTGACCGCCGCAGACGCCACCCCCGACGATCTCCTCTCCGCCGACGGCGTCATCTTCGCCTGTCCGGAGAACCTCGCCTCTATGGCGGGCGTAATGAAGGATTTCTTTGATCGGGCATATTACCCCGCGCTCGGGCAGATCGAGGGGCGGCCTTATGCCGCGATGATCTGTGCCGGGTCAGACGGGGAAGGGGCTGCGCGCCAGATTGCGCGGATCGTTTTGGGCTGGCGGATGAAGGCGGTGGCCGATCCTCTCATCCTCTGCACCCATGCGCAGACGCCCGAAGAGATACTGGCGCAAAAGACGATCCCGCCTGAAGCACTTGCCCGCTGCCATGACCTCGGCCTGGCCCTAGCAGCGGGACTTGCAATGGGTGTCTATTAGTTTGCAGGCACCGTTTCGGAGACGGAGAGGTCAACCTCACTCGCCGGCTGGATCTGCCCTGCCGATGTGTAGGGGATGGAGATGCAATACGCGGCCAGACCCAAGAGCGTCAGCATGGTGATGAGCGTGCCCACCATCCGGCCCTTGCCAAGCGTCCCGCCATCCATGCCGAGGCCATGCGCCACGCGGCCAAGGAAATAGACGCCTGCCACAATCCAGAGCCAGGTTGGTGCGGCACCCGGCGTGTTGGCGAGCTCAATCGCGGCAATCATGATGAGGACAAAGGGCGTGTTTTCAATATAGTTAGAGTGTGCGCGCATCCGGCGGATGACGGCTTCACTGCCGCCATCGCCAATCGAGACCTTCTCTGTTGTGCGCGCCTGCCCACAGCGGATGGCGAGCCAAAGATTGACGAGGGCTGCGACGCCGACGAATGTCAAAGTTACGGGTAAAATCATGATCTTCTTCCCCTCCTGTTGGGTGGGCGGACCCTGCCACGCGGCGCCGACGCTTGCAACCGCGCGAAATTTGGCTATACGCGCGCCTTCGCTTGGACGGCCTCGGATTCGTTTTCGGATGCGGGATTGTTGGCCAAGGTTTGTGATCACTCAATCGAATAAGGTGCCGAAATGGCCGTCCCTAAAAGAAAAACATCGCCGTCGCGGCGGAACATGCGTCGCAGCCATGATGCGCTGACGGCCACCACGTTTCAGGAATGCCCGAACTGTGGCGAACTGAAGCTGCCGCACAATCTTTGCCAGGCTTGCGGTCACTATAACGGTCGCGAAATCGTCGCAGCCGCCGACTAATCCCGTCGCCTGAACCACAGGAGACGGGCAAGTGGCCGAAGCGCCGCGCATCGCAATTGACGCCATGGGGGGCGACGGAGGGCTAGCAGTGATGCTGGCCGGTGTCGCCCTGGCGCGCCGTCAATGGCCGGGGCTGACCTTTGACCTTGTCGGCGATGAAGCCGCGATCAACGCGGCGCTCGACCAGCACCCGAATCTGCGGGCGGCGTCGGACATCATCCACGCGCCCGAAACGATCGATGGCAGCGAACGCGCAGGCCAGGCGATCCGCCGTGCCAAAACGACGAGCATGGGCCTTGCCATCGATGCCGTGAAAAAGGGCAGGGCTGGCGCCGCTGTCTCCGCCGGCAATACCGGGGCCCTGATGGCAATGTCCAAACTCGCCCTGCGCACCATGCCGGGCATTGACCGCCCCGCGCTCGCCGCCCTCCTCCCCAGCCTTGGCGATCATGATTTCGTCATGCTGGATCTGGGCGCAAACACCGAGTGCGAAACCCGCAACCTCGTCGAGTTCGCGATCATGGGTGCGGCCTATTCGCGCATTGCGCTCGGCATTGAACGCCCGCGCGTCTCGCTGCTCAACATCGGCACCGAAGACCAAAAGGGCACCGAAGAAATTCGCGATGCCGCCGCCGCCCTGCGCGCGGCAGACCATCTGCACATGAACTTTGAAGGCTTTATCGAAGGCGACAAGATTGCCCGTGGCCTGACCGACGTTGTGGTGTGCGACGGATTCTCCGGGAACATCTCGCTGAAGACGATGGAGGGCACCGCCCGCTTCGTGACGGACCTACTGCGCCGCGCCTTTACAAGCTCGATCCGGTCCAAATTCGGCTTCCTCATCTCGCGTCCGGCAACCGAGCTGATGCGCCATCACCTTGACCCCGACAATCACAATGGCGCCGTCTTCCTCGGCCTCAACGGCGTGGTCGTCAAAAGCCATGGTAGTGCGAGCCCCAAAGGCGTCGCCAATGCCGTCGGCGTGGCCGCAAAGCTGGTCGACGCCAATATCACCCAGCGCATTTCTGACGATCTCGCGCTCATCAAGGCGAACGGCAAGTGACATTACGCGCGGTTATTCTCGGGACAGGATCAGCCCTTCCCAAACACCGTGTTTCCAATGAAGAACTGGCCCAGCGCGTCGACACCTCAGATGAGTGGATCGTCGCGCGCACCGGCATCCGCTTCCGCCATATTGCCGGTGAAGGCGAGACGACCGCGACGCTCGGCGCAGACGCGGCTGCCAAGGCCATCGAAGCCGCCGGTGTGGATGCCGCCAGTATTGATCTGATCATTCTCGCCACCGCCACGCCCGACCAGACTTTCCCCGCCAGCGCGACCACAATTCAGGCCAAGCTCGGCATCAATGACTGCATCGCCTTTGACGTGGCGGCGGTCTGTTCAGGCTTTCTCTATGCGCTCTCGGTTGCCGACGCGATGATCCGCGCGGGCAATGTAAAGCGCGCGCTCGTTATCGGGTCCGAAACTTTCAGCCGCATCCTCGACTGGGAAGACCGCACGACCTGCGTTCTGTTTGGCGATGGTGCAGGCGCCGTCGTGCTTGAAGGACAAGATGGCGAGGCCGGCATCCTGTCGACCAGCCTCCATGCCGATGGCCGCCACAATGAACTCCTCTATGTCGATGGGGGCCCGTCCACGACAGGCACCGTCGGCCATGTCCGCATGAAGGGGTCCGAAGTGTTCCGCCATGCCGTCGTCAATCTGGCGACTGTGCTGGGCGAAGTGCTCGAGACCGCAGGCCTGACCCCGCAGGATGTCGACTGGGTCGTCCCGCATCAGGCCAATGCCCGCATCCTTGATGCGACCGCGCGCAAGCTGGGGCTATCCAAAGACCGGATCGTCGTGACGGTGGATCAGCATGCCAACACGTCTGCTGCCTCCGTGCCGCTCGCGCTCGACACCGCCGTGCGCGACGGACGCATCCAGCGCGGCCAGTTGCTGGTGCTCGAAGCGATGGGCGGGGGCTTCACTTGGGGCGCAGCGGCCGTCCGTTACTAACCAATTCGCGCAATTGACGTTCCGCGCCAATTCGATAAGAAGAACTGTGACCACTATCTGAGAGGGGGAGTTGTGTAATGGCGGGGGATGGTACTCTGACACGAGCCGATCTTGCTGAATCTCTTCACAAGAATGTCGGCCTGTCCAAGGCTGAATCGTCAAAACTTGTCGAATCGATTCTCGATCACATGTCAAATGCGCTCGCAAAGGGCGAGAATGTAAAGATTTCTGGATTTGGAAGCTTCCTGTTGCGTGACAAGGGTGCACGTGTGGGCCGCAATCCCAAAACAGGTGTTGAGGTGCCAATCGCACCACGCCGCGTGCTGACGTTCCGCGCCAGCCAGATGATGCGGGCCAACGTCGCCCAAGAGGCCTAATCGGTGAGCATCGCCAATGGCTGACAAAGCGCCTGGAGCGTTGCTGACCATTGGCGAGCTTTCTGCTGAGCTTGGCGTTCCGCAGCACATTCTGCGCTATTGGGAAACCAAGTTTTCCAAACTCCGGCCGCTGACGCGCGCGGGCAACCGCCGCTATTACCGGCCGGACGATGTGGTGCTCGTGCGCCGCATCCACCAGTTGCTGAACGTTGAAGGCTATACCGTCAAAGGCGTGCAGAAGGTGCTGACCGGAAAGACGGCCACCCCGTCTGAAAGTGCTGAACCTGTGGTAGCCTCAAGCGCGCCACAGGTGTCGCCGCCTGCGCCACCAGCCTCACCGCCAAGCTATATTCCCGATCTTGTTCTGATTCGGGATCGCCTGAAAATCGCCCTCGCCGCAGCGCGGGCTTAATCCCGGTCCATCTGCGGGCCGAGCGTTGCGTCCAAATCCCGGGGACGGATCATTCGGGTGAATGTCGCCTTGCCGGTGGCAACCGCACTCCAGTTGTCCGCCTCAAACTGCAATTCTGCAGCCGCCGCCGTGGGGAATTTCATCTCCACCTCATCGCGCAGAAGATCTCCGGCCACATCGGGCACCAGCATCAGGATCAAATCTTCCAGACCCGGATTGTGCCCACACATCATCACCGACGACACCTCATCCGGCAGGTCCTGCACGACATCCAGCAGCGTCGCGCCGGATGCTAGGTAGATACGGCGGTCCCAATTGGGGTGAAGGATTTCTCCATAGCCTTCCCACAATGCATCGAGCGTTTCGGTGCAGCGCACGGCGGGCGACGAGATCACATAGTCAAACGTCCAGCCCTTTGTGCGCAAGTGTCGCCCGATAAGCTTGGCGCCTTTGACGCCGCGTTCATTGATCGGCCGGTCAAAATCGCGGGAGACAGGCGCGTCCCAACCCGATTTGGCGTGGCGAAAGAGGGTGAGCGTCTTCATGGTGCCGTTTCATGCGGCAAAGCGATGCCGTTTGGAAGGGTGGATTGCGTCCGCATCACTTCCAAAACCGCCTCATCAAGCGTCATGCGGCGTACCGGCGTGCCCGCCGGAAAGGCCGACAGCAACCGCGAGGGGACGGCAGAGGAGAGCAGCACGAAGATACCGCGATCTTCCTGCCGCCGGATCAGCCGCCCAAAGGCCTGCGCCATCCGTGCCCGGATCAACCGGTCATCATAGAGCGACCCACCGCCTGCCGCCCGGCGGGCAGTGTGGAGCACCGTCGGCTTGGGCCAAGGCACGCCTTCCATCACCACCATCCGCAGCGACTCCCCCGGTACGTCGACCCCGTCGCGCAGGGCATCGGTGCCCAGCAGGCTGGAGCGGGGATCATCGCGGAAAATATCGACGAGCGTGCCGGTATCAATCGGGTCCACATGCTGCGCGTAGAGCGGCAGGCCATCGCGCGCCAACCGGTCGGCGATGCGGGCATGGACGGCACGCAGCCGCCGGATCGCGGTGAACAGACCCAGCGTCCCGCCATTGGAGGCCGCCACCAGCCGGGCAAAGGCATTGGCGAGTTGCGGCACATCGCCGCGCTTCACATCGGTGACGATGATGACTTCGGATTGCGCGGCGTAGTTGAACGGGCTTTGGGCCTCGAAATGGACGGGCGGTGCCGACAGATGCAACGCGCCCGTCCGTGCATCGGCCACGTCCCATCCTTCGCCGCCTTTCAGCGTCGCCGAGGTGATGAGCGCCCCATGCGCGGGTTTCAAAACAGTCGCGGCGAAAGGCCGGGTCGGGTCCAGCCAATGCCGCCTGAGGCCAATATCAACCTCGCGCCCCTCAATCCGGTCGACCGTCAGCCAATCGACAAAGTCCGGGTCCACAGGCCCGCCCAGCCGCGCAAGCATGGACAGCCAAGCGCCAATGGTATCGACCCGCCAGCTTAGGCTTGCCCGCGCGCCTTCGACCCGCGCCCGCGCCTGCCCGTCGAGCCAGTCCGGCCCTTCCTCGATCACCGCTTCCAGCCGTCGGCCAAGCGTGACAAGCGGACGGAGCAAAGCATCGAGCGCCTGACAGGCGGGCTCCACAGCAGTCAGCAAGGGGCCATCAAGCTGCGCCGCCTCCGTCTCCAACCCATAGCCCGCATCGCCTTCGGCCGAGCGCGCAAAGACGAGCCCGCGCACAGCCCCCAACATCGCCTCAATCGGGCCAAAGGGCGCACCTTCGGCAATGCGCTGCAACCAGCCGTCCGACGGGAGTGCGGCGGCGGCCGTTGCCGCGGCCGAAATGGCCGAAGACCCTTCTGAGTCATAGCTCGCCACATCTGCCAGCCGCGCGGCAAGTCCGCGACGGCGCCCGCGCGATTTGCCTTCGGGGCCAATGATCCAACGGCGCAGTTCAATGGCCTCCTGCCCCGTCAGGGCGGCCGCAAACATCGTATCGGCAGCGTCGAACAGGTGATGGCCTTCGTCAAACACATAGCGTGTGGGGCGTGTGCCCTCTTCCCGACCGCGCGCCGCGTTCACCATGACCAGCGCATGGTTGGCGACGACGAGATCCGCCTGCGCCGAGGCGCGCGCAGCATGTTCGATGAAACACTTCCGGTAATGCGGGCACCCGGCATAGACGCACTCGCCGCGCCGGTCGGTGAGTGCGGTTGAGCCGTTGCGCCGGAACAAAGTCGGCAACCAGCCGGGCAGATCGCCCCCCACCATGTCACCGTCGCGGCTGAACGTTGCCCAGCGCGCCACGAGATGCGCGAGGATCGCCGCCCGCCCGGCAAAGCCACCCTGCAACGCATCTTCCAGATTGAGCAGGCAGAGATAATTCTCGCGGCCCTTGCGGATCACAACCTTGCCACGCGCCGCCGCCTCGCTGCCATAGACGCGCGCCGTCTCCGCCGTCAGCTGACGTTGCAGTGCTTTGGTGTAGGTGGAAATCCAGACAGGCCCGCCCGCCTGCTCCGCCCAGAGCGAGGCCGGTGCCAGATAGCCCAGCGTCTTGCCAATGCCGGTCCCTGCTTCGGAGATCAGGAGGCGCGGCTCATCCCGGGCGGTGCGCGGCTGGAAGGCAGAGACGGCGGCGCGCGCATAATCCTGCTGCCCCGTGCGCGTCTCAGCCCCTGCACCCGTGATCTTTGTCAGCCGGTCCACCACATCGCGTTCATCAAGGCTGATGGTGCGCGGCGCCGGGCGGACGGGCGCTTCTTCCCATTCCGGCAATTTGGAGAACAGCCAGCGCTCATCCTTTGGCGGCGCCTTGAGCCGGTCCAGCACCAAGGGTGCCCAAGGCCAGCGCAATCGGGCCAAAGATTGTGCCGACGTCCAAGCGCCCTCGCATTCCGGCCAATCGCCGGACAGGACATCGAGCAACTTGGCGGCGGCTTGTTGCAGAATAGCCGGGACATTCGACTCGATAAGCCCCTCCCCTTCAGGGGAGGGGTTGGGGGTGTGGAGGTCGGGACCATCTCCCAGTTGGAGAGTCCCCACCCCAACCCCTCCCCTGAAGGGGAGGGGCTCTAGGTTGAGCGCGCCCATCAACCCCTTCACCGTGGGCACCATGAAGTGTGCTGGATACAGGAAAGCGAACAATTCCAGCAGGTCGAGCCCGGCCAATTCCCCATAGCCAAGCCGGGCGGCGACCAGTGGCGCATTGAGCATGAGGACAGGCGTTTCCGCCGCGATCGAGATCGCCTCACCCCGGCCCACGGCCCGCGTGCGGCCGTCGGGTGTCGCAATCCAGATGCCGGCATGGCTTGCATGCAGCGCAGGATAAGGCAAAGGGGCAGGGACAGTCATCGACACGCGCCGGGATTGGCGCAACTGGAACGAAAGAGCAACACGAAGTGACCGATTTGCGCGACGCAGCGATGGTTTCCAAGGCTTGGCCCTTTGAAGAGGCGCGCAAGGTGCTCAAACGCCTGGATAAGGGTGGTAAAGACGGCCCCGTCATCTTCGAAACCGGCTATGGCCCTTCGGGTCTGCCGCATATCGGCACCTTCAACGAAGTGCTGCGCACGACGATGGTCCGCCGCGCGTTTGAAACGCTGTCAGACTTGCCGACCAAGCTCGTCGCCTTTTCCGATGACATGGATGGCCTGCGCAAAGTGCCCGATAATGTCCCCAATCAGGCGATGCTGACCGAACATCTCGGCAAGCCGCTGACGCGCATTCCCGATCCGTTTGAAAAGTTTGACAGCTTTGCCGCGCACAACAACGCGATGCTGCGCGAATTCCTCGACCGCTTCGGCTTTGACTATGAGTTCGTGTCGTCCACCACCCAATATGAAGGTGGCGTGTTTGACGAGGCGTTGAAGAACGTGCTGCGCCGCTATCAGGCGATCATGGACATCATGCTGCCGACGCTGCGCAAGGAACGCGCCGCCACGTATTCACCCGTGCTGCCGATCAGCCAAAAGTCTGGCGTCGTGCTTCAGGTGCCGCTGACGGTTGTGGACGCAGAGGCTGGTCTCGTCAGCTTTGAGGACGAGGGCGAGACCGTCACCCAGTCCATCCTTGGCGGGATGTCCAAGCTGCAGTGGAAGGTCGACTGGGCGATGCGCTGGGGCGCCATTGGCGTTGACTATGAAATGTACGGCAAGGATCTGACCGACAGCGGCATCCAGTCCGGCAAGATCGCGCAGGTCCTTGGCGGCCGCAAGCCGGAGGGGCTGATCTATGAGATGTTCCTCGACGAAAAGGGCGAGAAAATCTCCAAGTCCAAGGGCAATGGCCTGAGCCTAGAAGATTGGCTGTCTTACGGAAGCGAAGACAGCCTGGCCTTCTACGCCTATCGCGAACCCAAGAGCGCCAAACAGTTGCACCTTGGCGTCATCCCGCGCGCGGTGGATGAGTATTTCCAGTTCCGCGGCAATTATGCAGCGCAACCGATCGAGCAAAAGCTCGGCAATCCGGTGCACCATATCCACAACGGGACTGTGCCCGCCGATGTGCCGCCGGTGACCTTCGGGCTGCTCTTGAACCTTGCAGGCGTTATGGGGCCGCACGCCACCGCGCCACAGGTGTGGGGCTATCTCGCCAACTATGTGCCCGATGCGAGTGCGGCGACGCACCCCGAACTGGCGATGCTCATCAACCTCGCGCTCGCCTATAACCGCGATCATGTCGCCCCGACGCTCCAGCGCCGCAAGGCAGAAGGCGTTGAGGTCGCAGCACTCCAGCGGCTTGATGCCGAACTCGCCCCGCTGGCGGCGGACACGAGCGCGGAGGACATTCAGAACATCGTCTATGAAATCGGAAAGACGGGCGGGTTCGACAATCTGCGCGATTGGTTCAAGGCGCTCTACGAAACGCTGCTCGGGTCGAGCGCAGGGCCACGCATGGGCAGCTTCATCGCGCTCTACGGGATTGAGAATACAAGGAAGCTGATCGCGGAAGCTTTGGCCTGATCAAACCACTCCAGTCGTCACCCTGAACTTGTTTCAGGGTCCATTGGCATCACCGGTCCAGACAGTCTGCCTCAGGTGTTCATGGATGCTGAAACAAGTTCAGCATGACGACGTTTGATATGGTTCGCGCAGAGACGCAGAGAACGCGGAGGGTTTGATAGCCCCACACCGCTCACCCTGAGCTTGTCGAAGGGTCGTTCCTTTTTCCGGGACGGAGCAAAGAACAGGACAGTCGTTGACCTTCGGTCGCCTTCGGCTCGACAGGCTCAGGACGAACGGTTCTTTTGCTTCCGCGCCCTCTGCGTCTCTGCGCGAACACATCCATGCACCGCAGACGCAGCGCGCCCCTCACCCTGCCCTCTCCCTCAAGGGGAGAGGGTTACACATCACCCTACTTCGACGCTGCAATCCAGCTGTCGATCTTCTTTTCCAGCACGGCAAGCGGCAGCGCGCCGGTGCCCAGAACCTGTTCATGGAAGGCGCGGATGTCGAACTTGGCGCCAAGCTCGGTTTCCGCCTTCTTGCGCAGCCGCTGGATGGTGAGCGCGCCGACCTTATAAGCGAGCGCCTGGCTCGGGATCGCGATGTAGCGCTCGACTTCCGATGTCGCGTCCGTCTTCCCCATGTCGGAATTGGCGAGCATGTAGTCGATCGACTGTTCGCGCGTCCAACCCTTGGCGTGGATGCCGGTGTCGACGACAAGCCGCATGGCGCGCAACATCTCATCCGACAGCGTGCCGAAGCGCTGATAGGGGTCTTTGTAGAAGCCCATCTCATAGCCCAAGGTCTCGGAGTAGAGCGCCCAGCCCTCTACATAGGCCGTGTTGCCGCCAAAGCGCATGAACTTGGGCAGTTTTTCATTTTCCTGCGCAAGGCTGATCTGGAAGTGATGCCCCGGCGCGCCTTCATGCAGATAAAGCGTCGTCATGCCCGGCGTGGTCCGGCTTGGCAGATCATAGGCGTTGAAGAAGAAGGTGCCCGGGCGCGTGCCATCGGGCGTGCCGGGTTCATACGATCCACCTGCCTCATACTTTTCGCGGAATTCTTCATAGGGCTGGATCTTGAGCGGCGCCTTGGGCAGCGTTGAGAAATAGGTGCCGATCTTCCCGTCAACCTGCTTGCCGATGTCATAATAGCCCTGCGTCAGTGCATCGCGGCTCGTCATCTTGAACTTGGGGTCATTGCGCAGATAGTCGAAGAATTCACTGAGTGTGCCTTTGAAGCCGACCTCGTCCTTCACCTGCTCCATGCCAGTCTTGATGCGCGTGACTTCAGACAGGCCAAGATTGTGGATCGTCTCTGCATCCATCGGCAGCGTCGTCGTGTTCTCAATGGCCAATTTGTAGAGCTTATCGCCGCCCTTCATATATTTCAGGCCCGCGCCATCGCGCGCGACGGGCAGATAGTCAGTCTTCAGATAGTCGCGCAGGCGGCGGTAGGCAGGGTAGATGCCCTGTTCGATTGTCGCCCGGTAATCCGCGGAAAGACGCGCCTTATCTTCTGCCGAAAAACTGGCCGGGAAGTTCTGGACCGGCCCGAAATAGGGGGACTCTTCCGTCTTCTGCGCCAACTGCGCATCGAGCTGACCAATCACATTGTTGATCGTCATCTTGGTTTCGACAACGCCGGACTTGGCCCCTTCACGGAAGCGGCCAACGGCGCGGTCGAGGAAGATGATGAACTCGCGGTGGCGCTTCAGCCCATTTTCATAGTCCTGCACCGTGGCAAAGGGTGCGCCGCCCTTTCCGCTGGAAAAGGTCGGGTAGAAAGTGTGGAAGCCGAAAAAGTGATTGAGCGGACGGACCACGTTCAGCTTCAAAATGTCCGGCCGGAAGGAAATGGCAGCCTGTTCTGTCTGCCATTTGAACACGTCATAGGCGATCTGGTCCGTCGGGCTGAGCTGCGCACGGTCAATCTTCTTCAAGCGCGCCATGTCGCTGACGTTCGCCCGCTTTTCAGCGGCGAAATAGGCATCAGTGATATAGTCCCCAAAGCGGTCGGCATAGCGGAGGTCTCCGCGGAAAATGGCAAAGAGCGGATTGCGCCGCTGGGAGCCTTCATCGCTGTCTTCAAACAGCTTGTGCAGATCGCGCGTCGCCTGATTTTGCGCAGGTGCAGCCGCCACCGGGCCGGGGCCGGCCGGCGCCGACATCTGGGCAGAAGCGGGGGCAGCCATGAGGGCGAGCGGCGAAAGTGTGGCGGCAAGAAACAGAGAAATGGACCGGCGCATGAAACGCTCCCCTAAGGCGGATGATGGGGTCCGTCCTATCAGGCGTGTCGGCGTCACTCCACCCTGTTCGACCAAAGCCATGTTGATATCGACCAAGCGCGCAAAAAAGTGGCCCGGACCTCATGAGAGACCCGGGCCATCGCCCCTGTGCGAAGGGCGACAAGTGTAACGCCAACGGGGAACACACGTCACATCTATACGCGAGCGGTGACGCGTGTTGCTTATCGTCGAGTCGCGCTGAACGGACCCGGAATGGAGTTGTCAGCAATCAGAAAGGCGCGTTTATCTGCCGTTCAGGATGACGTCATAGTGGCGGGGCTGGCGCAGCGACGTCAGATCCAGAATTTCTCCCGAAACCATTTGGTCACGATGTATTTCGTCCCCGCGTGGATCGGCAGGCCGGCGTGAAGCGTGGCCGGATTGGGCGTGCCATCAGCCTGCATATTGTTCCACAAGACGAGCATCGCCCGGCGCGGCTGGACGGTCAGGCCGGCGATCGGGAATTCGGTTTCCCCGCCGGAGGCAGGTTCGTTCAGGTAGATCATCGCGGTCCAGCTGCGCTGCCCGCCCTGTTTGGCCATATCGTCCCAATAGGTGCTGTTCTTGAAGAAGTGGTCGTGGTGCGCCTTGAACTGCTGGCCAATTTCATAAACCTGGCCCTGCAGCGTTTCCCCATGGCGCGGATCGATGCCCATCAGCGTGCAGATACGGCCTTCGATCTTTTCGACGAGCGGATCATAGGGGGACAGGTTGCAACTGTCGCTGGTCCGGAAGTCCGGGTCGGGATGTTTGGCAAGCAAGCCCGAGGGCTGACGCCCCTTGTCGATCAGGCCCATCAACTCTTCGCACTCGGTGGGCGACATAAAATCCTGCACGCAATAGAGCGCGAGGTTATTCTGTTCGACAATCTGCGCGCGGCCAGAGGCCTTCAACTTGCGCGTCACGATCCGGCCAAGATCGGCCAGCCGTTCTTCAGATGATTTCAGCTTGATCTTGGCCATGCCGCTGCTCCGTCAGTCGATGATGCGGCCACGGGCCATCACAAAGCCGACCTTTTCAAGGCTGCGGACATCCGTCAACGGATCACCGTCGACCGCGATGATATCCGCTGAATAGCCGGGCGCGATTTTGCCAATCTCATTCTCCTTGTCGAGGAGTTTGGCCGCGATCGTCGTCGCACTGGCCAGCGCCTCACGCGGAGTCATGCCACCCCAATCGACCATCAACGCAAATTCACCGGCGTTGCGTCCATGTTCAAACACGCCTGCATCGGTCCCAAAGGCGATGGTCACGCCTTCAGCCTTGGCGAGCTTCAGCGCCTTGCCGGCCTGTGCGACGGCTTCGCGTCCCTTGGCCTCAACCGTCGGCGTGTAGATGCCCTTGCCCAGACGTTCCTTCACGCCATTCAGCGCCATCAGCGTCGGCACCATCGCCATGCCGCTGGCCTTCATCGCCTTGACCGCCGCTGCGTCGGCAAAGGTCCCATGGTCGGCCGTATCGATCCCGGCCTTCGCCGCCGATTCAACGCCGCGCGCGCCATGCGCGTGCGCTGCTACCCGCAGGCCAAGGCTGTGGGCTGTATCGGCAATCGCCTTCAGTTCCGGATCGGTGAAATGCTGGCCAAGGCCGCGCCCCTGCTGCGACAGGACGCCGCCGGTTGCCGTAATCTTGATGACGTCAGCCCCATTCTTGGAGGCTTCCCGCACCCGCGCGGCGCATTGATCCGGACCTGTACAGGTGTTCTTGCCGTCGAGCGCGGCATTCACTTCCGGGCGGAAGCCAGACA
>JBBATS010000013.1:51317-60464 GCA_040398625.1 Chakrabartia sp. | reverse complement strand
CCAACCTGAAGCTCACAACTGCCAATGACTTCGGCTTCACCGTGCGGTGGCGCTACATGGGCAAGGCCAAGGTTGATACGTTGAGCACGGATGTGGATCTGGCCGGCTCGTCGCCGGCAATCGATCAGCGCATCGGTGCACAGAGCTACTTCGACCTGTTGTTCGCGCTTCCGATCAAGGACACGATGACGCTGCGTATCGGCGTCAACAACATCTTTGATCGCGATCCGCCGCTCATCAGCCAGACGTCGCTTGGTGGTGGTAACGGTAACACGTACCCCGGCACCTATGACTATCTGGGTCGTAACGTCTTCATCAACCTGAGCGCTGACTTCTAAGTCTCGCTTAGACTGAAGATACCAAACATTGGCGGCGGGGAGAGCAATCTTCCCGCCGCTTTTGTTTGTGCGCTCGGCGCCCGTCGGGCCTTCTGTGGCAAAAGTGCCACTGTGGCGTAATAAACGTGCCATAATGATTTGAAAGTGATTGAAACCCTCCCTGCCGACGCGCATTGCCGTCCGTAAGCTGACACAGGGGATGGTGTGGGCGCAGCGTGTCTGTGTGCCGTCTTCCCTTGAATTGGCGATGAAAACGAAAAGGCCGCCGTCCGGTGGCCGCATCCAGAAAAGGGACTGGAACGTGAAAAACATCCAAAAGTTCTCAAGCCTGAAGGCCGGTGTTGCACCTGTCGTTCTCGGCCTTGCTATGCTGTCTTCCCCGGCCTTCGCACAGAGCGCGGCTGAAGAAGGTGCTGGCGAAATCGTTGTTACCGGTTCGCGCATCGCGCGCCCGAATGTTGAATCGGCCAGCCCCGTCACGGTTGTGACGTCGGAAGCCATCAAGGAATTCGGCGCCACCAAGATCGAAGATCTGACCAACTCGCTGCCGCAGGTGTTTGCGGGCCAAAGCTCGGGCGTGTCGAACGGTGCTGACGGTACCGCGACGATCGACCTTCGTGGTCTCGGTGCAAGCCGCACAGTTGTTCTCATCGACGGCCGTCGCCTGATGCCGGGTAACATCGGCGGTGGCGCCGGTGCCGACTTGAACTTCATTCCTGCCGCACTCGTGTCGGGTGTTGAGCTGCTGACCGGCGGTGCTTCGGCAACCTACGGTGCAGACGCTGTCGCTGGTGTTGTGAACTTCAAGATGAACCGCGGCTTCCGCGGCGTGCGTCTTGATGCGCAATACGGCTTCTACCAGCACACCAACAACAATGACATTCGCAGCATCGTCAATGCGTCATCGAACCGCGCACCGGAGGGCAACCTTGTCACGGGTCAGTCCTACGACGCCACGCTTGCCATTGGCGCTGGCTTTGATGATGATCGCGGTAACGTCGTTGCTTATGCGGGCTATCGTCATGAAACGGCGATCACGCAGGACAAGTATGACTACTCGATCTGCACGCTGAACCCGAACGGAGCGTTTACCAACTACGCTTGCGGTGGTTCGGGCACACCAGCCCGTTCACGCTTCGGCGCTTTGCTCAATCCGACGGCTGCGCGTACGCAGGCTCGCGATGCTGCTGGAAACCTTCGCTTTGACGCAGGCGGCAACCCGATTCTGACGGCAGCCGCTCAGTTGGCTTCGCAGACGCTGCTCCCCACGAACGCGCTTCGCAACTACTCTGGCGCGACAGATTCATTCAACTTTGGCCCGGCGAACTATTTCCGTCGTCCGTCCGACCGCTACACGGCCGGCGCCTTTGCAGAATATGAAATCAGCGATGCCTTCAAGCCTTACATGGACATCATGTTCATGGACTATAGCACGAAGGCACAGATCGCGCCGTCGGGAGCCTTCTATGGCCCGCGGACTGTCAACTGCGACAACCCCTTGCTGCTTGCCAACCCGGCGCTGGCTGCGCTTGTTTGTCAAACCGCCGGAGCGACGCTGGGCGCAACGCCAACCAGCACGGTTGGTCAGGCTGTCAACTCGACAATTCTTATCGGGAAGCGCAACACCGAAGGTGGTAACCGCTTCAACGATATCGGTTTCAACCAGTTCCGTATCGTGACGGGTATGAAGGGCGATATCTCCGACTCTTGGTCGTACGACGTCTCCGCTCAGATCGGTCAGATCAAGGTTGCCAACACCTATCGTAACGACGTGTCGAGTGCACGCATCAACCGCGCCTTGCAGGTTGTGAACGTGGGTGGCGTCCCGACCTGTAAGTCCGTGGTCGACGGGTCTGACCCGAGCTGCGTTCCTTACAACGTTTTCAACGCAGGCGGCATTTCGTCGGCAGCAGCGGCCTATATCGGTATCCCGCTGGTGCTCACCGGCACGACCAAGCAGAAGATTTTTGCGGGTCAGGTCACAGGTGATCTGGGTTCCATTGGCTTCCAGTCACCGCTGTCTGACGAAGCGGTGAAGATCGCCCTTGGTGTTGAAAACCGGACGGAGTCGCTCACGACACAGCCGGATCTTTCCTACATCAACGGTGACGGTGCTGGTCAGGGTGGTCCAACCCTCCCGATCGACGGTCGTTACTCGGTCACGGATATCTTCGGTGAAACGTCCATTCCGATCGTAACGGACAAAGCGTTCTTCCACGATCTCTCGCTCGAACTCGGTTTCCGCCGTTCGACCTATGACGTTCGTGGCGCTGCCGGTAAGAATTCTGAAAACACTTGGAAGATTGCCGGAACCTGGTCGCCAATCGAAGACATCACGTTCCGCGCCTCGCGCAACCGTGCTGTCCGTTCGCCAAACATCGGGGAACTGTTCCTCAACCAATCTGTTGGTCTGTTTGCTGGCACAGATCCGTGCGCGGGCGCTACGCCTACTGCAACGGCTGCCCAGTGTGCCCGGACTGGCCTACCGACCACACTCTACGGTTCGGTTACGCCAAACTCGGCACAGCAGTACAACCAGTTCGGAGGGGGCAACCTCAACCTGAACCCGGAAAAGTCTGACTCTTGGACGGCAGGTATTATCCTGACACCGAAGGGCTTCCTCAGCGGCTTCACCGCCTCGGTGGATTATTACAACATCAAGGTGAACGATGCCGTCGGAACCATTGGGTCGCAGGTTATCCTGAACCAGTGCATTTCCTCAGGTGACCCGTTCTTCTGCAGCAAGATCAACCGTACGGCTTCTGGCCCTGCTGCTGGTTCGCTTTGGCTTGATGAATCGGGCTTTGTGAACAACCAGACGACCAACACGGGTTCGTTCTCGTCGGCAGGTGTCGATATCAATGCTGATTATCGCACCACGATTGGCAACAACAAGCTGAAGTGGGAATTCGTCGGTACGTACCTCGACAAATACGTTTCACAGCCGATCACCAATGGGTTCACCTATGATTGCGCCGGTTTCTACGGCATCACCTGTGGTAACCCGAACCCCAAGTACCGGTTCAACACCAACCTGAAGCTCACGACGGCTAATGACTTTGGCTTCACCGTGCGCTGGCGCTACCTTGGTGGCGTGACGGTTGACACGCTGAGCACGGATCCGGATCTGGCGTCGCCAGGTGCGGCTCCGACTGTCGATGAGAAGATCAAGGCACAGTCATACTTCGACTTGCTCTTCGCGCTTCCGATCAAGGACACGATGACGCTCCGTATCGGCGTCAACAACATCTTCGATCGTGATCCGCCGTTGATCAGCCAGTCGTCGCTGGGCGGCTTCGGTAACGGTAACACGTTCCCGGGCACCTACGACTACCTCGGTCGTAACGTCTTCGTGAACCTGAGCGCTGACTTCTAAGTTTCGCTCAGACTGACGATGAAAAGATTTGGCGGTGGAGCTTCGGCTCCGCCGCCTTTCTTTTTGCCCAAAAGTCGGGCAATTCGCAGGAATGACGTCCCCGCGTGAACAAGAGGCTGATGCCGCCGCCGCCGCCCGCGATTTTGCGTCCGCGCGGGATATTCTGCGGCGCATCCTTGCAGATGAGCCGGCGAACTTCGGCGTCTGGTTAAAATTGTCGGCTATGTACCGTGCGACGGGGCAGGCAGCAGACTCCCTCGCCGCGCTGGACCGTGCGCTCACCCTCAATCCGCGTGACTTTTCGGCTTTGCTGATGCGTGCCATGCATTGTCATCACAGCGGCGACGTCGATCAGGCGGGGCAAGGCTTTGGACGCGCTTTGGCCAATGCGCCGGACAAGTTGCCCGACCATATGGCGGCCGTCCTGACGCTCGCCCGCACCAAATATCGGGAATGGCAGGTCCGCCATGCTGATTTTCTGCGCAGCGCCGTGCGCGCCGTTGGGCCTCTTTCTCCCCAGCTCGACCGGCTCATCACCAACGCCGTCCACCTGACCGAGGCGGACCGCGAAGGCCCGTCGCATTATTGCTACCCCGATCTGCCGGAAATCCCTTTCCATGATAACCGCGCGCTCTTCCCTTGGATAAGCGGCTTCGAAGCGGCAGTGGATGACATTCAGCGCGAGTTTGAGACTGTTCTCAACGCGGAAGCCGCAAAGCTCGTCCCCTATGTTAATTATCCGGATAGCGTGCCCGTCGACCAATGGGCCGAACTCAATCACAACCGCGACTGGACGGCGATCCACCTGACCGCGCGCGGCGCAACCATCGCTGAAAATGCCCGCCACTGCCCAGTGACGATGGGGTTGCTTGAGACTGTGCCGCAGCCGGACGTCGCCGGTATCGGCCCCAATGCGATGTTCTCGCTCCTCGCGCCCAACACCTCAATCCCGCCCCACAGCGGCGTCACCAACACGCGGCTGTTATGCCATCTTCCGCTCATCGTGCCGGAGGGCTGCTGGTTCCGCGTCGGTGACCACACGCGCTACTGGGAACGCGGCAAGGCGTGGGTGTTTGATGACAGCGTCGAGCATGAGGCCGTCAATCCATCGGATCGCCTGCGCGTCATCGTGATTTTCGATATGTGGCACCCCGCCCTGACGCCGGAGGAGCAAGCGGGCATTGCGGCCGTCATCAAAGCCGGGGGCCAGCAGGTCCACGCGCTGTGACCCAAGGTTTCGAAGCACGCTATACGCAACTCGTAGCTGCTTTGCAGGCCGAGCATGGCCGTGGCGGGATCACGCCTGTCACCATCACCCACGCCGTCAACTATGCCATCGATGCGAATGAGGCGGGCCGGTCTGACCTCACAATTGCGCTGCTGGAACCGCTTGCCCCGCTCGTGCCCGGAAGCGGGGTTGTCTGGCAGATGCTCGCGCTCGCCTTCCGTCAAGAACAGCAGATGGACCGTGCGGCGATGGCCTTTGATGAGGCCGCGAAGGCGGCGCCATCTGATCCACGCATCGCCAATGGCCGCGCGCTGACGGCGCTGGAAATGGGCGCGCCTGCAGCCAAGTTGTTCGGGAGGGCCCGGTCGCTTGCGCCGGAGGACCTTCAAGTCCGCCTGAACCACGCTGTCGCGTTGGACGCGGAAGGGCAGAGGGCGGCGGCATCAGACGTGTTGGAAGAAGCCATTGTTCAACAGCCGGGCTGGACCGCAGGACATGATGCGCTGTCGGCGATGCGCCGTGCTGCAGGTGATCCGGACTATGATGCGAGCTATCGCAAGGCTGCTACGGCCGCACCTGCCGATATGGCGCTCCACCTTGCCTGGTATCGCAATATGGCCCGCGCCCTTCGTTGGGAGGAGGCAAAGGCGATCATCGCCGGGCTTCGGTCCCGCCTCGGCGACCTGCCGGACCTTGACGCGGTAGATGCGCATATTGCGTCGGAAACCGGCGATCATGATCGCGCGCAGATGCTCTACGAAAAGGCGTCGGCAGCTGTTGGCCCTGCGGGGGCGTTGTCGCACATAAGGCATTGCCTGCGCACGGGCCGCTATGGACAGGCGAAAGACATTGCGGAGCCGCTGCTTCAGTTGTCCGGCAGCGAGGCGGTGTGGCCCTATCTTTCCGTCATCTGGCGCCTGCTGGGGGACAATCGCGCCCAATGGCTGGATGGCGCACCGCCCTTTATCGCGCAGATCAATCTCGGTTTTTCAGATCAGGAATTGACGACCCTCGCGGCGCTGCTGCGTCGGCTGCACACGGCACAGCAGCCTTTCCTCGAACAATCCGTGCGCGGCGGCACACAGACGGATAAGCCGCTTTTCCATCGGCAGGAACCCGAAATCCGGGCGGTGCGCAGCCGCGTGCTAGAGGCGCTGCGGATGTATATCGATGCCTTGCCGCCGCACGTGCCGGGCCACCCCTTGCTTGGCACACCGCGCACCAATTTACGCTTTGCCGGAAGCTGGTCCGTTAAGCTGAAGGCTGATGGCTTTCATGTGGCGCACACGCATACCGAAGGCTGGATCAGTTCGGCCATCTATATCGACCGGCCGCCGCAGGAGGAGCTGGGGCCGCCGCCTGCCGGCTGGCTGCAGCTCGGCAAGCCGTCGGCAGAGTTGGGGCTGGACCTGCCGGCCTATCGCGAAATCGCGCCCGTCGCGGGCACGCTCGCGCTGTTCCCGTCCACCATGTGGCACGGCACCACTCCCTTTGCGAAGGGGGAGCGGCTGACCATTGCTTTTGATGTGGCGCGTCCCTGGCGCTGACAGGGGACGCCCCACCTTCAACTCAACACAAGCTGCCCATCGCCCTCGTCGACATGGACGGTGGATCCATCGAGCACCTCACCACGCAGGATTTTATCGGCGAGTGGATCTTGCAGATATCGCTGCACCGCGCGCTTCAGGGGCCGCGCGCCATAGATGGGGTCATAGCCGACCCGTCCCAGCCAGGCGCGGGCGGCATCGGTGAGGTCGAGCGTGACCTTGCGGTCCTTCAACAGCTTGGCCACGCGGCCGACCTGAATGTCCACAATCGGCGCCATGTGTTCCACGCCGAGGCGATGGAACAGGATGATCTCATCCAGACGGTTGAGGAATTCGGGACGGAAATGCCCGCGCACGATTTCCAGGACCTGCGGCTCAACGGACTCCACGCTTTCGCCCTCGCCCAAGCCCGCAATATATTGCGAGCCGAGGTTGGATGTCAGCACGATAATCGTGTTGGTGAAGTCGACCGTGCGGCCCTGTCCGTCGGTCAGGCGGCCATCGTCCAGCACCTGCAACAAGATGTTGAAGACGTCGCTATGCGCCTTTTCCACCTCATCAAACAGGATGACCTGATAGGGCCTGCGCCGGACGGCCTCGGTCAGGACGCCGCCTTCTTCATAGCCGACATAGCCCGGAGGGGCACCAATCAGCCGCGCGACCGAATGCTTTTCCATGAATTCGGACATGTCGATGCGGACCATCGCATTGTCATCGTCGAACATGAAACCGGCGAGCGCCTTGGTCAGTTCGGTCTTGCCGACGCCCGTCGGGCCGAGGAACAAGAAGCTGCCCAAAGGACGGTTCGGGTCCTGCAGACCGGCGCGCGCGCGGCGGACAGCAGTTGAGACAGCCTTCACCGCATCGGCTTGCCCGATGACGCGCTTGCCGATGGTTGCTTCCATCGCGAGTAGCTTTTCGCGCTCACCCGTCATCATCCGTTCAACCGGGATGCCCGTCCATTTGGCAACGACAGCGGCAATGTCATCCGCGGTCACTTCCTCGCGCAGCATTGCGCCTTCGGCGGCACCTGCCGCTTCGGCCAATTGCTTTTCAAGCGTGGGGATGGTGCCATATTGCAGCTCCCCCGCCTTGGCGAGATCGCCGCCACGCTGCGCCTGTTCCAGTTCGGAGCGGGCAGCGTCGAGCGCGGTCTTGATCTTGGCTTCGCCTGCAATCTTGTCCTTCTCACCCATCCAGCGGGTGGTGAGTTCGGCCGATTGCTGTTCCAAGTTCGCCAGATCGCCTTCCAGCGTTTCCAGCCGGTCTTTGGACGCCTGATCGGTTTCGCGCTTCAGCGCCTCGCGTTCGATCTTCAGCTGGATGATCTTGCGGTCCAGTGTCTCGATCTCTTCGGGCTTGGACTCCACCTCCATACGCAGACGGCTGGCGGCCTCGTCCATCAGGTCGATGGCCTTGTCCGGCAGGAAGCGGTCGGCGATGTAGCGGTTGGAAAGAGTCGCTGCGGACACAAGCGCGCCATCGGTGATGCGCACGCCGTGGTGCAGTTCATATTTCTCCTTCAGGCCGCGCAGGATGGAGATGGTGTCTTCCACCGTCGGCTCGCCGACGAAGACGGGCTGGAAGCGCCGCTGGAGTGCCGCGTCCTTTTCGACATGCTTTTGATATTCATCGAGCGTGGTCGCGCCGATGCAGTGCAGTTCGCCGCGTGCCAAAGCGGGCTTCAACAGATTGCCCGCATCCATCGCGCCTTCGGATTTGCCAGCCCCGATCAGCGTGTGCATCTCATCAATGAAAAGGATGATATGGCCCTCGCCAGCCTTCACTTCGTCGAGCACACCTTTGAGGCGCTCTTCAAATTCGCCGCGGTATTTGGCGCCCGCAATCAGGCTGCCCATGTCGAGTGACATGAGCGTGCGGTCTTTCAGTGTATCGGGCACGTCACCGTTGACGATGCGCTGGGCAAGGCCTTCCGCAATCGCCGTCTTGCCGACGCCGGGTTCGCCGATGAGGACTGGGTTGTTCTTGGTGCGGCGGGCGAGGATCTGGATTGTGCGGCGGATTTCCTCGTCGCGACCGATGACCGGGTCGAGCTTGCCTTCCCGCGCGGCTTCCGTCAGGTCCCGCGCGAACTTCTTCAGCGCATCATAACGGTCTTCGGCAGAGGCCGTGTCCGCTGACTTGCCCTTGCGCAGTTCGTTGATGGCCGCATTCAGCGCCTCGGCCTTGAGGCCCGCTTTGGCGAGCGCCTTGCCGGCTTCGGTCGTGGTGGCGAGCGCGAGGGCGAGCAAAAGCCGTTCAACGGTGACATAGCTGTCGCCCGCCTTGGCCGCGACCTGCTCTGCCTGATCGAGCACGCGGACCAAATCATTGTCGAGGCCCGGCGGCTGGTTGGCGCCCGAACCCGACACGGCGGGAATCTTGGCCAGCGCCGCATCGGTTTCGCGGACGGCGGCAGCGGCATCGCCGCCCGAGGCTTTGATCAACCCGGCGCACATGCCTTCATTGTCTTCGAGCAGCGCCTTGAGCAAATGCTCGGGCGCGATCCGCTGATGATTGACCCGGATCGCAACGGTTTGCGCCGACTGGAGAAAGCCTTTGGCGCGGTCAGTGAATTTTTCGAGGTTCATAGCTTCCCCTTTCTTTCACATCCGATGTAGTGTTGCATATTCGTCACACAAGGGGCGCGTGTGTAAT
>JBBATS010000013.1:49090-51217 GCA_040398625.1 Chakrabartia sp. | reverse complement strand
GGCGCGTTGGCGATTTCGGTGGCGATCAGCATGTTGATACGGGAAAACTTGGCCGCGGCGTTCCAGTTAAACGGCAAGGCAAGGTCATCCGACACGCGGTGATAATGCGTCTTCAAAAAGTCGCTAAACGCCTTCGCCCCCGGACCCGCATGGCCCGTAACCAAGAAGATGGAGGGGATGCCGCGCTGGACGAAGCGGTAATGGTCAGACCGGGTGAACAGGCCTTCTTCCGGCATCGGATCAGGCGAGAGGGCCACGCCATCCTTGGCGGTGGCGGCTGCCACAATCGGGCCGAGTGTGGAATGCTCCGCCCCGAAGGCGACCACGTCGGTAAAGTCATAGGTCAGGATCGGCATGTCGAGATTGACGACCGCGACCACGCGACCGCCCTCTGGCACGACGGAGAAGCGCGAGAGATAGTCTGCGCCGAGCAGGCCTTTCTCTTCGCCCGTGACGGCGGCGAACAGCACCGGGCGCTTGGGCCGGACGGGGTTGGCGGCCATGGCGCGGGCCGCCTCCAGCATGGTTGCGATGCCCGTCGCATTGTCCATCGCGCCATTGTTGATGGCGTCCCCGGAGGTCACGCCGGGCTTGATCCCGATGTGATCAAGATGGCCCATGACGACAACATATTCATTGGCGAGCGCCGGGTCTGACCCCGGCAGCATCCCGATGACATTGGGGCTGGTAAAGGGGGTAAGCGCGGTTGTGCGGCCAATGACGGCGGTCTTGTCCGTATCAAATGGCTTGGGCTTGCCGCCCTTGGCATCAGCTTCGGCAAGGATATCCGCAAAGCTGCGCTTCGTGCCTGCGAACAGGGCGTCGGCAGCGGCCCGGTCCAGCGTGGCGGACGCGCGCAAATTGGGGGCGGTGTCAAACGGGCTACCATCCGCATTGGTCCAGCGGACGGAGCGGTTGTCGGCATATTCCAGAACGCGCGACCAGGGTGTCTGCTTTTCCCGCTCCAGCGACCGGAGCGAGATCAGCCCGATGGCGCCCCGCTGCGACAAGACCTTCGCCTTTTCGGCATTGAGGTGCGCGCCGATGTCACTCGGCAGCCCCTTGGGGAAGCCCGATAGACAGGCGACGATCTTGCCCTTCACGTTCAGTGTCTTGAGATCGTTGAGGCCATATTCGGGCCGGTCGATGCAGAAGCCGCCAAAGACCACGCGCCCCTCAACGCGCGCGCCGCTTGTTCCCGCACTGCCGGACACGACGACCTCCTTCAAATGTTCAAAGCTGGTTCCGTTCACGCTGAACTGCGCATCGGCATTGGGCTTGATCTCAACCATCGGCACGCGCTGATACCAGTCGCCCTTATTGGCAGGCGTCAGGCCCATGCCGGCAAACTGGGTGGCGATATAAAGGGCTGCAATTTCATGGCCCTTGGCGCCGGTATCGCGGCCTTCGAGCAGGTCATCGGCAAGGAAGGTCACATGCGCCTTCACCGCATCAGGCGTGATGCTGTCCCCGGGCGCGGCGGATAGGCTGGCGGGAAGAAGGGAGAGAAAGGCGAGGGCGGCACAATTTTGAAAACGCATTGGAAACTCCGGTCTGAATAAGTCAGCGTTGCAGATGTGACAGGTCTGCGTCAATCGGATGTTCAGCTCTCTTTTGCCATCTGGCGTTGCGCCCTTCCCGCCTGCGGGTAGAACAGCGCCACGTCCAAGTTGAAGGAACCCAAATGCGCCTTTTCGCTCTTGCCCTGATGGCCTCCACCGTTCTCGCGCCGCCCGTGCTGGCGCAGAAGGTGCAAGCCCCGGTGCCGGTCGCCAAGCTGATCAAACAAGTGAACATCCCGCATGAGAAGTTCACTTTGCCAAATGGCCTGCGCGTTATCGTCCATACTGACCGCAAGGCGCCCGTTGTTGCGGTCTCCATGTGGTATGACGTTGGCTCTAAGCATGAACCCAAAAGCAAGACAGGCTTTGCCCATTTGTTTGAGCATCTGATGTTCAACGGGTCAGAAAATGCGCCGGGGGATTACTTCGCGCCAATGCAGGCTTTGGGCGCAACCGACCTTAACGGTACGACATGGTTTGACCGGACCAATTATTTCCAGACGGTACCCACAGGCGCGCTGGAACGGGCATTGTTCCTGGAAAGCGACCGGATGGGGCATCTGCT
>JBBATS010000013.1:39137-48990 GCA_040398625.1 Chakrabartia sp. | reverse complement strand
GTCGGCGTGTCGGCTTATTATTCGGAAGGCGCACAGCTCGGCTGGGTCACGGTGTCGGCTGATGTTCGCCCGGGCGTGGACCCCGCGGTGCTCGCCAAGCGTCTCGATCAACTGGTCGGTGATTATATCAAGACCGGACCGACCGAAGATGAAGTGCGACGCGTGGCAACGCAGGCCGTCTCTTCGACCATCGCGGGGCTGGAACAGGTTGGTGATTTCAGCGGCAAAGCCGTGAAGTTGGCTGAAGGCGAACTCTATCTGGGGGACAGCAACGCCTATAAGAAGGAACTGAATGCGCTTGCCACCATCAAGCCTGCCGAAGTCACCCGCGCGATGCAGACTTGGCTGACCCGGCCTGTTTATGCGCTGGCGGTCGAACCCGGTGAGCGGGACGCCTATGCCGAGGCCCGACCAAAATCAGCACCTCTGGTGGAGGGTGAAACGCCTGCGGCAGCAGAAACGCTGCCTGCGCCGACCATCGCTCCGCCGCCTGTTGGCGCGATTGCCGATCTGAACTTCCCCGATATCGAACGGTCCAAACTCTCCAACGGCATTCCCATCGTCTATGTCCGCCGCACCGCTGTTCCGATGACGCAGATCGCGATGAGCTTTGATGTGGGCAATGTCGCAGACCCGCGCGACAAGCAGGGCACGCAGGCGCTGATGCTCTCGCTGCTCGATGAAGGGGCGGCAGGCCGGACCTCGGTGCAGATCGCGGAAGAGCAGGAGCGGCTTGGCGCGGACATCGGCATCGGCGCGTCGCTCGATCGAACGTCGATCAGCCTCACGGCGCTGTCGGCCAATCTTGCCCCATCGCTCGCCTTATTTGGGGATGTGGTGCTGAAGCCTGATTTCGTGCCTGCGGAAGTGGCACGTCTGCGGGACCAGCAACTGGCGCGCATCCAGTCTGAACTGAAGAACCCGCAAAGCATTGCGCTGCGCACATTGCCGCCGCTCCTCTATGGCCCGGGGCATCCTTATGGCGTGTCATTCACCGGTTCTGGAAATTCTGACACTGTGCAGAAGCTGACGCGCGAGGATCTGGTGGCCTTCCACCGCGCTTGGATCCGCCCGGAAAAGGCAACGCTGTTTGTCGTGAGTGATCAACCGCTCGGCAAAATCACAAAGGCGTTGGATGTGCAGTTTGGCCATTGGACGTCTCAAGGCGAGGCTGGGGTTAAGCCATCGGGCGGGCCCATTGCGCCTGCCACGCCGCGTATCGTCCTCATTGATCGGCCAGGATCGCCGCAGTCATATATTTTGGGCGGTCAGATCTTGCCCAAGAAAGGCACGGATGATCTGGAAACGCTCGTGACGGCCAATCAGGCGCTGGGCACCGATTTCCTGTCGCGTATCAACACCAATTTGCGGGAAACCAAAGGCTGGTCTTACGGTGTGCGCGCCTCCATCAATCGCGTGGCAGGCGATGTGCCTTACATTGTTCTGGCGCCGGTGCAGGCAGACCGAACGGGCGAATCAATTGCCGCGATCCAGTCTGACATGACTGATTTTCTCTCAACCAAGGGGATTACCGAGGAAGAACGCGCGCGGATCATCAATGGCAACATCCTTGAACTGCCCGGCAGCTATGAAACGTCCGGTGCCGTGCTCAGCGCGCTGCAACGCAATGCGCTCTACGGACGGGCGGATGATTTCTACGATTCCCTAGCGTCACAGTATCGCGGCATGACGCGCGCGCAGCTGGACGCGTCCATTCGGGCGGTTTTGAAACCGGACCAGATGTTGTGGGTCGTGGTGGGCGATGCGAAAATTGTTCGTCCACAGCTTGAAAAACTTGGTCTTCCAGTCGAACTAATGTCTCAGGCGGGCGGAAACTGACCTCCCGTGGCATGAAGGAGAGTATAATGAGCGTTGCAGGCACCTATGAATGCATTGTGAAGTCACCCCTCGGCGACCAGAAGTCGACGATCGTCGTGAACCCCGGCGCAGATGGCACCAGCTGGACCGGCACCAATTCCGGCCCACAGGGTTCGGTCGATATCACCGACGGTAAGATGGACGGCAACACGCTGACCTGGTCGATGAAGATGACGGTTCCGATGCCGATGACCCTTGAAGGCTCGGCCACTGTTGATGGCGATACGGTCACCGGTTCGGTCAAGGCCGGCGCTTTCGGCACCTTCCCGCTGTCGGGCACGCGCGTCAGCTAAGCTGAACGCTGCGTAACGAAAAAAGGCCCCCGCCGGACCAGTCCTGCGGGGGCCTTATTCTTTTTCAATCCACCTGCGCTCAGCCTGAGCGCTGTGGGTTACTCTACTGGACTGTCACTGTGACCGCACGACGGTTGCGTGCCCAATCAGCTTCGGTTGATCCGAGAGCTTCCGGCCGTTCTTTGCCATAGCTGACGGTGGAGATGCGGGCAGCATCAATGCCCATCGCGGCCAGCGCGTTCTTTGCAGAATTGGCACGGCGCGCGCCGAGCGCGATGTTATAGTCCCGCGTCCCGCGTTCATCGGCATGGCCTTCAATTGTGGCCCGGGTGGTGGGATATTTTTTCAGCCATTCAGCCTGGCTCGCCAAAGTGGCTTGATCTTCAGCGTCGACATCCGATTTATCGGTGTCAAAATAGATACGGTCGGCGGTGATGCTGGCGACAAAATCAGCCTGTGATCCCGGTGCAGGCCCGGTTGGCGCTGCGACGGCACCTGTATTGCCTTCGGCGCCAATGGGCGGCGGCGGCAGATCTTCAGGTTTTTGCTTCTTCGCACACCCGGCAACAGCGATCAGGCTGACGGCCAGCAGCAAGGCGGTGGCTCTGTTTCTTTTCATTTTAGGTCTCCTGTCATTGTTCCACCTGTTCCCCCTTAGAATTGGCAGAACGGGCGTTGAGGTCAAGTGCTTGGATCTCGTCCTGCCACTCAACCTGCACTGATATGGTGCGGTTCACTTAGGGAAGGATGGGCCCCCATGCCGGATCTGACCCGTCAACGGGGGTGTCGATCTTACGTTCTTTGGCGCCGGTGACATCAACTTGCATCACCGCCGTCTTGCCGGAGCCTTGGGCGGTCCGGAAGAATTGGATGACGCGGCCATTGGGGGACCATGTTGGGGCTTCATCCTGCCAGCTGTTGGTCAACAGTTTTTCGCCGCTGCCAGACGGGCTCATCACGCCAATGCGAAATGCGCCCCCGCCGACGCGAGTAAAGGCGATCAGGTTGCCGCGCGGGCTCCATTCCGGCGTCGCATAATTGCCGCCGGCAAAGCTGATGCGCTGCTGGCCGGTGCCATCGGCGTTCATCACGTAGATTTGCTGGCTGCCTGACCGGTCGCTTTCAAACACGATCTTCGACCCGTCGGGGGAATAGCTGCCGCCTGTTTCAATGGCGGGTGTGTTGGTGAGGCGGACAGGGGTTCCGCCGCCCGCAGACGACACGCGGTAAAGGTCAGTATTGCCGCCCACGCTCATCGAATAAAGGATGGACTTACCATCGGGTGACCAGCGCGGGCTGAACGTCTGGTTGGGGCTTTCCGTCACAAGCCGCTGACGACCCGAGACAATGTCATAGACATAAACCCGCGCCCGCCGTTCAATGTACGAGACATAGACGATTGATTTGTAATCGGGGGAGAAACGCGGGGTCAGCGCCAGCGCCTGCCCGTTGGTGATGAAGCGGTGATTGGCGCCGTCGGAATCCATGATGGCGAGCCGCTTCACGCGGTTACCCTTGGGGCCGGTCTCCGCAATATAGGCGATGCGGCTGTCAAAGAAGGGGTTCTCGCCCGACAGGCGGGAGTAGATCGAATCAGCGCATTTGTGCGCCGCACGCCGCCATTCGCGCGGACCAACGACATAGCCCTGACGAACCATTTCGGACTTCAGGCTGACATCATAGAGATAGCAGCCGACCATCAGCGTGCCATCCGCATTGGCGCGCACAAAGCCTTGAACGAGGTTTTCGGCGCCTATGCCTTCCCATTCGCCAAAGGCGGGGGCGGTGACTTCTGACATCGTAATGCCGCGCAGACCCGTCGGTCCCTTAGGAGTGAAGACATCGGTTGCATTCAGATCGTTCGAGATGATCTCCGCGACCTTGCGGCCGAGATCCGCTGTCTGCCCCGCAGGCGTCGCGACATTGTCGGGAGTGGTGAGTGGCGGAATGGCGACCACGAATGATTGGTTGCCGGTCTCATCCGTAACCGTGCCCGTAATCTGGGCAGAGGCTGATGCCGACGCGAACAGCGCGCCTGCGAAAAGGAGGAGGGAAGGAAGTGTACGCATCTCAGTTCAACCTCTTGTCGAAGGTAATTGGTCCGAGCGACTGCCAGATGGCATAATGTTCGGGTGGGAGTTCAAAAGGCGCGGCGCGCCGCACGGCGTTGACTGCGCGTTCGGCGTGGAGCGCCTTCAGGTTCGCATTATTCTCATTTTCGCCGGACTGGCTCACAACCGTAACGGTTCCGATTGTTCCATCACGGTTGAGCGTGACGACAAGGTTGCTGCGCAGCAGCTCCGCATCAACGCCGGTAGGCGCGCGCCAATACTTCTTAATCTTCACGAACAGCGCCTGGATGAAACTCGCCTCCAGCTGAGCCGCCGTCTTGGCAGCGGGCGTGCCGCTGCCCTTCTCTGCAGTTCCCCGGCCGGTACCGGGGCGGTCATTTTCGCGGGTCGCCGCTTGGGAGAGTTCGGCGCCCATCCCGCCTAGCCTTGATGTGCGCGGCGGCGCGGCCACAGCTGTTTTCTTCTGTGGCGCGGTCGCAGCCTTTTGTGCGGCTGCAGGCTTGGGTTTTGGCGTGGGCTGCAGGGCCGCTTTCACAGGCATCTTGGCGACGGCCTTTGGCTGCTGAGGTGCCGGGACCGGCCTGGGCGGCGGAGGCGCCGCAATGGGTTCAGGCGGTGCCATTGGCGCGGCGGGAGCGGCTGCAGCGGCGGGCGGTGCACTTGCTTCTTGCACAGCATCGGGGGCTGCGGTCTGCAGCGACTTCGCATCGACCAGAGCAACCTCAATCGCGGGGTTCATCGGCGGCAGTTTGGGCGTCGGCCGCAACAGGCTGAGGGATAGGGCGCCGAACAGCAGGACGTGCCCGATCAGGGCAACGCCAAGTCCTGCGCGGTCGGCACGATCCATGGGCTATTGGCCCTGATCTTCTGTGGTGACGAGGGCGACGCGGGTGAGGCCGGCGCGGTTGATCTCCCCCATCACCCGCATCACTTCGCCATAATCAAGCCCACGGTCAGCGCGCAGATAGACCTGTGGGCCTTGCACGTCGCCGCTGGACTTGATCGCTGAAAGGCGGGCGGGCAAGTCAGCGGGGCGGACTTCCTTGGTATCGATGAACAGGCGGCCATCAGTGTCGAGCGAAATCTGCACGGGCTTCTCGCCTTGGTCGAGCGCCTTGGCGCGACTGTCGGGCAGGTTGATGGGGACACCGGCCACCAGCAGCGGTGCCGTCACCATGAAGATGATGAGGAGAACGAGCATCACGTCGACGAGCGGCGTGACGTTGATCTCCGACATTGGCGCGCGCTTGCGCCGTCCGCGAGAGGATTGGACAGGCCCCATTTTCAGGCTTCCAGCTCTCGGCTCAGGGTGGCGTGGAAGGTATCGGCAAAGCGGGTCATCCGTGCCTCAATCCGGTCCAGCCCATGGCCGAAGCGGTTATAGGCGATCACCGCGGGAATGGCGGCAAACAGGCCAATGGCCGTTGCAAACAAAGCTTCAGCAATGCCCGGCGCCACGACGGCAAGCGAAGTGTTCTGCTGGGCCGCAATGGCCGAGAAGCTGCGCATGATGCCCCAGACCGTGCCGAACAGTCCGACAAATGGCGCGACGCTGCCAACGGTTGCAAGAATGTTGAGCTTCTCGCCCAGTCGGTCCACTTCATGGGCGATGGCAGCGCCCATGGTGGTCGCCAAACGGGCGCGGGTGCCCTCACGGTCGATATTGGGCTTACCGGTCGAACGGCGCCATTCAAACATCCCCGCCTGAAAGACGCGTGCAGTCGGGACTTCGCTGTCCTTATGCATGCGGGCAAACTCTTCCGTGTCGCCGGCCTTCCAGAACTCCCGTTCAAAGGTGGCAGACTGCTGGGATGCTTTGCGCATCTTCATCCAGTGCGACACGATGATCGCCCAAGTCCAGATGCTGGCCGCCAGCAGCCCGAGCATGACGAGCTTTACGACGATGTCCGCCTGTAGGAACAGGGCGAGCGGAGAGAGGCTGGAAGCTTCGGTGGCGAGGGTCATCTTCATTTCGTTTGGGTCTCTTCGGGCAATAGGCGTTCAAAAGCATCGATCCAGGGGCGGGGCTGGCGGCGCGGGCGTCCGTCGGGGGACAGGAAGGCCGCCAGCACTTTTGCCTCGGCCTTTAGTTCATCCCCCAACATGACTCTCTGCTGAATCAGGCAGCTGGCAGCGCGCACCTGCTCCACCGTGGAGACGATCAGCAAGGCATCATCGAAGCGGGCGGGGCGGTGATATTTGATGGTCAGTTCGGCCACCGCATATACACCTTCGCCGCTGTCATGCGCCGTCCGCTGATCAATCCCGGCAACCCGCAGCATGTCAGATCGGGCCCGCTCCATGAAGCGCAGATAGGAGGCGTGATAGACCACACCCGAAAAATCTGTGTCCTCAAAATAGACGCGCACCGGGAAGCGATGGTCCCGCCCGACAAAGCGGCCTTGCTGTGGCGCATCTGGATTGTGTGACGTCATCTGACAGGCCTTAGACCATGTGTAACAGGAAATGAATCCCGCCCTGCCGTTTTGGTTGCGGTCTATTTGCCGTCGACCTACTTCGCGTCGAATAGGCCGTCCTGTGATCCGGCAGGCGGATTGAGACCCAAATGCTTCCACCCCGGCGGATTGAGGCAGCGGCCCCGCGCTGTGCGGGCGATGAGGCCAAGCTGGAGCAGATAGGGCTCTACCACATCTTCAATGGTATCGCGCGGTTCGGAGAGACCTGCCGCCAGCGCTTCCACGCCAACCGGTCCGCCGCGATAAATATCGGCGATCATGGTCAGGTAGCGGCGGTCCATCGCATCAAGGCCCAGCGCATCGACTTCAAGCCGGTTAAGCGCGGCATCAGCGATCTTAGCGGTCACGGTCGGCTCACCTGCGACATTGGCAAAATCACGCACGCGCCGCAGCAGACGCCCGGCGATACGCGGCGTGCCACGTGCCCGCTTGGCAATCTCGTGCGCACCATCGGGCGCGATGCCAAGGTCGAGCAACCCTGCCGCGCGGCGGATGACCTGTTCCAACTCGTCATGTGTGTAGAAGTTGAGACGCACGGGAATGCCGAACCGGTCACGCAGCGGTGTTGTCAGCAGGCCCTGTCGCGTGGTCGCGCCCACCAACGTGAACTTGGGCAGATCAATCCGCACCGACCGCGCCGATGGGCCTTCGCCGATCATCAGGTCAAGCGCGCGGTCTTCCATTGCAGGGTAGAGCACTTCTTCAACGGCCGGATTGAGCCTGTGAATTTCGTCAATGAAGAGGACGTCGCCATCCTCCAAATTGGTGAGCAAGGCGGCCAGATCGCCAGACTTGGCAATGACCGGACCGGATGTGGCGCGGAAACCGACGCCCATTTCCTTCGCCACAATCTGCGCCAGCGTCGTTTTGCCAAGACCCGGTGGGCCGAAGAACAACACATGGTCCAGCGCATCTCCGCGGGACTTCGCCGCCTCGACAAAGACGCGCAGATTTTCACGTGCCGCCTTCTGCCCGACAAACTCATCAAGCGTCTTGGGGCGCAGGGCGGCGTCGACGTCTTCGGGGCGGCGCAAGGGGGTGAGGAGGGGGCTGTCGGTCACTGTTTCGCCTGCGCCAAAAACGCCCGGACGTCTTCTGCGGACTGGTCCGGCACTTCCTCCATCGGGATATGGCCGACCTTGGGATAGATGACCTTCTGCGCGCCCGGAATGGCACCGGCAAACCAGTTGGCAGCACGGACGGGGATGAGCTTATCTTCGGCACCCCACATCACGAGCGTTGGCATGGTCAGGCGCTGCATCTGTTCAGGCGTGGCGGGCGAGCGCTTCACATCACCCCTGTCGCCTGTTGCTTCACGGTTACCGGGATAGCGCAGCAAGTCCCAATAGCGGTCGATGGCGACATCAGTCAGCGGGGTTTTGACCGACATGGTCTGGTCAAGGCTCTTGGCGATGATGGCACGCGGCGTGAAGACTTTGAGCACCGGGCGCAGAGCTGGGGAGCGGGCAAGTTTGAACCCAATGGGGATAGCCGTCGGCTCTGAATCCGGAGCGCCTGCCGCGTCCACAAGAATTAGTGCGGAGACCTTGTCCGGATGCGCCAGCGCATAGTTCCAGCTGACCCAGCCGCCCATGGAATTGCCGGCGAGCGCGAAGCTGTTGATGCCAAGTTTGGTCATCACCGCATCGACCACGCCGACTGTCGTTGCCACATTGTAGTCGCGCTTTGGGTGCGGGCCGGTGAGGCCATGGCCGGTCAGGTCCAGACTGACGGTGCGATAGTCCTTGCCGAGCCGCGCCACCCAAGGCTCCCAGGTTTGGAGCGAGGCGTTGGAGCCGTGGATCAGGAGGAGCGCAGGTGCTGTCGGGTTGCCCTCAACACGGACGTGAACCTTCAGGCCCGGCTCCACCTCAACAAAACGAGACGCGGCGTTGGCGTATTTGGCACGCATCGCCGTCGGGTCCGTGTCCGGCGCATAGCCCCAAATGAACAGGCCGATCAGCGCCATGGCGATCAGGCCAAGAATCGAGAGGAGGATGCGTTTCATTTTGCGGCCTTTTTAAGCGCCATGCGGACCAGCGCGTCGAGCGTTGCCCCGTCGCCCAGTTCGGCTTCGGCTGCAGCGACGGCGGCATTGGCTTCAGCGAGTTTGAAGCCAAGACCGGTGAGCGCAGAGGCTGCGTCGGCGGCATGGCCGGTGGCGGCCACCGGCGCGGCGCCCGATGGGCCAAGGGCAACGCCGCCGACCTTATCTTTCAGTTCGCGCACAATACGTTCGGCAAGCTTTGGCCCGACGCCATTGGCGCGGGTGACAGCCACCTTGTCCTGCCGCGCGACTGCCTGGGTCAGTTCATCAGGCGCAAGCGTCGAGAGGATCGACAGCGCGACCCGCCCGCCGACACCCTGCACGCCAGTCAGCAGGCGAAACCACTCCCGCTCCCCCGGATTTCCAAACCCGAACAGCGTCATGGAATCTTCGCGGACTTGCAATTCCGTGAGCAACATCACTTGCCCCCCAACGGGGCCAATCGCGGTCAAGGTGCGGCTGGAGGCCAGCACGAAATAGCCGACGCCATTCACGTCGAGCACGGCGTGGTCAGCAGCGCTTTCAACAAGCGTTCCAGTCAGGCGGGCAATCATGTTTGTTCCTTAACCGTTCTCTGACGGTCAAGTCGAGAGGGGAGTGATCAGGCCATCCGCCGGGCGCTGGCGACATGGTGCGCATGGGTGATGGCAACCGCCAACGCATCCGCCGCATCACTGCCCGCAATCTTGGCGCCGGGGAGCAGGCGGGAGACCATGGCGTGCACCTGCGCCTTGTCTGCATTGCCCACACCGACAATTGCCTTTTTGACGAGCCGGGCGGCATATTCGCCGACGTCCATCCCTGTGCGCGCTGCCGCCAGCAGGATGACGCCGCGCGCTTGGCCCAGCTTTAGCGTCGATTGCGGATTGGAATTGACGAACACTTCTTCCACCGCCGCGCCATCTGGCCGGTGGGTCAGCATCAGGTCTGTCAGGGCGCGGTCCAGCTCCAGCAGGCGCGCGGGCAGGGCCTGCTTGGGATTGGTCGTAATCTGGCCGTTCGCCAGATGCGACAACCTGTTGCCTTCCGCAGAGATCAGCCCCCAGCCAGTCGTGCCTAGGCCGGGGTCAAGGCCGAGAATGATCA
>JBBATS010000013.1:37261-39037 GCA_040398625.1 Chakrabartia sp. | reverse complement strand
TGATCAGCCTAGTTTCTCCATGATCTCGTCCGACACGTCGTAATTGCCCCAGACGGTCTGGACGTCGTCATCTTCTTCCAGCGCGTCGATCATCTTCAGGAGCTTGCCCGCATCATCTTCGCTGACGGCAACCATGATGTTGGGCTTCCAGGCGAGCTTGACGCCTTCAGGATCACCAAGGGCGCCCTCAAGCGCCTTGGCGACGGGGTGGAGGTTTTCAATGGAGGTCCAGATCGAGTGACCATCTTCTGAAGATTCGACATCGTCGGCACCGGCTTCAAGCGCGGCTTCAAACACCTTGTCAGCATCGCCTGCGCCTGCGCCATATTCAATGAGGCCCAGCCGATCGAAACCGTGGCTCACGGACCCTGCTGTGCCAAGGTTGCCGCCGTTTTTGGAGAAAGCCGTGCGCACGTTGGTGGCGGTACGGTTGCGGTTGTCGGTCAAGGCTTCGACGATGATCGCGGTGCCGCCGGGGCCATAGCCTTCATAGCGGATTTCTTCGTAATTATCGCCGTCGGTCCCGCTCGCCTTGTCGATGGCGCGCTGGATATTGTCCTTGGGCATGGACTGGGCGCGCGCCGCAAGAACGGCAGCGCGCAGCCGCGCGTTCGCATCTGGATCAGGCAGGCCCATCTTGGCCGCGACGGTGATTTCGCGGGAGAGCTTCGAAAAGGCCGCGGACCGCTTTTTGTCCTGCGCGCCCTTGCGGTGCATGATGTTTTTGAATTTGGAATGACCTGCCATATCCGTAACTTATCCCAATTTAACTGCCGTGCCAGACGCGGTGACCATCAACATGGTGCCGCCTTGGCCCAGCGTTTCATAATCCAGATCGACACCGATGACGGCATCCGCGCCAAGCGCCTTGGCCTCGGCCTGCAATTCTTCCAGCGCTGTGGCCCGCGCATCGCGCAGGGTCGATTCATACGATCCCGAACGCCCACCGACGATATCGCGAATCCCGGCGAACAGATCCTTGAAGATGTTCGCGCCGACGATCACCTCACCGGTCACAACGCCCAGATAGTCCTTCACCGGGCGGCCTTCGATCACACTCGTGGTAGAAACCAGCATCGCACATCTCCTTAGATTGGAAGCGAAGGATAAAGGCGGGCCGCCCGTTGGCGCAAGACCGATCAGTCGAGGCCGAGCGCTGCCTTGTATGTATCGAGAATTGCTTCCATTTCCGCGCGATCATGCGCTTCCATTTTCCGCAGGCGGACGATCTGACGCATGATCTTTCCGTCATAACCGCGGGCTTTGGCTTCGGAATAGACGTCGCGAATATCGTCCGCGATGCCCTTCTTCTCTTCTTCAAGGCGTTCAATACGCTCAATCAGCAGACGAAGTTCGTCCGCTGCGACATTCTCACTCATGTTTCGCTCCAGATTCTCAAAGGTGTCATTCCCGCGAAAGCGGGAATCCACCGCTCAGGTTGACCTAGACGATGGATTCCCGCGTGCGCGGGAATGACAGTTGCGCGCTGTTAGTCGTTCAAGCCTTCGCCTTCAAGCTGTCAGCGACATTCACGCCATGGCGTTCCAGTGCTTCGACAATCTTGGCCGCACCTTCCAGATCACCCCAGAACATGGGGCCGCCGCGATAGACGGGCCAACCATAGCCATAGATCCAGACCACATCGATGTCGGACGCGCGCTGGGCCTTGCCTTCCTCGAGGATTTTATAGCCCTCATTCACCATCGGATAGAGCGTGCGCTCAATGATTTCCTGATCGGTGATGTCGCGCTTGGCGAGGTTGGATGTCGCCCGGAA
>JBBATS010000013.1:13793-37161 GCA_040398625.1 Chakrabartia sp. | reverse complement strand
TCGATCTGGGCCGGTGTCGCGCCTTCCAGCAGCAACTGGTTGGCCGGGTTCTGCCGCTGTGACAGCATCCGGTTGCCGATAAAGCCGTGGCAAACGCCCGCGACAACCGCGACCTTCCCGATCTTCTTGGACAGTGCCATGACGGTTGCGAGCGCATCGGGGGCGGTTGCATCGCCGCGCACGACTTCAAGCAGCTTCATAACATTGGCGGGTGAGAAGAAATGCATGCCCAGCACATCGGCGGGCCGCTTGGTGGCCGCTGCAATCTCGTTCACATCGAGATAAGATGTGTTTGAGGCGAGGATAGCACCCTGCTTCACGATCGCATCAAGCTTGCCGAACACGTCCTTCTTGACGTCCATGCTTTCATAGACGGCTTCGATCACGAGGTCGCAATCGGCCAGGTCATCAAAGCTCAGGCTGGGCGTCAGTAGGCCCATCATCGCTTCGACCTTGTCCGTGGTGAAGCGGCCCTTCGCGGCTGATGCCTCATAATTCTTGCGGATCACGCCGACGCCGCGGTCGAGCGCGTCCTGCGCCATCTCCACGATGGTGACAGGGATGCCTGCCGCCAAGAAGTTCATGCTGATGCCGCCGCCCATCGTGCCGGCGCCAATCACGCCGACTTTCTTGATGGCACGCAGTTGGGTATCCTTGGGCAGGCCATCGATCTTGGCGGCCTGACGTTCGGCGAAGAACATGTGACGCTGGGCTGCGGACTGGCTGCCGCCCATCAACTTCAAGAACTCGGTGCGTTCAAACGTCATGCCCTCTTCAAAAGGCAGGCGCGTGGCCGCTTCAACACAGGCAAGGTTGGCATAAGGGGCATCAAAGCCCTTCCACTTGCGGGCGTTGGCGGCCTTCAGCTTTTCGATGGCACCGACGTCGCCGGTAATCGGGCGGTCGCGCGTGGGGCGTGGCCCCTTGGCGATGGCGCCCTGGGCAAAGACGATGGCGTCTGCGGCAAGACTATCTTCACCCGCGAGCGCATCAACAAGGCCCATTTCTTGAGCTTTAGCTGCGGGAAGCGGATCACCTGATGAGACCATCATGGCAGCCGCATCGATGCCGACGACGCGCGGCAAACGCTGCGTGCCACCGGCACCCGGCAATAGGCCAAGCTTGACCTCGGGCACGCCCAGCTTTGCTGACGGAACCGCGACGCGGTAATGGCAGACGAGGGCTGTCTCCAACCCGCCGCCAAGCGCCGTGCCATGAATGGCGGCAACGACCGGTTTGGGTGCGAGCTCGATCATATTGAGCACGGCATTGAAATCCGGGCCCTGCGGCGGCTTGCCAAACTCGGTGATGTCGGCGCCAGCAATGAACGTCGCGCCGTCGCAGCGCAGGACAATGGCCTTCACGCCGTCATCTGCGATGCCGGCCTCGAAGCTGTCCTTCAGGCCTTGGCGGACGTGCCAGGAGAGCGCGTTTACGGGCGGATTGTTGACGATGACGACGAGGACGTCGCCATGACGTTCGGTGGTTACGGATTGCATGTCAGGCTCCAGTTTCTAGGCGGCGAGCGCCGCGTACATCATCGTGCGGATTTCGCGGCGGATGGGGTAGGTGGTCGATGGCATCAGCTGGGTCATGAAGACCATGGTGATGTGTTCAACCGGGTCGATCGTGAAGGCGGTGGAGAACATGCCGCCCCAGTAAAATTCGCCCTTTGATCCGGCGATTGTGGTCGCGGCAGGATCAATGTTGCAGGCAAAGCCAAGGCCAAAGCCGATGCCCGCATTTTCCACTTCGCTGAACAGCGATTTGGAATGCTGGGTCAGGTCACCCCCACCGGGCAAATGGTTGGCCGTCATCAGGTCGAGCGTTTTGGGGCCGATGACCTGCTGGCCATCAAGCGCGCCACCGTTGAGGAGCATCCGGCAGAAGCGGTGATAATCAGAAACCGTTGAGGCGAGACCGCCGCCGCCGGAATCAAACTTGCGCGGCCGTGCCCAGCCGCTGTCCGCGCCGGGCTTGTCGAACGGCTTCATCTTTTCAACCGGGTGCCAAACATAGGCCGGCGGAATGCGATGGGCTTTGTCTGCAGGAACAAGGAACGTCGTGTCGTGCATCTCCAGCGGGTCGAAGATGTTCTTCTGGAAATATTCCCCCAGCGACATGCCGGAAATGCGGGCGACGATGATGCCCACCAGATCGGTCGCGAGCGAATAATGCCAGCCCGTTCCGGGATCAAATTCGAGCGGGATGTCCTTGAGGATGTTGACGACCTCATCATTGTCAAATTTCGACCAGTTTTCGACATCCGACTTGCGGTAAGCCGCGTCGACGTTGCTCATTTCCTGAAAGCCGTAGGTGAAGCCTGCGGTGTGTCGCAGCAAATCCACGACCCGCAGCGGTGCCGCCAACGGACGGGTCATGAACGGGGTGTTGCCGCCCCCGCCGACGAACACGCCCAGATCTTTAAACTCGGGGATGTAGGTCGACACCGGGTCAGACAGCGCAATCAGCCCCTGTTCGACGAGCTGCATCAGCGCGATCGAGGTCACCGGCTTCGTCATGGAGGCAATGCGGAAGATCGCATCCTGTTCGACGCCGGAGTTCCAGAGATAAGCAATTTCATCGCCGCGCCCGATGAGGAGCGACCCGTGCGGCAGGAGGCCGGTATCCAGATACTTCTTCTGGATGAACGTGCCGATGCGGTCGAGGCGGTCGGGCAGGAAGCCGAGTTCAGTCGGGTTGATCGCCTGCAACATATCAGACCGCGGTCTGGCCGGTGAGCTGGCGCGTGACGGGGTGCGAGCTCGAGAGGCCACCATCCACGGCAATCGCCTGCCCGTTGACATAGCTTGCCTGATCAGAGGCCAGGAACAAGGCGACGTTCGCCAGCTCGTCCGGCTGGGCCGCGCGGCGCAGCGGATTCAGACGGCCGACTTTGTGCATCACATCCTTGTCGCGCGCATAATCGAACGTCGGCTTGGTCATGCCGGTTTCAGTGAGACCGGGGCAGATCGCGTTCACGCGCACGCCGGTTTCGGACATCTGCTGGGCCGAGACCATGGCGAGATTGATCACGCCTGCCTTGGACGCGGAATAGGCAGGGCCACCGGCGCCGGAGCGGATGCCCGCGACGCTGGCTGTGAGGATGATCGAGCCGCCCTTTCCGCCGTCCATCATCGCCTGGCCCGCATGCTTCACCATTAGCCAAGGGCCGATGAGGTTCACGCGCAGGATTTCCGCCCACTCTTCGGGTTTCAAGTCAAAGATGCCCGCCATGCCGCCGGAAATGCCGGCGTTGGCGAAGGCGACGTGCAGGTCGCCATAGGTCTCAATCGCTGTCTTCACGATCTTTTGGACGTCAGCCTCAACGCCAGCGTCAATCTGGAGCGCGGTGGCAGAGCCGCCGGCATCCTTCACCATCTGGGCTGTTTCGTGAACAGCTTCGGTCTTGTCACCAAGGACGACCTTTGCGCCTTCGGCTGCAAAACGCACCGCAGACGCGCGGCCAATCCCTGAACCGGCCCCTGTGATGATGGCAACTTTGCCTGTCAGTGCGCTCATGTCATTTACTCCCATCCGTTTGTGTCGAGCGAAGTCGAGACAGCCAGCCAAACATCCCTCGACTTCGCTCGGGACGAACGGTGTTTAGATTTATCCGCCGCTAATCGTCTGGCCGCCGTCGATGACGAAGGTCTGGCCCGTGGTGAATGCTCCGGCGCGCGAGGCGAGGAATACTGCCGCGCCTGCAATTTCTTCCGGTTCGCCAATGCGGCGCAGCGGGGACCGGGCGGTGGACCGGGCCAAGGTGTCCGGGTTTTCCCAGAGTGCCTTGGCGAAGTCGGTGCGGATGAGGCCCGGCGCGATGCAGTTCACCCGCACGCCCTTTGGTCCATATTCGTCCGCCATGTTCCGCGCCATCTGCATGTCGGCGGCTTTGGAGATGCAATATGCGCCGATGACGGTCGAACCCTTGAGCCCGCCGATGGACGAGACAATTGTGACGGAGCCTTCGCCGCGTTCCATCATCTCCGGCGCGACCATGTTGATCAACCAGTGGTTGGACAGGATGTTGTTGTCCATGATCTTGCGGAATTGATCATCCGCAATGCCGGCGGCAGGGCCGTAATAGGGATTGGACGCGGCGTTACAGACCAACGCTGTCACCTTGCCAAAGGCCTTGCGTGTTTCATCGACAAGGTTCTGAAGCGCGTCTTTCGCCGAAATGTTGGCGGCCACGGCAATGGCGGTGCCTGCGCCGTGACGGGCGTTGATTTCGGCCGCCACCGCGTCGCAGGCCTCCTGCTTGCGGCTGGAAATGACGACCTTTGCGCCGTGCACGGCCATTTCCTCGGCAATGGCTTTCCCGATCCCGCGCGACGAGCCCGTGATGAGCGCAACTTGTCCGGTTATGTCAAACAGCGACATGGCTCTCTCCTTTTATCGTTATTTAGCGCCTGCTTTGACAGCAAAGTCCCAAGCCGCTTCGGCAAGTGGCAGCACTCGTTCCGACATGGTCTTGGCGTGGGCAGAATTGGCGGTGCCGTCGATGACGCGCTTCTTGATGCCCTGAATGATGCCTGCCAGACGGAAGAAGTTATAGGCAAAGTACCAGTTCATGTCCGGCACCCCGTCGCGTCCTGTCGCCGCGCAATAGCGTTCGACCATCTCGTCGAGTTCAGGGATGCCAAGCGCTTTGCGGTCCACGTCCTGCACGCCAGAACGGCCGCCATTGTCCGTGACCCATGCCATGGCGACGTAGGTGAAGTCAGACAATGGATCGCCCAGCGTCGAGAGTTCCCAATCAAGCACAGCGATGACCTTGGCCTCTTCAGGCGCGAAGATCATGTTGTCGATGCGGTAATCCCCATGGACAACCGAAGTGCGCGTCTGTTCAGGCAGGGTCGCGGGCAGCCATTCGATGAGGCGTTCCATCACCGGCATATGTTCAGTTTCGGACAGTCGGTACTGCTTGGTCCACCGGTCAACCTGACGGCCGAAATAATTGCCGGGCTTTCCGAAATCGGAGAGATTGGCTGACTCGATGCTGGTGTTGTGCAACGCAGCTAGCGTGTCGATCATCGCTTCATAAGTCGCGCGCCGGAATTCAGGCGTTGCGCCGGGCATGGCGCCATCCCAGATCGTCCGACCTTCCACCATGCTCATGACGTAAAACCAGCTGCCGATTACGCTGTCATCGGTGCAGAGGCCGTAAGGCTTCGCCACAGGAAAACCGGTGGGGTGAAGCCCTGCGATCACCTTGAATTCCCGATCCACCGCATGGGCGCTGGGCAGCAACTGGCCAAGCGGCTTGCGGCGCAGCACGTAAGACCCGCTCTTCGCGTTGATGCGATAGGTCGGGTTCGATTGGCCACCGGCGAATTTGAAGACCTCTAGCGGGCCTTCAAATCCGGCGACGTTTTCCGTCATCCACGCCGTCAGCTTTACCTCATCCAGCGCGTCGACGCCCTCTGCCTTCGTCACGCCCGAAAAAGCGGTCTGTGCGTCTATCGCTTCGGTCATTGATCGAATACGATCACGCTTCTTGCGGAATCGCCCTTCTTCATCTTTTCAAAGCCGTCGTTGATGCCCGACAGCGGAATGGTTTCCGCAATGATGCTGTCGAGATCAAGCAAGCCGCGCAGGTAGAAGTCAACCAGACGCGGGATGTCCACGGGGAAGCGGTTGCCGCCCATGATCGCACCCTGCAGCTTCTTGCCCGACAACAGATCCATCGCGGACAGTCCGACTTTTTCAGTCAGCGGCATCATGCCGAGGATCGTGGCCGTACCACCACGCCGCAGCACGCTGACGGCCAGATTGGCGGAGGCTGGGCGCCCAACCGCTTCAATCGCATGGTCAACGCCGCCCTTGGTCATTTCGATGATCTGGGCGGCAGCGCCTTCGGCGGTCGCGTCGATGACGTCGGTTGCCCCAAGCTTGAGCGCAAGCGCCCGTTTTTCAGGGATCGGGTCGGCCGCGATAATGCGTCCAGCCCCTGCGATCTTGGCCGCATTGATGGTGGCCAAGCCCACCCCGCCACAGCCGACGACTGTGACGGTTTCACCCGGTGTGAGCTTGCAGGCGTTGAAGATAGCGCCGGCACCTGTTGTCACGGCGCAACCGATGACGGCGGCGCGGTCCAGCGGCATGTCCGGATCAATCTTCACACAGGCATGTTCGTGGATGAGCATCTGTTCAGCAAAGGCCGAAAGGTTGAGCATCTGGTTGACGGGTGAGCCATCAGCGCGGGTCAGGCGCGGTGCGTCTTTAGGCCCACGCCGCGTTTCGCCGCCGAGGCAGAGCGACATCCGGCCTGTAACGCAGAATTCGCAATGCCCGCAGAAGGCCGAAAGGCAGGTGACAACTGCGTCACCGACCTTGACGGTGCGGACTTCGCTGCCGACGGCTTCGACAATCCCTGCGGCTTCATGGCCGGGAACAGCGGGCAGCGGATGCGGATAAGCGCCGTCGATGAAGTGCAGGTCCGAATGGCACAGCCCGCAGGCGGCTGTCCGGATCAGGACTTCGTGCGGACCGGGATTGGAGATCGAAAGCTCTTCGATCTCCAACGGGCTACCCGGCTGGATGAGGACCGCGGCCTTCATCGTGTTGCGGCCAGATCGCCCGACGACACTTCGTGCGGACGTTCCGCGCCATATTTGCCAAGCTCAAGCCGGGCGATGGAGCGGTTGTGGACTTCATCCGGACCGTCAGCGAGACGCAGCGTGCGCTGATGCGCCCAGGCCGATGCCAGACCATAGTCTTCCGAAACACCGCCGCCGCCATGCGCCTGGATGGCATCGTCGATGATCTTGAGTGCCATGTTGGGGGCCTGCACCTTGATCATTGCGATTTCAGCGGCAGCCGCCTTGTTGCCGACCGTGTCCATCATCTGCGCCGCCTTCAGGCAGAGCAGGCGCGTCATTTCCAGATCGATACGGGCGCGGGCAATGCGCTCATGCCAGACGGTCTGTTCAGCAATGGTCTTGCCGAAGGCCACGCGCGTGGTGAGTCTGCGGCACATCTTTTCAAGCGCTTCTTCGGCGACGCCGATGGTGCGCATGCAGTGGTGGATACGGCCCGGCCCAAGGCGGCCCTGCGCGATTTCAAAGCCACGGCCTTCGCCATAGAGAATGTTTTCAGCCGGAACGCGGACGTCCTTCAGTTCGACTTCCATATGGCCATGCGGTGCATCGTCATATCCAAACACCGGCAGATGGCGCAGGATGTTCACACCGGGCGTATCGATGGGCATCAGGATCTGCGACTGTTGCTGATGGCGCTTGGCGCCAAGATCAGTCTTGCCCATGACAATTGCGATCTTGCAGCGCGGGTCACCCAGACCCGAGGACCACCATTTGCGACCATTGATGACATAATGATCGCCATCACGCGTGATGCGCGTTTCGATGTTCGTGGCATCGGATGAGGCGACGAATGGCTCGGTCATCAGGAAGGCAGAGCGGATTTCACCGTTCATCAGCGGGATCAGCCACTGCTTTTTCTGCTCGGCTGTGCCGTAGCGGTTGAGCACTTCCATATTGCCCGTGTCGGGCGCTGCGCAGTTGAAGATTTCCGACGACATGCCGACGCGGCCCATTTCTTCGGCGCACAGGGCATATTCGACGTTGGTCAGCATCGGGCCGTCAAATTCGACCGTTGTATCGACATGCGGATTGGCACCGACGGGGGGCATGAAGAGGTTCCAGATGCCGGCGGCCTTGGCGCGCTTCTTTTCTTCTTCAATGACTTGGAGGACCTTCCAGCGCTCGCCGGTGGCCTGCTCCGCGTAATAATCCTTCACCCGTGGGCGGATATACTGATCGATGTGATTTTTAACGCGGTCACGCCAATAGCTCTCGCGCTCGGTGAGGGTGAAGTCCATCTGAGTCGTCCTCTTCTATGTTTACGTTTACGTCACTGTCAGCTTTCGGAGTGGTTTTCCAGCCCCTTCAATCGCCTTTTAAACCTGCCGCAGCGTCAAGCTGGCGCACGCGTGCTTCATGGTCATCACGGCGGATGGGAAAGCGCGCAAAAACAAGGGCAGAAAGCACGGCAAGCACCGCCACCATGATGATGTAGGCCGTGGTCAGCCGGTCAATCACCTCCGGCGCAACGGCACTTGGCGCCGTCTGAGTCGAAAGCCCGGCCCAGCTGATGATCATGCCGGAAATGAAGATACCGACGCCTGTTGCGCACTTCTGGATGAAGAAATTTCCGGCGAAGAAAATGCCTTCGGTGCGCCTGCCGGTCTTGACCTGTGCATCTTCCACAATGTCAGCGATCATTGATGAAGCTGAGATCATCACCGTCACCCCAAGGGCGTTGGCAAGGAAGAAGAAGGCAAACACGCCCAACGTCGAAGCCGTTGAGCCAATCTCCGGCCAGAGATCGACCAACCGCAGCAGAAACGGTGCGATCCATAAGACAACACCGGCGATTGCGGCATAAGCGGCTGTATGTGGTTTGTCCCATTTGCGGTTGAGCGGAATGACGAGGAAAAACGCGGCGACCACACTCAAGAAAAGAACGACAGGATAAAAGCCGAACGCTGTCTGGTTGAACTGCCAGACATAGAGATAGAGGTAATTGGAGATCGAGAAGGTCGTACCCTGACTGATGACGGCAAGGCCTGCTGCCAAGGCGAAGATAAGGAAAGCGCGATTGGACAGCGACTCTTTGATTTCTCCAAAGGCATGGCCGACACTCGTCGGGACCGGGCGGGCATCGGGTAGACGCGCCATCCGCTTGTGTTGCCCCGCTGCCGACAACAGCACAGTCAGCGCAATGAGCAGCCCGCCGAAGAGCCCGTAATTCCAATAGCCCTCAGGGTTGAGTTGGCCAACGGCATGTCCTGCATCGGGCTTAAGAAACACACCATAAGCCAGAAACAGCATCAGCAGCCCGCCGCCCCAGGCGAACAGATAGCGGAACCGCATCAGCCCGGTGCGCTCATCATAATCGCGGGTGAGTTCAGGCACGAGCGCAACGGAGGGGACTTCGCAGCAGGAGACGAGCGCGCGGACCAGAACCGCCGTGGAGACGAGATAAAGGAAGATGTGCCCATGGGCGCCTTCGGGCGGCGACCAAAGCAATAGCCAGGCAAAGCCGAGCGGTATCGGCGCGATGTAAAGCCAGGGCAGGCGCTTGCCCCACCGCGTATAAGTCCGGTCGCTCATATGCCCGACAATGGGGTCGATAAACGCGTCGATGAACAGCGCGAGCATGAGCGCTGCTGAAACCAACGTCGCCTCCAGCCCCAACACCTGATTGTAAAACAGGAGGAGGAAGGTCGAAAAGCCGTTGTCTTTTACGCCATAGGCAATGCTGCCCATGCCGTGGACAAGCTTCAGCCTGAGCGGGAGCTTGTCCTCAACTGGGGGGCTCATCCTTGCGGCGCATCCACATAGGCCTGCAAGGCGTCGAACAGGCCGGGCGCTTCTGGGTTCCAGCTGTGCGGCTGGCCCGTCGTGATGCCGCCATCGACGACGAAGTGCGCGCCGGTGATGAAGCCCGCTTCCTTGGACGCGAGGAAGGCGACCATGTTCGCAATGTCATCAGGGCGGCCGCCGCGCTTCACCGGCTGGGTGTGGTTGGAGATTTCCCAGATGATCTTGTTCGCTTCGTCGCGCCTTTCCTCTGGCACGTCCATCGATGACGCAAAGATGTTGGTCTGGATGAAGCCGGGGCAGATCGCATTCATGCGGATATTGTGTTTGGCCAGATCAGTCGCGCCGACCTTCGTCAGGTGGATGACGGCGCCTTTGGCAACCGCATAAGCCGTCGGCGAATAGCCCGCGCCCAAGCCTGCAACGCTGGCTGTGTTGACGATGGCGGCGCCTTCACGCCCGATCATGTGGGGCACGGCATAACGCACGCCCATCGCAACAGACCGCAACAGCAGGTCCATCGTCCGGTCCCAGCCTTCAGGCTCGATTTCTTCGATGGGGGCCTTGTCGCCACCGGCGCCTGCATTGTTGAACACGACGTCGATGCCGCCCGTTTTTTCCGCGGCGAAATCCATCAGCGCCTTGATGTCGGCAGTGTTGCACACATCGGTGTGCTTGAAGAAGATTTTGCCATTGGAGGTCGCGGCCAGTTCCTCGCCGCCCGCCGCGTCAATATCGCCTGCGATGACGGTGGCGCCTTCCGACGCGAACAGCAGGCAGGTCGCCTTGCCAATGCCTGATGCGGCGCCTGTAATGACGACCGTTTTGCCTGCGAATCTCATGTCTCTCTCCTATGTCTTTGGGCATCATCCTGTCTGGCCGAAGCGGCTTGGTCAACGCGTTCGAAACTTCCGCTACGGAAAGCAGGATGTGGCAGTTGACGCTTGCGTAAAGCCGCGCTGCCGACTTAGACAGGACGCCAGAAATAGGAGACGATGATGACAGATCTCGACACCTTCCGGAAGGAAGCCCGTTCTTGGTTGGAAGCAAATTGCCCGCCCGAAATGCGTCAGCCCGTTAAGGCGGATGATGATGTGTGCTGGGGCGGCCGCAACTGGGTGTTTTCGTCGCCGGCGCAAAAGCAATGGCTGGATGTCATGGCCGCCAAGGGCTGGACTGTGCCTGACTGGCCAGAAGCTTATGGCGGAGGCGGACTCTCGGCGGAACAGACCAAGGCACTGCGCCAAGAAATGGCAAAGCTCAATTGCCGGTCTCCGCTCAACAGCTTTGGCATCTGGATGCTTGGCCCGGCGCTTTTGAAATTCGGGACGGAGGAGCAGAAGCTTCACTACTTGCCTCAAATTGCGCGCGGCGAAATCCGCTGGTGCCAAGGCTATTCGGAACCCGGCTCAGGCTCCGACCTCGTCTCGCTCCAGACTTTTGGTGAAGACAAGGGCGATCATTGGGTCGTCAACGGCCAGAAAATCTGGACGAGCTATGCCGACAAAGCCGACTGGATCTTCTGCCTTGTCCGCACCAACAAGGAAGACAAGTATCAGGGCATCAGCTTCCTGTTGTTTGATATGACGACACCGGGTGTGACGACCAAGCCGATCCTCCTGATCTCCGGCGCTTCGCCCTTCTGCGAAACCTTCTTCGACAATGTGGCCGTGCCCAAGCACCAGATCGTTGGCGAACTCAATCGCGGTTGGGATGTCGCGAAATATCTGCTGGGCCATGAGCGTGAGATGATCTCCGGCATGGGCGGCGACGGTGGCATGGCCTCGCTCGGCTCCTTCTACGCCGATGTGCTGGCCGACAACCCTGTGCTGCGCGCAGAAATGGCGATGTTCGAGGTCGAGAACCTCGCCTTCCGCGCCCATTCCGAACGCTTCATGGATGAATGGAAGACCGGTCGGGCGCACCCCGCTTATTCCAACCTGATGAAGTATGTCGGGACGGAACTGAACAAGAAGCGTCACGAAATCGTGATGGCGGCAGGCGGCTCGGACGCGCTCGAATGGGAAAGTGCCCGCACCAATGGCGGCGCCCGTCCGCGTGCTTGGCTGCGCACCAAGGCCAACAGCATCGAAGGCGGGACGAGCGAAGTCATGCTCAACGTCGTCTCCAAACGCATTCTCGAAATGCCGGGGGCCTGATCGATGGGACTGTACCACACCGAAGATCAGGCGATGCTGAAAGACAGCGTTGCGCCTTTCCTGGCCGAAAACGGATCGATCAAGCAGTTGCGCTCTTTGCGGGACAGCAACGACGCCACCGGCTTTGCACGTGATCTCTGGTCGCAATTTGCGGAGATGGGCCTGAACGGCATCCTGATTCCCGAAGCCGAAGGCGGGCTTGGTCTTGGCCATGTTGAAGCCGGCATCGTGCTTGAGGAAATTGGCCGCAATCTGACGCAGTCGCCGTTCCTGTCGACTGCGGTGGCCGCCGTTGAAGCTCTGAAATCCGCAAGTGCGGACATGCGCGGGCAATGGTTCCCTAAGATCGCGGGCGGTGCGGCTGTGATCGGTCTCGCGCTGGAAGAGGGCAAGAAGCACAATCCGGCGGCGACCGCGCTTAAGGCGGAACGTTCCGGCAATGGCTTTAAGCTGACCGGCGCCAAGACCTTTGTCGTCCATGGCCATGTGGCGGACCTGCTGCTCGTCTCGGCGCGAACGGCAGGGGCCGCGGGCGAAGAAGCTGGTATCACCCTGTTCGCCGTGCCGCGCGATGCGGCCGGGCTGACGGCCGAGGCGGACCGTCTGGTTGATAGCTCCCTGTCAGCGCGCGTGACGCTTGATGGCGTGCAGGTGGATGCCGATGCCGTCATCGGTGAAGTCGATGCCGGTTGGGCGCCGCTCACCGCACTGCTCAATGCCGGGCGACTTGGCGCTTCCGCAGAGCTGGTTGGTGTCGGCACCGGCGCGATGGATATGACGTTCGATTATCTCAAGCAGCGCAAGCAGTTCGGCAAAGTCATTGGCGAGTTTCAGGCGCTCCAGCACCGCGCCGCGCATCTCTATGGGGAGATGGAAGGCGCGCGTTCGATTGTACTTAAGGCGCAGCACATGCTCGACGATGGCGATCCGCGTGGTGAGATGTTCGTCTCGGCGGCCAAGGCCAAGGCGGCCAAATCCACCAACCTTGCGGTGCGTGAAGGCGTGCAGATGCATGGCGGCATGGGAATGACCGACGCCTATGACATCGGCCTCTACATGAAGCGGGACCGTGCGCTGAACGAAGTGTTTGGCGACCTTTATTTCCACGCCGACAAGCTGGCGAAGATGAACGGATATTGATGATGGATATTACAAAGCTGTTTTCGCTCGAGGGCCGCGTGGCGCTGATCACCGGTGGGTCGAAGAACCTTGGCAAACACATTGCCGAAGGCTTCATCGCGCAAGGGGCGAAGGTCTACATCACGTCGCGCAAGGCGGACTCGTGCAACGAAACCGCCGCCGAACTGGGCCCGAACTGCATCCCTCTTCCGATGGACGTGTCCTCGGTTGAAGGCTGCAAGGCCTTGGCTGCCGCTTTTGCCGAACGCGAAGAAAAGCTCGACATCCTCGTCAACAATGCGGGTGCTGCCTGGGGTGCGCCGTTTGAAGACTTCCCGGAAGTGGGCTGGGACAAGGTCATGGACCTGAACGTGAAAGGCCCCTTCTTCCTAACGCAGGCGCTCTATCCGCAATTGAAGGCCGCCGCCTCCAAGGGGCAGCCGGCCAAGGTCATCAACATCGGCTCGATTGACGGCATCCGGTTGAACCCTTGGGAAACGTACAGCTATCACGCGTCGAAGGCGGCGATCTTGTATCTGACGAAGCGCATGGCAGCGCGCCTTATTCAGGACCAGATCAACGTCACGGCCATCGCGCCGGGCGCCTTTGCGTCGGACATGAACCGTGCTGCGCGCGACCATGCTGATGCGGTTGCCCAGAACATCCCGAACAAGCGGATTGGGGTTGCAGAAGACATGGCGGCGGCCGCTATCTTCCTCGCCAGCAACGCCGGCAACTATGTGGTTGGCGATACCATCACTGTCGACGGCGGTGTGGCGCACGCCAATATCGGTTCGCCGAGCATCGACGCTTAAGGGGAGAATATTATGAATATGGTCGCACGGGTTTTGGTTGGCATCATGGCGCTGTTTTTTGGCGCAATGGGCGCTGGCTTTTGGCTGAATCTGGAGACGCAGGCCGCCAGTTTCGGACTACAGGGCGCTGTTGAAGCCTCGAACCTTATCGGACGCGTCAGCGTGCGGGCAGACTTCGGGTCTTTCTTCCTGACCATTGGCATCCTTTGTGCCTATGCCGTCTGGAAGCGCAGCGGCAGCGCGGCGGTTGGCGCGGCGCTCCTCTTTGGCATCGCGCTTCTTGGTCGCCTCGTTTCGGTTGCCCTTGATGGCCCCGCACCGGGCGGCACGCCGCCGATGGTGATTGAAGCGGTGAGCGTCGCGATCCTGCTCTGGGCGCGGAGTGTCTGGAAGAAGGCCTAACCCCGGCTTCGGTCGAGCATCACGTTGATCTGGGCCATCGCCACCGGCTTGTTGATATCATCCTGCCAGGCGATGGCTTCGATATTGGCAATCCGCTTGCCCAGCCGCTCGATGGTTGCCCGCGCATAGGTCGTCATTTCCACAGCGCCGCGCATATAGGTGGCGGTGACGTTGACGGGTTTGATGACCGGACGGTCATCCTCCCCCAGCGCTTCAGACAGTGTCGCATAGGCGATGGTTTCGAGAAGTCCGGCAAGCGCACCTCCATGCACAAAGCCGGGGCGACCGCGCACGCCATCGCTATAGGGCATGGCGATGACCAAGCGTCCGTCTGCGTCGCGTTGCTCTTCAAAGCCCATGGTCTGGGCGTAGGGCGAAAATGATGTTTTCATGCGCTTGCCGTAAAGAAATAGGTGCCGGCCACATGGGCGATCGGCTTGTCAGGGTCTCCATCATGGGCGTGACCCCGGATGAAAGCGATGGATTTGGTCACGTGATAGCATTCGCCGTGCCCGATGACGGTGTTGCCGGGACGGGCGGGACGAAGATAATCGATTCTTAAGTCCAGCGTCGCCTGCGGTTGAAACGTCCCCGTTTTCAACCAGATGGACAGGCTTGTCGCCATATCCATCAGCGTGAAGATTGGCCCCGAGGCAAGAATGCCCGAGGCGATATCGGTCACCAATGTCTCGCTATAAGGCAAAGCGAGCTCACACCAGCCCTCGCCATGTCCGTGATAACGCGTTCCGATCAACTTGTTATGGCCATTCCTCGACATGGTCTCGATTAGACGTGCCGGATCAAATTCGGGCGGAAACTCATTCATGCGCCGCAGTTCACTCCACTTGCTCGGGCGTTCCCTGTGAAGGACGCCAGTTGCTTTTCTCTTTGGGCCTAACGTAAACGTAAAGCATAAAGAATCGAACAAAATTCGAGAGAGGACTGTCATCCGTTATGCATCCCTTTGTTCACGCTCAATCCAATCCAGACAAACCGGCCATCATCGTCGCAGAAACGGGCGAAACCCGCACGTACCGCCAACTCGATGACGCCTCGAACAAAGTGGCGCAATTTTTCCGCCAGCGCGGGTTGGGCCATGAAGACGTCGTTGCCTTCATGCTGGAAAACACGCCCGACTATTACAGCCTCACATGGGGCGCCCAGCGCGCGGGTCTGCGCTACGTCTGCATCTCATCCCGGCTGACGCAGGATGAGACGGACTATATCCTTGAAAATTCAGGCGCAAAAATTTTCGTGATTTCGGGGGCGCTTTCGGGCGCGGCGGCGCTTCTGTCCACGCAGGTGGAGCGCTATTCAATGGGTGGTCCGGTTGAGGGCTATGGCTCGTTTGAAGATGCCGTGGCGACGATGCCGGCAGAACCCGTGCCGGATGAACGTGCGGGCGTGGACATGCTTTATTCGTCGGGCACGACAGGTCGACCCAAGGGTGTGCGCATTCCGCTTCCGGAAGACCCTGCTATTGATCAGACCAACAGCCTTGTGGCACTTGCCATGGGCCTGTTCCGCTTCACGCCGGACAGTGTGTATCTCTCGCCCGCACCGCTCTATCACGCCGCCCCGCTGCGCTGGTCGATGACGGTGCACAAGATTGGCGGCACCGTCGTCATGATGAAGAAGTTCGATGCAGAAGGCGCACTCGCCGCGATTGAAAAGTACAAGGCGACGTGCAGCCAATGGGTGCCGACGCATTTCGTGCGCATGCTGAAACTGCCCGAGGACGTTCGGAAGAAGTACGACACTTCGTCGCTTAACTGCGCGGTCCATGCCGCAGCACCTTGCCCGATGCCGGTCAAGCGCGCGATGATCGACTGGTGGGGGCCGGTGCTTGAAGAATATTATGCCGGGTCCGAAGGCAATGGCTTCACCTATGTTGGCTCCGCCGAGTGGCTGCGTCTGGCAGACAAGGAAGGTGCCGGGACCGTCGGCAAGGCTGTGACGGGCATCGCCCATATCATGGCCGAGGACAATGAAACCGAGCTGCCGACGCGCAGCGAAGGCACGGTCTTCTTCGAAAGCGACAGCGTTTTTGAATATCACGGCGACGACGAAAAGACGCAATCGAGCCGCAATTCCAAAGGTTGGTCGACGCTCGGCGATGTGGGCTGGATGGATGAGGACGGCTATCTGTTCCTCACCGACCGCAAGAGCTTCATGATCATTTCGGGTGGCGTGAACATCTACCCGCAGGAGATTGAAAACCACCTCGTCACCCATCCCAAGGTGCAGGACGTCGCCGTCATCGGCGGCCCGCATGAGGAAATGGGGGAAGAGGTGATCGCGGTCATCCAGCCGGTCGACATGGCCAACGCCAATGACGCGCTGCGCGCCGAACTGACCGACTATGCGCGCGAAAAGCTGTCGGGCGTGAAGATCCCGCGCCGCATCGACTTTCTGGCAGAACTGCCGCGCCACGATACCGGCAAGCTCTACAAGCGCCTGCTGCGTGACCAATATTGGGAAAAGGCCAAGAAGTGAGCGGCGCGCGCGTCGAGTTCTTCTTTGATCTGTCCAGCCCTTGGACGCGGCTGGCTTTTGCCAATCTGTGGCCGATGCTGGAGCGGACGGGGGAGGCGGCGATGCTGCGGCCCATCCTCGTCGGTGGGGTGTTCAACGCGGTCAATCCGGCGGTCTATGCCGCGCGCGAAGATGCGGGGAACAGGCGTCTCCAGCACAGCTGGAAGGTGCTCGCCGATTGGGCGCGGCTGGCGGACGTCTCGATGAACTTCCCGAGTGTCTATCATCCAGCCAAGAGCGTGAACGCCATGCGGATGGCGTGTGCGCTGGAAGACGATCAGGCGGCGTTGCGAGCATTCACGACGGCGGCGTTCGAAAGCTATTTCGGGCGGCAGGAGAATCTGGACGATCCCGACGTGCTCGTCGCGGTTGCCGATGCGGCGGGGTTGGATGGTGCTGCCATCCGCGCGGCCTCCGTCACCGATGCCAATAAGCTGCGCCTGCGAGGCAACACCGATGAACTGGTCGCGCGCGGCGGCTATGGCTCGCCCACGATCTTCGTGGACGGCACGGATATGTATTTCGGCAATGATCAGCTGCCGCTGGTCGAGGCCGCACTGAAGAGATGAAACCCCAAAAGGGTTCTTGAGAGGATATAATGATGAACGACCGCATTTCGATCACCATGCTGGAAGATGGCATTGCCGATGTCCGCATGACGCGCGTGGACAAGATGAACGCGCTGGATAGTGCGCAATGGACGGCGCTGGTCGAGGCGGTCGAAACGCTCAAAGCTATGTCGGGACTGCGCGTTGTCGTTCTGTCCGGCGAAGGCCGCGCTTTCTGCGCAGGGCTAGACCTGTCGAGCATGCAATCTGATCGTGAACCCGGCGGTAGCAGTGCAGGCGGATCGCTGGCCGATCGCACCCACGGCATTGCCAACAACGCCCAATATGCGGCTTGGGGCTGGCGCGAACTGCCGGTGCCCGTCATCGCCGCTGTGCATGGTGTGGCCTTTGGCGCAGGCAGCCAGATCATGGCCGCTGCCGACATCCGCATCGTCCATCCGGACACGCGGATCGCCATCATGGAAATGAAGTGGGGCCTTGTGCCCGACGTTGCGGGAATGCCGCTCTGGCGCACGCAGGTCGCGGATGATGTGTTGCGGGAGATGATCTACACCAACCGCGAATTCAACGGCGTGGAAGCCAAGGAGATGGGCTTTGCCACGCACGTGTCGGACAATCCGCACGCCCATGCGATGGAGCTGGCCCGTGTGATCGCCAACAAGAACCCCCACGCCATTCGCGGCGCCAAGCGGTTGTGCAACTTGATGGGTGACGCCACCGACGCCGAACTGCTTCAGGCCGAAAGCGATGAGCAGGTGCTGGTCATCCGCAAGCCCAACCAGATGGAAGCGGTGATGGCGTCTATGGAAAAGCGGAAGCCGAATTTCGCGGAGTAAGCTTGTCGTCATGCTGAACTTGTTTCAGCATCCATGAACACTGCGGTGTAAAGGTTCGCGCAGAGACGCAGAGAGCGCGGAGCGACGGACGGGGTCACCTGACGCACAGAACACGCATTGCCTCGGCGTCCTTTGCGTCTCTGCGCGAGCCATTCTAAATTGATGCTAGTGGATCCTGAAACAAGTTCAGGATGACGGTGTTGGCCTTAGCCCGCCGTCACCATCTGCAGCTTCAACCCCTCGACAATTTCCGCCCGCAGCGGCTTCGCCTCATTGTCCGTCCGGCACACCACCACCGTGTCGCAGGTGGCGATGCACTGGCCGTTTTGGAACATGGCTTGTTCGATGGTCCAGCTGGAGGTGCCGATACGGCCGATGCCGGAACAGACCGTCGCGTCGGCGGGGAAGTTGCCTTCGCGCAGGTAATTGATCTCAACTGCCGCCACCATCGTCCGTTCATTGTCCGGGCGGTCGGCCCAGGGGCGGACATTGCGGTTCAGTTGCACCCGCGCATTTTCAAACAGCGACGCAAAGGCGACGTTGTTGAGATGGCCGTTGATGTCCATGTCCTGAAAGCGCGTTTGCGCGACCATGGTCACAGGATAGATCGACGGATCGAGGCGGTGCGGGGCTGGTTTGGGCATAAAAAGGCCCCGCCCGCTTGAAACGGGCGGGGCTCTTTGTTCGGGTCAGATCAACGCGGGGCCATGCGGATGCCGCCGTCAAGGCGGACATCTTCACCGTTGAAATAGCCGTTTTCAATCATGCACATGGCAAGGTTGGCATATTCCACCGGGTTACCGAGGCGCTTCGGGTTGAGCACGGTCGCACCCAGCGCATCGCGCACGTTCTGCGGCGCGCCTGCGAGCAGCGGGGTATCAAAGATGCCCGGCAGGATCGTGTTGACGCGGATGTTCTCGCTCGCAAGGTCACGCGCGATGGGGAGTGTCATGCCGACGACGCCGCCCTTCGAGGCCGAGTAAGCAGCCTGACCCATCTGGCCGTCTTCTGCCGCGACAGACGCTGTGTTGACGATCGCGCCACGCTCACCGTCTTCCATGGCGGGCAGCGACATCATGCCGGCAGCCGACTTGGCGATGCAGCGGAAGGTGCCGACGAGGTTGATCTGGACGATCCAGTTGAACGCATCGAGCGGGAAGTGCTTGATCGAGCCATCTTCCTTGGAACGGCTGGCGGTCTTGATCGCGTTGCCGGTACCGGCGCAGTTCACAAGGATACGCTCCTGACCGATGGCGGCACGTGCCTTGGCAAAGCCTGCGTCCACCGAGGCGTCGTCGGTCACGTTCACTTCGCAGAACACGCCGCCGAGTTCCTTGGCGATGGCTTCACCCTTTTCGGTCTGAAGGTCGAAGATGGCGACCTTCACGCCCTTGGCAGCAAGCGCGCGGGCGGTTGCCGCACCAAGGCCGGACGCGCCGCCTGTGACAACGGCAGATACGGAGGAATCGAGTTTCATGGGTTTACTCCTGTTAGCCCCTCCCCTTCAGGGGAGGGGTTGGGGTGGGGATTTAAAAACTTGGGAGTGGGTTTTACCGCCCCACCCCCAACCCCTCCCCTAAAGAGGAGGGGCTTTGGATTTTACAGTCGTTCGACAATCGTGACGTTGGCAACACCGCCGCCTTCGCACATCGTCTGGAGGCCGTACTTGCCGCCCTTGGCCTTCAGCACGCCGAGCAGCGTTGCCATCAGCTTGGTGCCCGAGGCGCCGAGCGGGTGGCCAAGCGCAATGGCGCCGCCGTGGATGTTCAATTTTTCGGGGTCAGCGCCTGTGTGCTTGAGCCAGGCAAGCGGCACAGAGGCGAACGCTTCGTTGACTTCATAGGCGTCGATGTCGCTGATCTTCATGCCGGCGCGCTGCAGGGCGCGGTCGGTGGCGAACAGCGGCTCTTCGAGCATGATGACCGGGTCACCCGCCGTCACCGTCAGATTGTGGATGCGGGCGATGGGCGTGAGGCCATAAGTCTTCAGCGCCTCTTCCGAAACGATCATGACCGCCGAGGATCCGTCACAGATCTGCGAGGAGGAAGCCGCCGTGAGCGATCCGCCTTCCTGCAGCAGCTTTACGCCCGCAATGCTTTCCAGCGTCGCGTCAAAGCGAATGCCTTCATCGACATTGTGCTGGATGATGCCTTCGGGGGTTTCGACGTCAAGCACGACGAGCTCATCATTGAACAGTCCGGCCTTGGTTGCGGCAATCGCGTTCAGGTGGCTCTTCAGTGCGAACTGGTCGAGATCATCCTTGGAAAAGCCATGCTTCTTCACGATCATTTCAGCGCCCATGAACTGGCTGAACATGATGCCGGGATATTTCTCGTCCAGACGCGGCGACTTATAGTGGCCGAGACCTTCCTTCATGTGGAACATCGCGTTGGAGCCCATCGGCACGCGCGTCATCGATTCCACGCCAGAGGCGATCACGACGTCCATCGTGCCCGACATGACGGCTTGCGCTGCAAACTGCATCGCCTGCTGGGAAGAACCGCACTGCCGGTCAATGGTGACGGCGGGAACGCTGTCTGGAATGTTCTTGGCAGCCAGCACGGCATTGCGGCCGACCTGCATCGCCTGCTGACCTGCCTGTGTGACGCAACCCATGATGACGTCGTCGATCTTCGCGCCATCCATGCCGGTGCGGGCGACAAGCGTGTCGAGCGTCGCTGCGGCAAGATCGACGGGGTGCCAACCGGCAAGCTTCCCGTTGCGGCGGCCGCCAGCGGTGCGGACGGCATCAACAATATAGGCAGTGGCCATGTTCTGATTCCTCTCCAAAGGGGGTGATTCCCAATTTCACTTGCCCAGTTTGACGTTTACGGCAAGGGAAACTTGCAACACCTGACAGCAGTAATAGGCCAAGGATAGGCCAAGGACAGGAGAGTATATTCATGAACGTCTCAGAAGCCGTTGACTATCGCCGCTCCGTCCGGGGCTTCCTCGACAAGCCGGTTGATCCCGCGCTGGTGAAGGACATTGTGGAGCGCGCGTCCCGCGCCGCTTCCGGCGGCAATCTCCAGCCCTGGCACGTCGACATTGTCCAAGGTGATTCGATGGCGAAGCTTAAAGGCATCATGGCGGATAAGATCGCCAACCGCGAAAGCGAAATGCCCGAATATGCCATCTACCCGGCAGGGCTGACAGACCCCTGGGAAGGCCGCCGGGCCGAAGTGGGCGAGATGCTCTACGGTGCGCTCAACATCCCGCGTGAAGATAAAAAGGCGCGCGCCATGTGGTTCGCACGCAATTTCCAATTCTTTGGCGCACCTGTCGGTCTGTTTATCTCGCTCGACCGGCAAATGGGCCTGCCGCAATGGGCAGATGCCGGCGCGCTGCTCAATTCGATCATGCTCCTTTTGTGCGAAGCGGGCTTGGACAGCTGCCCGCAGGAATGTTGGGCGGTTTACCCGAAGACCATCGGCAGCTTCCTCGGCCTGCCGGACAACCGCATTATGTGGACGGGCATGTCGATCGGCTACAAGGACCCGAATGATCCGGCCAACAGCCTGCGCGCCAACCGCGCGTCCTCAGAAGAATGGCTGGCAATCCACGACTGATGATTGACAGCGCGGCGTCGCTTCGCCATTGGGCCACCTCTCGCATCGGTGGCCCCGCCGCGATGTGACGCCTGGGGACAGGTGGCCGAGTGGTTAAAGGCAGCAGACTGTAAATCTGCCCGCGCAAGCGTACGCTGGTTCGAATCCAGCCCTGTCCACCAACTTCTGAAGACGTCAGCCAAGTTTTAGGGCGATGGGTCGCCCCTCCGGCATGTGGGGCCAGCAATATGGTCTGGGCGATCAGCGGCGGGGGACGACTGCCGCGCATTGTTCCTAGAGAGAACGTCAGATTTGATTGCCGCCAATTTGGCCGCGGTTGTCGCGCAAACTGTGATCGCCGTCACACCTCCGGCAGGGCATAAGTCCTTTAATTGCCGTCACTTATAAGAGTGAAGGGCAGGAGGAAATATGGGGTCGATCTATGATCTTGGCATGACCGCTGATGATTTCTATCGCAAACTCAACGAGGCGCTTGACGTCGTCTTCGAGGCGTCGGGCAGCGAGTTTGACGATGCGGCGCGGGCCGCGCTGTTGGTGTATGACGGCATCTTGCGGCACGCACTGGGCATGCCCGAACACATGAAGCACTGATTAAGGGCGAGCGGTTGGTGGAGAGGAGCTCCGCCTTACCGCAGGGTCAGAAGATACCCGATGACAGCCTTGCGCGCTTTGGCGTCCTGCATGCCGGGGAAGGGCATGCGCGTGCCCGGCACAAGGCGCTGGGGGCCTTTCAGCCAACGGTCCAGGGTAGCGGCATTCCAAGTCAACCCAGATGCTTTGAGCGCCGGGCTATAGGCATAGCCGGGGACCGATCCGGCTTTGCGACCGGCTAGTCCAGCGAGGTTGGGGCCGAAGGCCGTCTTTCCCGGCTGGACGGAATGACAGCCCGCACAGACCGCGAAAGCTATGGGGGCGGACACCGTCTGCGCATTTGCTGCCGATGTCGCCATGAAGCTGGCCGCAACCAAGCTGAACGCTTTTACACGCATGAGTCTTTTCCGGTTTTTGGGGAAGGGAGTTGGAGGGCAGTGACTGGCACTGCCCTCCCTGTCTCAACGCTGGCTTAGAAGCGATCTGCGTCCATGATCTTGGACCAGGCGGCAACGAAGTCCTTCACAAAGGCATCCTTGGCGTCGTCAGCGGCATAGGCTTCCGACACGGCGCGCAGTTCAGAGTTTGAACCGAACACAAGGTCAACCGGGCTGGCGGTCCACTTCAGCGTGCCATTGCTGCGATCCTTGCCTTCGTACAGACCTTCGGTGGCTGCCTTGGACCATGCAGTGTCCATCGACAGAAGGTTGACGAAGAAATCGTTGCTGAGCGTCCCCGGGCGTGCGGTGAGCACACCGGTGGTCGTGCCGCCAGCATTGGCACCCAGCGCGCGCATGCCGCCCAACAGCACTGTCATTTCCGGAACCGTCAGGTCCAGCTTATCGGCCTTGTCGATCAAGGCCTCAACTGGGCCAACATCGGCATCCGCACCATAATAGTTGCGGAAGCCGTCTGCCTTTGGCTTGAGCTCATTGAACGATGCGACGTCTGTCTGTGCCTGCGTCGCATCGACGCGACCGGGGGTGAAGGGCACCGTCACGTCATGGCCCGCCGCCTTGGCCGCCTGTTCGACCGCTGCATTGCCAGCCAGAACCACCAGATCCGCGAGCGAGACTTGCTTTGCACCCTTTGTGCTCTTGTTGAGGTCAGCACGGATGGTTTCCAGCTTGCCAAGCACCTTGGTCAGTTCCGCCGGGTTGTTGACCTCCCAGCTCTTCTGCGGCTCCAGACGAATTCGACCGCCATTGGCGCCGCCGCGCATGTCCGTGCTGCGGAAGCTGGAGGCTGCAGCCCAAGCCGTCCGCACCAGTTCCTGCGTGGTCAGGCCGGAGGACAGAATTTTGCCCTTCAGCGCGGCAACGTCTGTGGCATCAATCGCGCCAAAGGCAGCCTTGGGCAGGGGATCCTGCCAGACGAAGGTCGCCTGCGGTGAATCCTTGCCGAGGTAACGGGCCCGCGGGGC
>JBBATS010000013.1:0-13783 GCA_040398625.1 Chakrabartia sp. | reverse complement strand
CCTGCGGGCCCATGTCGCGGTCGGTCAGCTTGAACCAAGCGCGGGCGAACGCATCGGAAAATTCCTGCGGGTTCTTCTGCCAGCGCTGCGTGATTTTGCGGAAGCCGGGGTCTTCGCGCATCGCAATATCTGTCGTGAACATGATGGGCGCGTGGCGCACATCCTTGCGGTGCGCATCCGGGACCAGATTGGCGGCTGCCGGGTCCTTTGGAATCCACTGCGTGGCACCGGCGGGGCTCTTGGTCTTCACCCATTCAAAACCATAAAGATTGTCGAGATACTGGGTGGTGAAGGCAACGGGGTTGGATGTCCAAGCACCTTCAAGGCCGCTGGAAATGGTGTCTTCGGAATGACCCTTGCCGCACTTATTGGCCCAGCCCAAGCCCTGCTGTTCGATGGAAGACGATGCCGGCTCTGCTGCAACGCACTCCTCCGGCTTGCGGGCGCCGTGTGCCTTGCCGAAGGTATGGCCACCGGCGATGAGTGCTGCGGTTTCATCGTCCGCCATCGCCATCGCACCAAAGGCGCGGCGAATGTCTTGCGCGGCGGCCAGCGGATCGGGGACGCCGTTCGGGCCTTCGGGGTTGACGTAGATGAGGCCCATCTGCGTGGCGCCAAGGCCCCTTTTCAGATTGCCCTTCGCGTCACGGCGCTGATCCATCAGCACCTTGGCTTCCGGTCCCCAGTAAACGAGATCCGGCTGCCATGCATCGACGCGACCGCCTGCAAAGCCAAGTGTCTTGAAGCCCATATCTTCCATGCCGACATTGCCGGCCAGAACCATGAGGTCACCCCAGGAAAGCTTCCGGCCATATTTTTGCTTGATCGGCCAGACGAGGCGGCGGGCTTTGTCGAGGTTGACGTTGTCGGGCCATGAGTTGAGCGGCTCAAAGCGCAGTTCGCCGCCGTCCGATCCGCCGCGACCGTCGCTGGTGCGGTAGGTGCCGGCGCTGTGCCAGGCCATGCGGATGAAGAAGGGGCCATAATTGCCATAGTCGGCGGGCCACCAAGGCTGTGATGTTGTCAGCACCTTGCGGATGTCGGCCTTCACCGCATCGAGATCCAGCGTGGCGAATTCCTTCGCATAGTCAAAGTCCGGGCCATAAGGGTTGGACTTCACGGCCTCATGCTGGCGGAGTGCTGTCAGATCGACGCTCTTGGGCCACCACTCTTTGGCTTGTTCGGTTGGTGCGGCGTCTGCTGCATGGGCGACGCTCGCCAGCGCGATCGGAGACGATGCGACGAGCAAGGCTGCGAGGACGAGTTTGGGTGATTTCATGACTATGCTCTCCTGTTGGTTTGGCAAGCGGGGTGCCAAGCAAACCATCAACTAGGGCGCTCTGATCCATCGATCCAATAACTTTATCAGCTTACAGTGATCGATTTAAGCGATTAATTAATGGCCAAAAGTTGGAGGCTGGCTGGATGGGTTACGCCCCAGTGCGGGCAACTCGGTCATTGCACCTCACCGGACTTTGCGGCAAAGGCGCCAACATGACTGATACGCCTCCTGATCGCCTCTGCATCGACCCGTCCAGCCCGCATTTCGACGTTGACGTTCTGCGTCGCGGTGTCGGCATCAAGTTTCGTGGCATCCAGCGCCATGATGTTGAGGAATATTGCATGTCCGAAGGCTGGGTGCGCGTTCAGGCGGGCAAGACGGTTGACCGGCGCGGCAAGCCTTTGCTGTTGAAGCTCAACGGCCCGGTTGAAGCCTGGTTTGAAAATGCCGATGCGCAATCTGGCGCGGAGTCCACCCCGGAGGCGTGATGCCGCCGCTGCATTTTGCCGGACATGATTTTCAGGTGGCGGGTGGCAAGGCGCTGTTCTGGCCCGCCCGTGCCGCGCTGATCGTGGCCGACCTTCATCTTGAAAAGGCCAGCTGGTTCGCCGCGCGCGGACAAATGCTCCCGCCGCATGACAGCATGGCGACTTTGTCAGCGGTGGCCGACCTCGTGGCCCAATCGGGCGCAAAAGAGGTCTGGTGCCTTGGAGACAACTTCCACGACAGCGACGGCGCGACGCGACTCCCGGCCGATGCCCGTGCCACGCTCGCGCGACTGACGGATCAACTCGATTGGGTCTGGATCACCGGCAATCATGACGAAAAGCTGCCGGATATTGTCGGCGGACGCATCGTCGAAGAGGCGGATCTCGGCGGGATCGTTCTGCGCCATCACGCGGATCCGGCTGATCCCCGACCCGAACTCTCTGGCCATTTTCATCCCAAATATGGCGGTGCGGCGCGCGGCAGGCGGGTGACGCGACCCTGTTTTGTGGAAGGGGTGACCAAGCTCATCCTCCCGTCCTTTGGGGCGTTAACTGGCGGGATGGCGGCCACGCATCCGGAGATTGTCCGCTGCATCGGGGCAATTGTGGCGATCCATGTTCCTGCCGGAGACCGGCTCGTCCGCTTTGCGGCTTAAGGCGCCTCAGCCCTCCATCAGCGCATAAAGCGCAACTGGCGCATTGCCGCGCATGGGTAGATGTTCGCCTGCAAATTCTGTGCGGTATCCTGATGTTACCCGTCCGAAGAGCGCCGTCGCAAAATCGCCCGACACAAAGATGCCGCCCGGCTGGGTGATGGGGTCAATCCACTCGGGCAGCGCGCTCGCCGTGCCATAAAGCCCCGCGGCGCTCTGCACCACAATGCCATAATGCCCGCTGATCCGCAGACTGACAGGGGCGGCATTCCTGTCCGCATCGCGTAGGCGCAGTGCGGCAAAGGCAGCATCCTCCGGCGTGTCGAAGGCCAGCGCAAAGCCCGCACTCTGGCGGCTGATGTGGAAGGGCGGGTGCGGCAGGCAAGAAAGTGCCGCCTCAATCGGTGCGATGGTACCTTCGACAAACTGACCGGTGTCTGCGTCGCCGACCTGTTCAATCCCTGCAAAGCCCACGAACAACAGCGCGGCCACGCGGCGCCCCGGCTCTTCGGGCCCACCCACCCCTGCAGGTGGCGTGGCGATCTGGCGGGGCCAGCGCAGGACGTGCTGGGTCCTTCCCGCCGCGCGCCAGGTTTCTCCATCGCGCGCGGTTTCCTTGCCCGTGCCGAATGGCCCTGCTGCCTTATCCGAGATCAGCAACTGGACCGCGACGCTCTCCAGCAGTCCCGCGTTGAGCACGGCGGCGCCCATGGAGAGTTCACTTGCCAGCGTGTTGGCGACGGAATCATAACGTCCGGTGACGTCGCTGGCCTCCCGCACGCTCTCCGCCGCATCGAGACAGGCCTCAAAGCGTTCCGCCCAATTTTCCGCCCAAGGCTCAACCGAAGCCGCGCGAAACGCGTTGCGCGACATGGGCAGCATCACATGCAGTTCTGCTCCCCGCGCGATCAGGCGCTCGGCAATCAAGATGTCCGATCCTGCGGCCAGCGCGCCAAAGCCAAAGCCGACATTGTGCGCTGAAAGAACGTCATCAATCTGGGTTGTGAGCGTCGCATGGGCATCATCATCTGCCGCCACGCCCAGGTGCCCGGCAAAATGGAGGCTTGCAGGCGGGCGGAATTCGTCGAGCCAGCCACAGGGCAGGTCGCTCGCCTCACAGATGAGGTTCAACTGGCGTAGAGTGACGGCATGGTCTTGCCAGCTGGAGCCCAGCGTGATGGCATGACGCAGCACAGACGTCGCCGCGTCGATCTGCCGCTGGAGGAGGAGGGCTTCGGCGCGCGTGGCCTCGATGAAATAGGGTGTGTCGGCGATGTCGCCGCCATGGTCGATCCGGTCGACGACTTGGGCCGCGAGCGCGGCGGCTTCCCTCTGGTCCCCCGCGAGGAAGCGCATCGTGGCGACGTTGATCAGGTGATAGGGGGCTGCCGCCAGCGCGTCTGCGCGCGCATAGGCGCGGGCAGCTTCGGCAAAGAGGTGTTTCCGGTCTGCGGCAATCGTGGCACGCAGCGCGCGATCCTTCAGCAGCCGACCCCGCAAGGTATGAACGGCGGGATCGGGATCATCTTCCCCGAAACCCGCCGCTTCAAATTGCCGCCAGGCATGGTCCAGCGCGCCCGATCGTGCCGAAGCAAGGATGGCCGTGAGATTTCTGGGTGGTGCCTGGCGGTGTGTCATTCCGTGTGTGTTGCCGATCAGCCGCCGCTGCCGCCGGGATTGCGGATGTCGGGATCGATCAGAAGGCGCAGTGGCGACTTCTTGCCCGGCTTGTTTTCATGGATGACGTCCACGACAAAGTTGAACCGGTCAACATAGTTGGCGGTTGGCGCGATCGCCTCGCACGTCACCATCTTGCAAGGCGCGCTGCCGCCATAGGGCTTGCCGAACGGGTAGCTCGTGCCATCGGGAGCCACGCGACAGAAATTGGCATAGCGGTCCTTGTTCGCACCTTCCTTGAACTGGATGGGGTCCGCGTCCGTCGCAAACTGGAAGTTGTCCTTATCCGACAAGGTGAAGATGATGTTGGATGGGGCTGCGCAGTTCAGGCTGAGCGGTTCAATTTCAACATCGCACTGCGCTTCGGTCGGCGCAAATTTGCCGCTAACCACCTGGCGAACAGCCTCTTCTAGTGAGATGTCGATTGGTTTCTGCGGGTTCTTATATCCCAGCCGGAACTTATTGCCGGTAATGCTGGCTTCAATCTCACGGATAATTGTTTTTTCTATCGCACTTGCCATTACGCTTTCTCCTTCTGCACTTTACTAAGCGACGCGAGTTTGCGTTCGATCTGCGCGAGTCTTTCCCGCCACAGCTGGTTGGCAGGGTCACGCCCGACCATATCGGAAACAGTCTGGCGGGCTGCTTGAAGGCGGCGCACCGCACCATCAAGCTGTCCTTCCTCCCGCTCAAGTTCTGCAAGTGAGAATTGGCGGGTGACCCAAACGTCACGATAATCAAGATTTTGCGGATCAAGTTCGACCGCGCGATTCACGGCATTTGCCGCAGCCAGATAGGCGCGCCGCGCTTTTAATCGGGCACCTGTCGCCACATGCGCATCACCCAGCCAACCATAGCTGTTGGCAAGGTCGGCAAATGCCGACCCGTCCTTAGGGGAGCGTTTGACAACCGCCGCCTTGGCCGTAACAGCCGCGGCACAAGCGGTGTCAGCCAGCTTCAAGTCCTTGGCATTTGGTGTCAGCGAGAGTGCGCACAAATTCCCCTGCGCATAGCCCTGTTCGCGGATGTAGCGCACTGTATCGGGGCGGAGCGCGGTCATCCGGTCGGCCAGCTTCACATAGCTCTGAAAATGGGCCTGCGCGGTCCGCAAATCCTTCTTGCGATACGCCATATATCCCAGCCAATATTCGCTTTGCGCATGGGCAAAGAGGCTTTCGGCGTCGCGCGGGCGTCGCGCGGCGATGGCGGATGTGGTGCGGTGGGCTTCGGCGAACTTGGCTCGTGCTGCGGCCTTGTCGCCGCGCGCCTCATCATCTTCGCCCATGGCATGAAGGATACGGGCCCGCCGTTCTAGGCTCTGGTCGGGCAGGGCCGCCAAAGACTGGTCGCTATAATAATCCATTGCGCGTGCGTTGACCGCGTTCATGACATCTAGCCGTCCAACCCCCTTAAGGCGCCCTCGTAAGTCGGTCAGCATGAACTCGATCAGACCTTCCGCCTCAGCCTGTTGCCGTTCCGCCTCCGCACGTGCGCGGACCGCAGCCACCAACAGGCCAGATAGCACTATAACAGCAATGACGGCGGAGGCTGTGACGGCCATCACGCGGCGCAATCGGCGCTGGGCATCCCGCTGCACCAGATCGTCCACACCAATGCCCGTTAACCCGGCGATCAGCTTGATCCGTCCCAAACGTTCCTGATCCCCGCGCAGGTCAGAGGCAATGGGTTCTCGCGCTTTGCCATCAGGGCCGGGTGCAAAGAGTGCGGGCGGGCAGGCGTTGTCGAGATCCCCGCGCACCAAAGCGGGCAATATTGGTCGTTCCGGATGCATTTCCCGGAACAGTTCAATCTCACGGTTGACCCAGCGGGAGGCTTTCGCATCGGGGGAGCACAGCACAATGAGTGCCTCTGAATCCGCCATCGCCGCCTTGATTTCGGTGCTCAGGTCATCTGCGGCCGGAAGCTCGTCAACGTCGCGGAAAATGGGGGTTAGCCGCGCGGGAACGGGGCCACGTGGTGTGAGCGCTCCGACGAGCCTTGGGGGCAGGCGATAGCTCTCCATCCGCCGATGGAGCCGGACAGCAACAGCCGTGTCGCAATGGCTATAGCTGATGAACGCCTTATACCGTCCGGTCGTCCCGGCTTCTTCTTTTGTCATTGGCTACCCCGCCTTGAACCAATCCGGATCCAACGAACCTTCGCACGAAGCCCGGACGTCGCCAAGGGGGGATCACCGATAGCGCAAGTTTTCCCGCCCAAGATCATCCGCGGAGCGCGCGCCCATCAGACGCATTCCGCGTTCTATTTCGGCGTGCAATTTGCCAATCGCCCGTTCCACCCCCAGCTGTCCGGCGGCCGCAAGGGCATAGAGATAGAGCCGCCCACCTGAACAGGCTTTGGCGCCTACAGAAAGTGCCTTCAGCACATGGCTGCCCCGGGTGATCCCGCCATCGCAGATGACGTCGAGCTTATCACCCACGGCGTCGACGATTTCGGCCAGCTGATCGAATGGCGCGCGCCCCCCGTCGAGCTGGCGACCGCCGTGGTTGGAGACCATGATGGCCGTCGCGCCAATATCGACGGCGCGCTTGGCATCTTCGACCGACATGATGCCCTTCAGACAGAACTCGCCGCCCCAATCGGCACGGACCTTTTCAGCGGTCTTCCAGTCCATCGACGTGTCGAGCATCGTGTTGAAATAGTCTTGGATCGAAATCGCCTGTTGTGATCCTTCGCGGACATGGTCCTTCAGATTTGAGAGCTCGAATTTCTCGCGCAACAGGTAATTGAGCGTCCAGCGCGGGTGCATGGCAAAGTCGAAGGCTGAAGACACTGTCAGTTTGGGTGGTGAGGTAAAGCCTGTTTGCATGCACCGTTCCCGGTTGCCGCTGACGATCGTGTCGACGGTCAGCGCGATGGCATCAAACTTGGCGACCTTGCACGCCTCGACCATCGCAGTGTTCAGGCCCTTGTCCTTGTGGATGTAGAGCTGGAACAGTTTTGGGGTGGAAATCGTCTCGCCGATTTCCTCAATACTGACAGTCGCAAGGCTGGAAATGCCGAAATAGGTCCCGAACTTTTCAGCCGCACGGGCGACGGCCCGCTCCCCCTGCCAGTGGAAGACGCGCTGCAGGGCGGTGGGGGAAAGGAACAGCGGCATCGCAATCTTGCGACCCATGACTGTGGTCGACATGTCGATATCCGCCACGCCGGCCAACACATTGGGCACAAGATCGCACGCTTCATAACTTTCGGTGTTGCGCCTGCGCGTCACCTCATCATCGGCGGCACCATCAATATAGTGAAAGACGGGGCCCGGCAGGCGCCTGCGGGCAAGCTCCCGGAAATCGCTGGTGTTGTTGCAGTCTTCTAGCTTCAACCGCCACTTTGCGGCTGCCAGCCGCGACGCTTCATTCGTCATCCTTGCCCCTGATTGCCTGCCCTGCTGCCCGTGCCGCGCCCTCCAGCGGGTGGAGCGGGCGGGCAGGGGCTGGACAGTTTCGTGCCTCACCCAATCCCTTCAGATAGCCGCGGCGGACGACGCCTGCATAGAGGGCTTCGCGATAATCCCGGTCGGCGCGCCCCGCACCCGAAATTTCGCGGACCAGCGAGCGGAAGGGAATGAGGCTGGAGACAAGGCCCCCTGCTGCATTGGCGACCCCTTCCTTGCGCTTGCGCGCGTCTTCATCGACCTCCACCTCATCAAAGTCCGGGCCGAGCACGGCATTCAGCTTTTCGAGTTCAGAGATGATGCCCGCACAATTGATGAATGCGGGGGAGGCATAAGGGTTGTCCTGAATGGCCAGAAGGTCCGCCGGAACATCTTTGCGCTTCAGATTCACATCCGCCAGCGGCCGGGTGATGACATCCTCAACTGATGGCGCTGGCTGCGGGTTGCCTTGCGCGATGGCGGCCGCGGGTAGGGCGATAGTCAACAGGATGGCAGAGCTTAGCGGCAGGAGATGAAAGGTGAGATGCGACATGGCGGGCCTCCCCAAAAAAGGGGACTATCCCCGTAATTGAGAAAGGCGCCAACCTGCTTCTCGATAACCCTGGTTTTAACGGGCGGTTATTTGAGCAGTGCCTGAATTTCAGTGGCGCACCGCAGCGACGCAGACGTGTCGGCAAATGAAAATGTCTGGGCACAGGCAAGCTTTTGACGGTCAAGCATAGGAGCGACCTCGCCTTCATCGAGGCTGAGTGCGGCCTCCAGTTGCTTTGGATCGTCAATGACCCGTCCCAAATGCCAATGCGTGTAATTCGGATCGTCTTGCCACTTTGCGTCATGCGCATTGAGGAAGATGGCTGGGCGCGGTCGGATGATCCATTCGTAAATCTGGCTGCTGGCATCCCCAAGGTAGATGTCACCGGCAAGGGTGTACGTCATGTCAACGGACCGCGCGCTGCCCGTGTCGATCAGCATGTGTGGCATGTCGTAATAGCGCTGCAGCACCTTCCCCCGGACATGTAGCCGGCGATGCTCCAGCGACCCATGGATGAGCTTTCGAAACAACATCACATGGGGGGCAAAGACGAAGTTATAGTGGCTCTGCCCAGCGAAATAGTCCAGAATCTGAAGTCCGTAGCGATACCATGACGACAAGAGCGGATCGAAATGCGGGTTGTAGACGACCACAGGCTTATCATCATCAAACAGACGCGGCTTGCGGGTAAGGTCCATCGCATCGAATTTGGGATAGCCGCACACTTTGATCTTATCGGCCATCATTGGGTGGCGTTCCAGCATCCGCCCGCGCGTCTTTTCCCCCGCGACCAACACCCGATCAAAGAAACGAAGTTCATCGGAAAAGCCGACAGACCGGTCACCACTGCCATGCGGAATGCAGACCAAGAGCGGCCGTGTCAGCTTCCAGCGCGACCGCAAGAGGGTGGTGGTAAACTCTGGAACGACGAGCACGTCGAACGACTGGAAATAGTCGAGGTGGCGGCGCAACATTGCGATCCGGCGGGCCGGGACGATCCGGTTGAGCGCAGAAGTCGCCACTTCCATCAATGGGCTGAGTTCTAAGCGGCGGACGAGAGGTGTGTTGGCGATTGGACGCGCTTGGATCAGGCTTTCGACAGCGGTCGCTTGTTCTGCTGTGGAAACTGCTATCTCCACCTCAACACCGGCGCTCTGGCCGGCAAGTTCCAGCGCCACAGGCAGCGTGTGGGCAACTTGATGCACATCTTCATGATTGAAGAGAAAACAGACACGCTTGGTCATGCGAAAATGACAACATCCCATCCATGTTTGGACGCGAGTTTCCGCAGCGAACTGCCGGGGTTGACGGCAATTGCGTCGCTTGCCCAGAAAAGGGTGGGGGCATCCGATGCGCTGTCGCTATAAAACCGAAAGGCCTTCGCCTGCCCGAGACGATCATCGACCGCGCAGGCCGCTTCAACCATCTCGCGCTTGGCCTTACCGTAACAATTATCGCCATTGATCCGAAAGCTGATGAAATCTTCGGGCAGGCGCGCCTGTTTGGTCGCCACGACACAATCAAAGCCCAGCAGAAGAGCAATTTCGCGCGCGTAGAAATCGGGCGAGGCCGTGGCCAACATCAAAAGTGCACCCTTTGATCTTTCCGCCTCCACACGCGCCACGGCATCGGTGAGAAGATTATGGCGGACAATGCGTTTGGCAAATTCTGCGGAGACGTGCTGCAACTCCGTCGCCTTGATGCGCCGACCGACCATCAGCCGAAAGCCAATCTCTTTCAGATCTTTGCGTTTGTAGATGCCGAGCACATAGCCCGCCATGGCCAAAATCCAGACCGGAAACAGCAACAAACGCCAGCGCGCGCGATGAAAGGCTGCAAAAAGAAGAAAGGGCGTGTAGGTCGAAAACCTCGTCACTGTCCGGTCAAGGTCGAAGATCGCAACATCCATGACTATTTGTTACACCTGCTTTGAGGCCAAAAAGTGACCTCTCCCAAGCGTCTATGGACCGCCATCGTGTTGGCAGGGCAGCGCCCCGGCGTCGATCCGATGGCCGCGCATTTCGGGGTGGCGTGGAAGGCGCTTGTGCCTGTCGGCGGTGAGCCGATGGTCGCACATGTCGTCCGGACGCTCAGCCAGGTCGCCGAAATCGGGAAGATCGTCGTTCTCGCCCAAGATACTGAGGCCCTTTCAGCGGCCGTCGCGGCCGGTGGTGCGGCGGACATTCTGGCCAGCAGCGATGGTATTTCGGTCAGCATTCTGCGCCATGCGGGGACGCCTGCGGCACCTTGGCCGGTTCTGGTGACGACAGCGGACCACCCCCTTCTGACGCCGGATATGGCGCGTCATTTTATCGCGCAGGCCGAAGCCAGCGGCTGTGATGTTGCGGTGGCGATGGTTGAACGGGCAACGATGCTCGCGGCTTACCCCGGGAATAAGCGGACCTGGCTGCGCTTCTCCGATGGAGCCTGGTCGGGTGCTAATCTCTTTGCACTGCGCAGTGATAGGGCGCGAGGCGCGCTGGAGCTATGGGCAGAGGCCGAACAGGACCGTAAAAAGGCGTGGAAGCTCTTTCTGCATTTTGGCCCCTTACTCGCGCTTCGGGCCATCACGCGGACCATTGGTTTGGCGACGGCGCTTGGCAAGGCGGGGAAAAGGCTTGGCCTCTCCGCACATCTCGTTCCAATGCCGATGGCGGAAGCGGCGATTGATGTCGATAAAGTCAGCGACCATGTGCTCGCCGAACAGATTTTTCAGACGCGGTTAGATTAACCGAAGACGGCGGCCCACTGATCCAAGGGCTTCCCGGTCGGACAGGGGCAGCGCCCAGCGCCCTGCCGTCCACAATGTTGCCACCAGCATCCCGCATAGCAGCAGGAGCGCGAGCCCCATCGGCAAAAGGTTGACCCAAAGCGCCGCGAAGAAGCCTGCCAGTGAGACGATCACGGCGCGCAGAGCGACTTGCGCAAAGGGTTGGCCAAAGGGCAACAAGCCATGCTGCCGGTAGACTTGCCAAGCAGGAATGGCAGATGTCGTGACAAGGCCGAGGGCCACAGCCAGAGACATGCCCGTCAATCCGCCCTCGGGCATCACCGCTAAACCAACCAGCACCGATACAGCGAGGCCCGCCGCGCTGCCGATATATTGGCTGGAATAGCGCGACATGACCTGTTGGATGGGGGCGGCCGCGCCGCTCACTGTCTCTGCCAGTCGGGCCAACAGCAGCAAGGCCAACGCAAGCAAGGCGCCTTCCATCCCGCTGCCAATGGCCCGCAACAGCGTAGGCCCACCGGCAATCAGAACGCAGCAGACCGGTAAGGCGACCGTCAAGGAGATGCGTGTTGAAAAGGCATAGATGTTTTCAACGGCGGCTTTTCCGCCCGTTGAGGCGGCAGATGCCAGGGGCGCAAGCACATAGGCAAAGGCGATCCGGATTGTCTGCACCAGCGAACTGACCTTGCGGACCAGCGCAAATTGTCCGCCGGCAATGGCGCCTTGCGCGCCTGGCAACAGGGCATTGAGCAGAAGCGTCGGCGCATCGCTGAACAGCCGTGCGGTCAAAATGGTGGGCATGACGGAAATGCCGGCCATCCATGTCCCATGCCAGACGCGATCGTCCGTCGCCCCGGCGCCCAGAAGGCGGAGATCATAATTCCTGCTCAAGAGCCGGATACACAGAGCGCAAATGACAACCAGCGACGCCAGATGCGCGTAAAATAGAGACATTGTGCCAAAACCCATGGCCCAAAACCCAGTGGCGCAGATGAGCCGAACGATCTGTTCCCAAAAGAGGCGGAGGCGGATTTCCGCACCGAATACCCGGCGGGCGCGTAAGGCAGAGGTTGCGACTTCAACAAAGGCCCAAAGTGGTAAGGCCCAAGCAAAGATCGCGATGAAATGACTCAACCGCTCCGCATCGCCCTCCGCTGCGTTAAAGATATGCGCGAGATCAGCTGCAAAGACCGAGGCTGTAGCGGCCAACGCAATGCACGGCAGCACACCCATGATGAGCGCCGCGCGCAACGTGGCGACGGCCTTTTGTTCTGTTGTGGCTTGCGGAACGGTGCGCTGCAAAGCAGCCGTCATGCCAAGGTCTGCGATGGTTTCAACCAGCGTTATCGCGGCCCAGAGCGCCGTGTAAATGCCAAAGCTGGCCAGCCCGAACAGCCAGACATAGACCGGTTGGGCCACGACCTCGACCACAGCGCCCAGCCGCGCCAAAAGCGTCGTGCCCGCACCTTTCGCCACATCGTGGCTGGTAATTGCTTGGGCGCGGATTTCTGGTTCGTCAGTCAAAGCCCGCCCTCTTCGCACAAGGGCGGCGCTCTGTCATCCATAGGCGCTCAAGTGCCGGTCAATGCTGTTGGCGGACCGTCGGGTCGTCGGGTCACTCCATGCCGGGAAACCGCTCAAACCGGGTTAGAGCGTCCAGGCTGTCCATCCAATGCAATTGCTCGGCGACCTGAATATGTGCGCCGGGCGGCAGAGCCTGCGCATCGTCCAACGTCACTGACTGGATATCGACAATGCCGGGCAGAAACTCCGCGTTCCGATAGAAGAGCCCCGTGCCGCACGTGCCGCAAAAGCTGCGCATGGCAGACCCCGACGAATTGAAGGTTACAGGTTCCCCCTGCGTCAGTTTCAGTTCGTCCTCGGCAAAGGCGGCCCAACTGACCATCGGCGCCCCCGCGCTGCGCCTGCAATCGCTGCAATGGCACAGGGCCACATGCTGGGGTTCACCTTCAACGTCATACCGCACCGCGCCGCAATGGCATCCGCCTGACCGTCCCATATCGTCCTCCTTCGAGTCGTCGCATAAGGAACATATAAAGAACGAATTTGCGCTACAAGACGTATTTGCTCAGATCCACATTCTTGGCGACTTCTGCCAGTTGCGCCTCAACAAAAGGTCCATCGATGAGGACGGTCGTGCCGGTCCGGTCCTCTGCCTCAAAGCTCACTTCTTCGAGCAGCTTTTCGAGCACAGTGGACAAGCGCCGCGCGCCGATATTCTCGACTGTTTCGTTCACTTCAGCAGCGATCCGGGCGATGGCGCGGATACCGTCATCGGTGAAGTCCACGGTCACGCCCTCGGTTTGCAGCAGCGCCGAATATTGCGTCGTTAGGCTTGCCCGTGTGTCCGAGAGTATGTTGACGAAATCCGCTTCGGTCAGCGCCTTCAATTCCACACGGATGGGCAGGCGGCCCTGCAATTCGGGCAACAGATCGCTCGGCTTGGCGACGTGGAAGGCACCCGATGCGATGAAGAGGATATGATCGGTCTTCATCGGGCCATATTTGGTGGAGACGGTCGTGCCTTCGATCAGCGGCAGCAGATCGCGCTGCACGCCTTCACGGCTGACGGAGCCGCCTCGCACGTCGGACACAGCAATCTTATCGATCTCGTCCAGAAACACGATACCATTGGCCTCTGCATCGGTGAGCGCAACGCGGGCAACATCATCCTGATCCAGCCGGGCGTCGGCTTCTTCCTCAACCAGCTTGGCCCAGGCGGCAGGCACGGTCATTTTGCGGCGCTTCTTGGGGGCGCCACCCAGTGCCTTGCCCATCATCTCGGACAGATTGATCATCCCGACATTGGGCGCGCCGGGGATTTCGAACGGCATGTTGGGCGCGTTTTCGACTTCGATCTCGATTTCGGTCGCATCCAGATGGCCCTCCTGAAAACGCAGACGGAAGGCGTCGCGTGTCGCGGTGGACGCATCCTTGCCGGTCAGGGCGTCGAGCAGGCGATTCATCGCCGCTTCTTCGGCCTTGTC
>JBBATS010000012.1:0-62471 GCA_040398625.1 Chakrabartia sp. | reverse complement strand
CCTGACCGCCGCCTTCACACATGGTCTGTAGACCATAGCGACCGCCGGTGCGTTCCAGCGCATTGAGCAAAGTGGTCATCAGGCGGGCACCGGTGGCCCCGAGCGGGTGGCCAAGCGCGATGCCGCCACCGTGAATATTGACCTTTTCATGCGGGATGCCGAGTTCCTTCATCCAGGCCATCGGCACGGAGGCAAAGGCTTCGTTGCATTCAAACAGATCGATATCGTTGACCGTCATACCCGCTTTTTTGAGCGCATGTTCGGTCGCCGGAATGGGGGCCGTGAGCATCCAGACGGGATCGTCCGCACGCACCGAAATGTGGTGCACACGGGCGCGGGGCTTGAGACCATGCTCCTTCACCGCCCGCTCCGACGCGACGAGAAGGGCGGCGGCGCCATCACAATTCTGGCTGGAAATACCAGCGGTTATGATGCCACCTTCCTGCACGGTGCGAAGTCCGGCGAGACCTTCCATATTGGTCTGTGGGCGGATCGTTTCATCCTTCTCAAGCTCAGCCATCGGCGCGACTTCGGCATCGAACCAGCCATTATCCCACGCGGCCTGCGCACGATGATGCGAGGCAACGGCAAACGCCTCCATTTCTTCGCGCGACAGACCCCATTTATTGGCGATCATTTCTGCGGAGTTGATCTGATTGAGCAGCCCGTCCCCGTAGCGCGCGATCCAGCCGGGCGAGGTGTTGAAGGGGTTGGAAAAGCCATAAGGCTCCCCCGCATACATGGCCGCCGAAATCGGGATGGCGTTCATTGCCTGACTGCCACCGGCAACGACCAGATCCTGCGTGCCGGACATCACGCCTTGCGCGGCGAAATGAAGCGCCTGCTGCGACGAGCCGCACTGCCGGTCAATCGTCGTGCCGGGCACATGCTGCGGCAGACCCGCGACGAGCCAGACGGTGCGGCCAATGTCCCCCGCTTGCGGCCCGATTGTATCGCAGCAACCCCAGACAACATCGTCAACGGCATTGGCATCGATGCCCGTCCGCGCGACCAGCGCCTTGATGGGGTGAGCGCCGAGGTCAGCCGGGTGAAGGCCCGCAAGGCTGCCCTTTTTGCGGCCAATGGGGGTGCGCACAGCGTCGATAATATAGGCTTCAGCCATGTCAGTCCTCAGGCGAAAGTGTGTTCGGGGCCGATTGCGAGCGTGCCGCCCAGCACAGCGTCATCGACACGTTTCAGATGGAAGGCACGCGTTCCCCAAGCTCCGGAAAGCGCACAGCTGCGCTTCATCCAGACATGGAGATCAACTTCGTACGTATAACCCATGGCACCATGCACCTGGATCGCCGTTTCGGCCGTCAGCATTGCCGCATCGGTCGCGGCAACCTTGGCGTGGCTGACATGGACCGCAGCCGAAGGGCGTCCATCCTGCAAAGCCTGCGCTGCCTGCCAGATGACCGGCTTTGCAAATTCAATGGCGACAGCACAGGTCGCAAGCTGATGCTTGATCGCCTGAAATGCGCCAATCGGCTGGCCAAACTGCGTCCGGATTTTCGCATATTCAACGGCAAGATGAAGCATTGCATCGGCGAGACCGACGAGTTGCGCTGCCGACATCAATGCGCCGAGATTGAGGAGATGCGGGTCTGCATTGTCATTTGCCGAAGCGGCCAGATTTCGCATCGGATCAACGCTCTTGAGCGTTGCCCCCTCGCCATCCGCAACCCATGGATTGATCGCATGCGCCAGCGGCAGCGTGACGCGCCCCGCCACAACATCGGCAAGCTGATCGGTCTTACCCTGCGCCAGCAACCACGGGACACCGACAAAGGCGGTGTCGACCAACGGTTCCGCCAAGCAGGCACGCCCGCATTCCGCCGCAATCAACGCTGCATCAACGAGCCCCATGCCAAGGCCGCCCTGTGCTTCAGGCACGAGCAGACCTGTCAGCCCCATATCGACGAGCCCCTGCCAGATTGCGGGATCACGATTTCCATCGGCATCCAAACGGCGCAGCACTTCTGGTCCATGCGTCCCGGCCAGATAGTCGCGGACGGTTTCTGCCAGCGCCAACTGGTCTTCAGTCAACAACATATCCATCAGCCTGCTCCCACGCGCGGCAGCCCGAGCATACGTTCGGCCGTGATGTTGCGCTGAACCTCGTTTGATCCGGCGTAGATCGGGCCGGAAAGCGAGAAGATGTACCCTTCCAGCCACTGGTTCACCGAACCATCATCAAAGCGCTTGAGTTCCGCATGCGCGCCCAAAAGCTGCATCGCCGTGCGGTGCATCGAGCGGTCGAGTTCGGACCAGAAAATCTTGTTGAGGCTGGCTTCTGCGCCGATCTTGCCGCCGGCCATGATTTTGGCCGCGACCGCATAGGTATTGTAGGCATAAGCCTGCGCAGACATCCACGCCTGCAGCACCGCTTCTCGCGCCGCCGGTGAGGCCTCTGCCTCGTGCTTGCGATAGAGATCGACCAGCCGCTTTGCCGTCGCCTGAAAACGTCCGGGAGAGCGCAGCATCAAGCCACGTTCAAAACCTGCCGTCGCCATGGCCACGTTCCAGCCTTCGCCTTCGCCCGCCAGACAGTTTTCAACCGGCACGCGGACTTCATCAAAGAAGAGTTCGGCAAAGCCCGTATCCCCATGCAATTGCCGGATCGGCCGCCGCGTGATCCCCGGCGAATTGATATCGAACAGGATGAAGGTCAGCCCTTTGTGGCGCTTGCTTTCAGGGTCGGTCCGGAACATGCCGAAGCCCCAGTCCGCAAAGGCGGCTCGGCTGGACCAGGTCTTTTGTCCGGTGATGACATAGTGGTCACCGTCCCGGACGGCCTTGGAGGATATCGCCGCCATGTCCGAACCAGCCCCCGGTTCAGACCAAGCCTGCGCCCAGATCACCTCACCCTTCGCCATCGGCGTCAGGAAGCGCTTCTTTTGCTCTTCGGTGCCGAATTCCATGATCGTCGGGCCGAGCAAGAAGATGCCGTTCTGGTTCGCCCGATTGGGGCCACCGGCACGGAAATATTCTTCCTCGAAAATCAGCCACTGGATCAGGTCCAGCCCGCGCCCGCCATAGGCTTCAGGCCATGTGACCATGCCCCAGTTGCCGCTGGCGAGCGTGCGTTCCCATTCGACATGCTGGTCATAGCCTTCGCGGCATTCCAGCGTGACGAGCGGTTCCTTCGGCACATGCGCTTCCATCCACGCGCGGACCTCGGCGCGGAAGGCATCTTGTTCAGGCGTATATTCCAGATGCATCAGAACTTGGCTGCCTTGCCCGTCTCAACAAAGGCATCGCGGGACTTTTGTGAATCCTCATGCATATACATTTCGAGCGTGAAGCCTTGCTCCCAGCGATAGCCGCGATCCACATCGCGCGGCTCAAGCCCGTTGAGCGCTTCCTTTGCAATCACCAGCGCCTTGCGGCTCTTGGACGCGATCACGGCGCAGAAAGCCTGTACCTCCTCAACCAGCTTGTCACGCGGGACGACTTTCTCGACAGCGCCCAAGCGATAGGCTTCTTCTGCCGGGATGTTGCCGCCGGTGAAGAACGCCGCGCGGACCTTGTGCAGCGGCAACATACGCGACAAATGGCTCGCCCCGCCCATGGCCCCGCGGTCCACTTCGGGGAGGGAAAAGAAGGCATCATCCGCCGCAATAATTGTATCGCTGGCACCGCAAATGCCGATGCCGCCGCCGATCACAAACTTGTGCGCTGCCACCACAACCGGCACTTCCGCGTCACGGATCGCCTTGAATGTCAGATAGTTGCCACGATTGAGGATCGTGATCCGCTCCGGATGCGCCTGCATCTCCTTGATGTCGACGCCACCGCAGAAGCCGCGCGATGTCTCGGCTGCGCGGATAAGGACGCAGTTGACCTCCGGATTGCTGGCAGCGGCCGTGATGATGGCAGGAAGGCTCATCCACGTCTCGCTATCAAACGCGTTGACGGGCGGCACGTCGAAGACGATCTCCGCGATGCGGTCACGGATTTCAGTGGTGATGGGCATGGCGTTCAGTTCCCTGCGGTCAGCGCGGCAATACGGGCGCGCGCGTCGGTTTCGATGGAGGTCATGAGGTCTGCGCAGCTTGGCAGATCCTTCAAGCGACCTGCGACAACGCCCGTGGCCATCAGACCATGCTCGGCATCGCCGGACACGACGGCGCGCTGGATCATCATCGGTGCGGCGGCCGCCATCATAGCCTGGGCAAGCGGCATTTCGCCATGCGAAGTCATGCTACGCGCGGTTGAGAGCACCTGCCCCCAACTCATGCCCGATTGGTGCTTCATCTCTAGCCCGGCTTCCATGGCGCGCGCCCACATCGCGATCTTGCCAGAACCTTCGATCCGCTTGAGCAAGGGGTTGAGGATCATGCGCTGCGGAATGCCGTCCACTTTGGTCGAAACGGCGATGTCGCCTGTCCCGGCCTTCACATAGGCGGCCTTTGGCGCTGTCGGCACCGGGCTTTCTGCGGTCATCAAGAAACGCGTGCCCATCGCAATTCCGGCCGCACCAAAAGCGAGCGCGGACGCAAGGCCACGGCCATCGCCATATCCACCCGCCGCGACAACCGGCACATCAACAGCATCCAGCACCTGCGGCAGGAGAACCGTCGTTGGAACGGCGCCAGTATGACCTCCGCCTTCGCCGCCCTGAACCGTGACCATCTCGCAACCGAGCTGCACCATCTTTTCCGCGTGCTTCACGGCGCCGACGGTCGGGATACAGAGGATGCCCGCATCGCGGAACCGGCCAATCATCTTGGCGTCTGGCCCACGTCCGAAGCTGACGGCGCTCACCCGGTCGCTGTGCTTGAGGATCAGTTCAACAATCTCCGCAGCTCCTGGTTGGAAGCTATGGAAATTGATGCCGAAATTATGTGTCGTCAGATCGCGCAGGCGGGCAATTTCTTCGCCCGCCTCTTTAGGCGTCATGACGGCGCAAGCGAGAAAGCCGAACGCTCCGGCATTGCTTGAAGCTGCCACAAGCTCAGGCTTAGCGACCCAACCCATTGCGGTCTGGATCACCGGCAGGCGGCAACCCAGCCGCTTCGTCAACGCCGTGGCAAGAACATCTGACATCAGGCCTATTTGGCCTCCGACTTGTTCGCCGATGCAGCCGACTTGCCGCTGACGCCGCCAATCGAGTCACCTGTGACCAGATCATTCTGGGCATGGGCAAAGTGGTGCATGTGGAACACGGTATCCATGGCGGATCGCTTGCCACGCAGTTCCTCAACATGATTGATCGACTGCTTGGTCAGCCAGTTCCCGAGGCGGCCCTGCTTGGCGAGCTTATTGGCCCAAGCAGTTGTAGCTTCCCGCAAATCATCGCGCGGGACGACCTTGTTGACCATGCCGAAGGAATAAGCGCGTTCCGCACTCATCCGCTCACCCAGAAGCAGAAACTCCTTTGCGACGCGCGTGGGAAGTTCAAAGCCATGGGCGAAATATTCGACGCCGGGAATGCCCATCAGCGGATTGACCGGATCCTGAAAGAAGGCGTCTTCCGAAGCTACGATCAGGTCACACACCCAGGCGAGCATCAGGCCGCCTGCGATGCAGGCCCCCTGCACCATCGCGATGGTCGGCTTCGGGATGTCGCGCCAGCGGCGGCACATGCCCAGATACTGCTCCTGCTCACGCGTGTAGAGCAGCTCGGCCGCAGGCTTGTTCGTGTGCGGCGCCAGCATCAGGCGCTTTTCAAATTCATGATGAAGATCGCGGCCCGGTGTCCCGATGTCATGCCCGGCGGAGAAATGCTTGCCATTGCCGGCCAGCACAATGCAGCGCACGGCATCATCCTTCACCGCCCGGTTGAAGGCGTCGTCCAACGCATAGGTCATCTGCCCATTTTGCGCGTTGTTGAAGGCGGGCCGGTCCATTGTGATCCAGGCGACGTTATCGATCACTTCATAAAGGATCGGCGTCTCTGTCTCATAATTAATGTCGACGCTCTTGGGTGTAACCAGATCGCTCATGTGCAGCCTCTCCTCAGCTCACCCGTTGGGCGGGCGGATTGTCTTTGATCACGCTTGCCCGGATATTGTGGGGGTCAAGCTGCGCGATGATCGCGAGTGCGTCGGCATCCGGCAATGGGGTTTCGACAAGGTCGCCCTTTTCCAGCGGGAAGCCGGTTGCGGCCTGGACCTCCTGAAACGTCACGCCGGGATGAAGCGAGACGACGCGGACAGCGTTGTCCGTCCCGCCGAAATCCATAACGCAAAGGTTGGTGATGATCTTTTTCAGCGCGACGCCGCTGTAATTGCCGCCAGCAATGCGTTTGGCAGGGTTGTAGCCAACGCCCGAGACCATATCGACTTCGCCTTCAACGAAGACACGCGTTGTATGCGATGGAAAGAAGAAACTGTTCGGGTGATAGATGGTGTTGCCCGGGAAACCGCGAACGCCGAGCATCTGCGTCTTGGGCTGTTTGTGTGTCCCGCCGAGCTGGGAGAGGTTGATCTGCCCAAAGCGGTCAATCTGCGTTGGCGTGACCATCGCATGGCGACGCCCGGTCCACACCGCACTATCGAAGAAGCGCGAGAATGGCAGGTAGCCTGCCTTCTTGCGATCATCATAGTTGCGCGGACCCAGTGGCACCGGCTGTTCGACCAGATAGCATTCGCCATCGGTCATCATCAGTTCCGGAGTGTGCGTCAGCTTGGCAAGGCCGGCCCCAAGGCGCGGCACTGGGCCAACGCCGGTCGCAACGATTTCACCATTACCGCGGAAGGCTTCGGAGGCTGCGTAAATGCAAAGTTCTGCGAGAGTAACGTCAGTCATCAGAAAATCGGCAGCGGGAGAGCCGCAACCGCCTCCTTTCCGCCAATGGAATTCAAATAGTCCGCTTCAGTCGCGCCGACGAAGCGATCTGCAACCGCGGACCAGTCACCCGGGTCTTTTGCGGCATCCGCATAGGCCTTGAAGGCCTTCATATCCCAACCATAATGCGGGGGCATCGAACTGGGGTGCGCGCCACCCGAAAGTTCAACGACACCCGTCACGAAGCAGCGTTCGAACAGGTTAAACTGCGCATCGTCCGGATAATGGTCTTCCATGCGGTCGACCAGTTCTTCGCAGCTCACATAGGTTTTCGCGGCGGCCTTGGCGAACCACTCATCATAATAGACGTCCGGACCAAAGACCTGCACGTTACCGCGCCAGTCGGACCGGTTGACGTGGATCAGCGCTGCATCCAGCTTCAGCGCCGGCATGGCGATGAGCGTTTCCCCATCTGCATAAGGCGATGTGACGGTTTTCAGGCCACCAAGAGCGGCAAGATCTGTGCCGAGGCCAACGCGGGTTGGAAGGAATGGCAGGCCGAAAGCCGCAGCCTTCAGACCCCATTGGAACATGCCTTCATCGACTTCCAGAACCTCAAGCTGTCCAGCTTCGCGCGCCTTGCGGAACCAAGGCTCAAGCGGAATGGCGTCTAGCGACACAAAGGCGAAGACAACCTTCTTCACCTTGCCCGCTGCGCACAGCATCCCGACATCAGCGCCGCCATAAGCGACGATGGTGAGGTCCTTCAGGTTAGAACGGAGAAGTTCGCGCACCAGTGCCATCGGTTTGCGCCGTGGGCCCCAGCCGCCAATCCCAATGGTCATCCCATCAGACAATTGGCCGACGATGTCCGCCGCTGTCATACGTTTATCGAGCATTAGGATTGCGCTTCCTTCATGGCCTTCTGCCAGGCCCATTCGTGCCCCCAGATGCTGATGCCTTCATGACGCGTTGTGACCCAGGCGTCCGGATCAATCACAAGGCTGTCATACCCAATTTCCATGTCGAACCCGCCGGGTGTCTGGACATAAAAGCCAGTCGTCTCGTCATTATAGTGGCGTCCGAGCGTCGCCGATTCCGGATAGCCAAGCTGCTTCATGCGGTCATGCGCTTTCCCGACCTCGATGAGGTCTGGATATTCAAGCATGATGTGCACGGCACCCGATGGCGGAACCGGCCCTTCCCCAAAGGCGATGCTGTGATGGCGGCCATTATCGGCATGGAGGAAGGCAAAGCCCATCGATGGCCCATCCGGACCAAAGAGGTTGAAGCGCGGCATGTCTGATTGGCGAAAGCCGATGACGTCGCAGTAAAAAGCAACGGTCGCATCAAAATCCGGCGCGGAGAACACGGCATGCCCCATGCCCATCTCACCGGTTATGAAGTGGGAAACGCCTTGAGGAGAGACGAAGGGCGCGTCAGTGACGCTGTCTCCGCAATAGAATTCAAGGCCATTGCCGGCAGGGTCGCTTGTGCGGAAACCGTGCTCAACGCCGCGCAGCGCAGCCATATCCGTCGACATCTGTTCAACAGGACGACCAGCCGCAGCGATGGCCGAGGCCAGAGCCTCAAGCGTCGCCAAATCTGCAACCTCATAGCCTGCCGCCGCAAACCACTCGCGCGCGGACGGCTCAAGGCGGAATCGGAACGGCCGTTGGTCAATCCGATACTGGGCAGCGCCATCCGAAGCATCGTCTGCCCGCATGACACCCGCGACCTGCGTCAGAAACTCATCCCATTTTTCAGGTTGTGCCGTCTCAATAACGACATAGCCAAGCGCCTTTACGCCCATCGGCCTTAGCCTCCCTTTACCAAATCAAGAAAATAAGGTCGCTCACCGCCACCATCGACCTGCAACCGCGCGCCACTCACCCAGGCGGCATCGCTTGAACTTAGCCACATCACCGCACCGGCAAGATCACCCCCCTCGCCCATGCGACCGAGTGGCATCGATCGCCCGACGGCGGCTTGCGCCTCTGCATCGCCGTAGGTCTCTTCGGCGTTCTCTGTGATCATGAGGCCTGCGATGATTGCGTTCACACGCACGCCATCCGCACCCCACTCCTGCGCAAGGCTTTGCGTGAGATTAAGCAACCCAGCCTTGGCGGCGCCATACACAGTCGTCCCAGGGGACGGGCGCGCACCAGAGACGCTGGCAATATTAACAATACTGCCGCCCTTTTGCGCCTTCATGTGCGGATACACAGCCTGCGCCATATATAGTGGCCCAACAAGATTGAGCTTCAAAACAGCGTCGATAAATCGAGGGCTGGCGCTTTCAATTGCGGAATGTGGCGAACCGCCTGCATTGTTCACGAGAATGTCGAGGCGACCAAAGCGTGCGGCAACGGCATCAACGAAGGCCTTGGCCTGATCTGCATCACGGATGTCTGCCTGGTAAAATACGACGCCCTCCGGCAAATCATCTGGCGCATTCCGGCCACATACCGCGACCGAGCAGCCTACCGCTGCGAGCCGCACTGCGATCTGACGGCCCAACCCCCTTGTGCCGCCCGTGACAATCGCCACTTGCCCCGAGAAGTCGTATGATACCTGCTGGACCAAAATCGCTTGCATCCCCTCTGGCGGCAACCACTGAATCGCGGAGAGCCTGCCAATAAATTACGCATTAAAGCATGGTTCACCCGTTTTCAATTGACGATTTGCGTATTCAATGACAAAAAAAATTACGAATGCCCTTATCGCTCACGAAGCGAGTCGGGACTATATCAGGAAGAGGAGGCTCGCCATGGCCAGCGTCGTTTCACTAAAGACCCAAGCAGGACCTGTCCCATCGCCACAAGAGTTGGTTGATCGCGCCCGTGCGATGATCCCGACACTTAAATCCCGGGCGCGGCAATGCGTTAAAAATTTCAACGTTTCGGTGGAAACAATCACCGAGATGAAGGAAGCAGGCTTCTTCCGCATTCTCCAGCCAAAGCGCTGGGGCGGCTATGAAATGCATCCCAATGTCTTCTTCGACGTCCAGAAGCTTCTGGCCGAAGGCTGCATGTCGACAGGTTGGATGTACGGCGTTGTCGGATGCCACCCCTATGAGCTCGCCCTCTTCCACGATCAGGCACAGCGCGAAGTCTGGGGTGACGATAGCTCAATGCTCGTCGCGTCGACTTATCAGCCCGTTGGCAAGGTCGAGCATACCGAAGGCGGCTTTTACCTCTCCGGTCGTTGGGGATTTTCGACAGGCTCAACCCATTGCGGCTGGGTCCTTCTTGGTGCGATGATCCCGCCCGCCGAAGAAGGCGGTGCGCCCGACATGCGGACCTTCCTGCTGCCGCGTAGTGATTACGAAATCATCGAAGGCACATGGGACACATTTGGCCTGCAGGGCACAGGCAGCTTTGACGTCGTTGTAGACCGCGCTTTCGTGCCGGATTACCGGACGCATCGTTCCGTCGATGGCTTCCTTTGCCAGAATCCGGGCCAGGAAGTGAATGACGGACCTTTGTACAACCTGCCGTGGGCGCAGGTCTTCACCCGCTCCGTTTCCACAGCGGCATTTGGTGGCGCGCGCGCTGCCATCAACGCGGCGATCAACATCATGAATGATCGCGTGTCCTCGAACACCGGCAAAGCATCCAAAGCAGACCCGATCCTGCACGCCGCCATTGCAAAGGCGCATGCGCAGGTTCTCGAAATGGAACTCACCTTGCGGGTCACCTTTGAAGAGCTGATGGAGCTTGCCGGTCGCGGTAAACCCATCCCGATGGAAAAGCGGGCCCTGTTCACCTACAACTCGTCGACCGTGGTGCGCCGCATCGCGGATCTGGTGGATGAAATCGTCCAGCTTCTCGGTGGCCGGGCCATCTACATGTCGAGTGAGATTCTCCAGCCGTGGCTCGACATCCACGCCGGCCGTGCGCACGTCGCCAATGATCCCGGCAACCGGACGTCCGACGTTATTGGCACAATGCAGGGCCAGCCGCCCAGCTTCATGTTCCTCTAAGGCGGGCGAAAAATGGCAGACCTTAGGACGGCAACCTATTCCGTTACCGGCGGATACGATATTCATATCGCGGAAGCTGGCAGCGGCCCTGCGGTTGTGTTCCTCCACGGAAGCGGGCCCGGCGCATCGGGTGCCTCTAATTTTCGGCAGAATATCGATGCGTTCGTTGAGGCGGGCTTCCGCGTCATCCTGCCCGACCTGATCGGCTATGGCGCGTCGTCCAAACCGGAAGGGCTGGATTACACACTCCAGCTGTTCACCGACACGGTCTATGAAGCCTTGCGTCAGCATGGCGTGGAGCGGGCGTCGCTCGTGGGTAACTCGCTGGGGGGCGGCATCGCCATTCAGATGACGCTCGATCATCCGGAGTTTGCCGACAAGCTCATCCTGATGGCCGCAGGCTGCGTCGCCGAGCGCGAAAGCTACTTCGTGATGCCCGGCATCTCCAAGATGGTCTCCAGCTTTGGCAGCGATGATTTCAATCTTGCCGAACAAAAGCGGCTGGTGAGCAACCTGGTCCATCCCGACTTTGTGCCCAACATTCCCGATGCGCTGGTGGAAGAACGCTACGCCGTTGCCCGCATGCAGCCCAAGGATGTGTTGGTGCGGATGCGCACGCCGGACCTTAGCCCGCGTCTTGGCGAGTTGAAGCAGCCGATCTTTGTCATGTGGGGGCTCAACGACGAATTCTGCCCCGAAGCACACGCCCGCCTGTTCCTCGACAAGTGCGATAACGCACGGTCCATGACCTTCAACCGCACGGGTCACTGGGTTCAGGTGGAACGCGCCTCGGAATTCAACCGTTATTCGATCGACTTCCTGAATGAACAAGGCTGAACATTACGGGGCGGAGCTTTACGCCGCCTTGCGGGATCGTCGGACGGTTCCGCCGCTCATCGCACGTGACCCCTCGCTGACCGTCGAAGACGCTTATGCCATCAGCCTCGACTTCCTTGCCCGCCGCCGCAAGGATGGGGAAAAGGTCGTCGGCAAGAAGATCGGCGTCACCTCAAAGGCCGTGCAGGACATGCTCGGCGTGCATCAGCCGGACTTTGGCTTCTTGACCAACTGGATGCACATTGAAGGCGATATCGACGTCGATGCAAAGGCGCTCATCGCACCGCGTGCAGAGGCTGAGATTGCCTTCATTCTGAAAGACAGTCTGAACGGACCGGGCATCACAGCAGAAGACGTGATCGCCGCGACAGAGAGCATCGCACCCTGTTTTGAGATTGTGGACAGTCGGATCACCGACTGGAAGATCGGCATTGTCGATACCGTTTCCGACAACGCATCTTGCGGCGTCTTCATCCTCGGCGAAGCCCGCGCCGACCCGCGCGAGCTTGATCTGCCCGGTCTGCATGTGACCGTGACCAAAAATGGCGCACCCCTGTCCGAAGGCTATGGCGCTGCGGTGCAAGGCTCTCCTGCAGAAGCTGTCGCCTGGCTCGCCAATACGCTCGGCAGCTTTGGCGTCACGCTCGATGCAGGCGACATCATTTTGTCCGGTTCGCTCGTGCCCCTCGCCGATGCGGTAAAGGGCGATGTATTTGAAATGACGCTGCACGGCGTCGGAAGTTGCACGGCCAAATTCGTTTAAGGCCGAAGGGAGAGAACATGGCGCGCGTCAAGGCAGCCATTATCGGGTCGGGGAACATCGGAACCGACCTGATGATGAAGATGATCAAATATCCGCAGAATATGGAGCTGGCCGCGGTCGTGGGGATCGACCCGAACAGCGAAGGCCTTGCCATGGCGCGCGAACACGGCATTGCGACAACGCATGAGGGCATTGAAGGTCTGAAGAAGCTCGCCTGCTATCCGGAAATCGGCATCGCCTTTGATGCCACCTCTGCCTACGCCCACAAGATGCACGACGATGCTCTGCGCGGTGATGGCATTCAGGTCGTGGATCTGACGCCTGCCGCCATCGGCCCCTTCACTGTGCCTGCAGTGAACATGACACAGCATCTGGACCAGCCCAATGTGAACATGGTGACGTGCGGCGGTCAGGCCACAATCCCGATGGTCGCAGCCGTCGCGCGCGTCTCCGGCATCGTTCATTACGCCGAAATCGTCGCCTCCGTTTCATCGCGGTCGGCAGGCCCCGGCACCCGCGCAAATATTGATGAGTTCACCCGCACCACCGCGCGCGCCATCGAAGTTGTCGGTGGCGCGACCAAGGGCAAGGCCATCATCATCCTCAACCCAGCTGAACCGCCCATGATCATGCGCGACACTGTCTTCACACTATCAGATGGTGGCGATGAAGATGCGATCCGCCGCTCAGTCGCATCGATGGTCGCCGAGGTGCAGAAATACGTCCCCGGCTATCGCCTGAAGCAGGAAGTTCAGTTTGAGCGCTATGGCGACAATAACCGGCTGAAGATCCCCGGCATGGGTGACTTCACCGGCATCAAATCGATGATCATGCTCGAAGTCGAAGGCGCGGGCGATTATCTGCCCAGCTATTCCGGCAATCTCGACATTATGACCGCAGCAGCCAAGGCAACCGGAGAGTTGCTTGCAGCCAAGAGGATGGCGGCATGACCAGCACCTTTGACGTTGAAGCCGGCCACAAGATCTACATTCAGGACGTCACCCTGCGGGACGGCATGCACGCCATCAAGCATATGTACGGGATCGATCATGTCCGCGCGATTGCCAAGGCACTCGACGATGCGGGCGTGGATGCCATTGAAGTGGCGCATGGCGATGGCCTGTCCGGTGCGAGCTTCAACTATGGCTTTGGCGCGCACACGGATTGGGAATGGCTTGAGGCCGTTGCCGACGTCCTCACCAAATCTATTCTGACCACGTTGATCCTGCCCGGCGTCGGCACGGTGGATGAACTGCGCCGCGCTTATGATCTGGGTGTCCGCTCGGTCCGCGTGGCGACGCACTGCACCGAAGCTGACGTGTCCAAGCAACATATCGGCATTGCGCGCGATCTGGGCATGGATGTCGCGGGCTTCCTGATGATGAGCCATATGATCGAGCCGGAGTTGCTGGCGCAGCAGGCGGTTCTCATGGAAAGCTATGGCGCGCAGTGCGTCTATGTGACGGACAGCGGCGGCGCGCTCGATATGGACGGCGTGCGCGACCGGTTTGAAGCCTATGACCGTGTCTTGAAGCCCGAAACACAGCGCGGCATGCACGCGCACCATAACCTCTCGCTCGGCACCGCGAACTCCATTGTCGCCGCGCAATGTGGTGCTGTCCGGATTGATGCCAGCCTTGCTGGCATGGGCGCAGGTGCTGGCAACGCCCCGCTTGAAGTCTTTATCGCGGCTGCTGACCGCAAGGGCTGGAACCATGGCTGCGACGTGATGGCACTTATGGATGCCGCAGAAGACCTTGTCCGTCCGCTGCAGGATCGCCCCGTCCGCGTGGACCGGGAAACGCTCGCGCTCGGCTATGCCGGGGTGTACTCCAGCTTCCTGCGCCATGCCGAAAAGGCCGCCAATGATTACGGCCTCGACACTCGTGAAATCCTCGTTGAACTCGGCCGTCGCAAGATGGTCGGCGGTCAGGAAGACATGATCGTGGACGTGGCCCTTGATATGTTGAAGGCGCGCAATGGCTGATATTTCGCTGCACACCCCCTATTCTGCGGCGGACGTCGCGGCATGGGACATGGAAACCGATATCGTGATCATCGGCTTCGGGGCGACAGGTGCCTGTGCCGCCATTGAAGCCAAGCAGTCAGGTGCAGATGTAAAGCTGTTTGAGCGCAATTCGGGCAGCGGCGGCGCGTCCGGGCTTTCCGGCGGCGAGATCTACCTCGGCGGAAACGGTGGCACCGAAGTTCAGCGCGCAGCTGGATTTGAAGACACGACCGAAGATTTTGCCGCCTATTTGAAAATGGCAGGTGGCCCCTGCGCTGATGAGGCGAAATGTGATCTCTACGCGCAGGAAGCCGTCAACCACTTCAACTGGCTCAAAGCGCAGGGCGTCCCCTATCGCGGCAATTACATGGCCGGCAAAATCATCGAGCCCATGGATGATACGACACTGATCTGGTCCGGCAGTGAGGCGGCGGCCCCCTTCTACAAATCAGCAAAGCCCGCCCCGCGCGGACATGTCATCCAGCATATGGGCTGGGGCGGCGGGCGTCCGCTTGTCGATATCCTCGAAGCAAAAGCGCGCGCCTTGGGTGTCGATGTCATCGTCGATGCGCGGGCCATGGCCCTCGTTAAAGACGCAGACCAAATCGTCGGCGCCATCTTCCGCATCGACAATAAGCCTATTTTCGTCAAAGCGCGAAAAGGCGTTGTTCTGGCCACGGGCGGCTTCGTGATGAACGACGAGATGCGGCGCAAATATTGCCCGGACACCTTCAAGATCAACGACCCCATTGGCGACAAGGACGATGGCACGGGCATCAACCTCGGCCTAAGCGTCGGCGGCGATGCGATCCACATGGAACAGTTCTTCACGACCTGCCCTTGGACCATCCCGGAAAGCCACGCCAAGGGTGTATTCGTCAACATACAGGGCCAGCGCTTTATCAATGAGGACTGCTATCACGGCCGCGTGTCCCGCACGGCCGTCGACCAGCCCGGTGACCGCGTTTACCTGTTGCTCGACAGCGCGCATTTTGAGCAGCCGCCAGAATTCGCCCGCATGACGATTGCCGGAACCGGCAATGACTGGGAAGAGGTCGAGCGCGAGCTGGAGATGCCGGAAGGCACCTTGTCGCGCACCATGGCCTTTTACAACGAACATGCCCGCGAAGGTCGCGATCCGCTGTTCGACAAGCAGCAGCCGATTCTAACGCCGCTCGATCAAGGGCCGTTTGTCGCGCTCGAGCTGCATTTCCAGAACAGCTATTTCAGCTTCTTCACGCTGGGCGGTCTCAAGACCTCGACTGATGGCGAAGTTCTGGATCGCGCAGGAGCGCCAATCGCTGGCTTGTTTGCAGCAGGTCGCTGCACCAGCGGGCTCCCCGCTTGGGGCCATGGCTATAGCTCCGGCATGAGCCTTGCCGATTGCACCTTCTTCGGGCGGCAGGCCGGTCGGAAAGCGGCGCAGGGGTGAGGGATCGCGCGCTCCTCGACAGGATCGCGCTTACCGATCTTGTCATGCGCTATTGTCGCGGCATTGACCGGCGGGACTTTGCGCTCGTCCGCTCGCTCTATCATGACGACGCGATTGACGATCATGGCGCCATGTTCTGCGGCGGGCCGGATGATTTCGTCCGTTGGTTGCCCGACATGATGGCGCAGTGGGAAGCGACGATCCACAGCATCAGCAATAGCCTGTTTGCGATCGACGGTGACACGGCAGAGGGGGAGCATCTGGTGACCGCCTTTCACCGCACGCACCCGCCGGAACGCAAAGAGTTCACCGTCTGGGGCCGCTACCTCGACACTTATCAGCGGCGCGACGGTGTGTGGAAGTTCAGCCGCCGCTCACTTGTGTTCGATCATGGCCGCATCACACCGGTGGATGAAGACAGTTTTGCCATGATGGGCAGTGACGCCGTCCATGGCCGCGCCAACCGTTTTGATCCGTCATGGCAGATGCCATTGCTGGCAGGCCTTGGCAGATAGGTTTTTGGGGAGAGTGACATTGGGTGCAGCATTGAGCGTTTCCGGATTGATGGCGCAGGCGCAGGCTGCAACCGGCCTTCAGGATTTCGGCGACCACTGGTTCCGTGCACCCCTCTCCAAGCTTGTTGATTGCGTCAATGCCGAAGCCGGGCTGGTCGCCCCTGATGCGGGTGCGGGTTACCGCATCCAGAGCGCGCTGTCTGACCGGCTGAAACTCGTCCAATATTTCAAGGATTACCCTGAAGCGCTGGATGAAAAGATCGACGTCGCCTGCGCGATTATCGGGCTGCCGCGCACCGGCTCCACCGTGATGCACCGGCTGCTGTCCTCCGTCCCGCAGGCGACATCCTTCTTCTGGTGGGAAACGACCTTTCCCCTGCCGTTTGACGGGGAGGCACCCGGCGATCCATCCCCCCGCATCGCCATGGCCCATCAGATCGTGGACCAATTGCTGCGCGACTGGCCGGACTTTGAGAGCATCGACCCCATTGAAGCCGAAGTTGTGGCGGAGGAGGTCATCTTGCTCGACCGCACCTTCCTGTCGACCACCTATGACTCGATGATGCCGATCCATTCTTACGGATATTGGCAGGCGGATCAGGACCATGAACCTGCCTATCGCGACCTGCTGCTGTTCATGAAGGCGCTCCAGCATCAGATGCCATCGCGCCGCGGCAAGAAGTGGGTGCTGAAGACACCGCACCATCTGCTCGGCGGGATGAACGGGCTGTTGAAGGTCTTCCCGGATGTTCCCCTCGTCATGACGCACCGCAATGTCGCGCAGGTGCTGCCCAGCTATTGCAGCATGTGCGCGTCGATGAGCGTCAACAGTTCCACCACCTACCGCAAGGAAGATCAGGGCGCGCATTGGACGCGGCGGTTCAAGACCGGGCTGGAGCGCCTCATGGAGCTGCGCAAGACCCTGCCCGAAGGCCGCATTGTCGATGTCCGCTATGAAGACACGGTAAGCGACCCCATCGGCACGGCAGCCCGTGTGCTGGAGGCCATTGGCCTGCCCGTGGACACAGCGGCACTCGAGGCCTGCATCGCTGCCAATGCGCGGGATGCGCGACCCAAGCATAAATATTCGGCTGAAGAGTTTGGCCTGTCCCCACAGGGCATTGCCGCCGATTTCGCTTTTTACCACGACGCCTATAAAATCTGAGACCAATAAGAACAAAGGAGAGCATCATGATCCTGAAGGACAAAGTCGTCATCATCACAGGCGCTGGCCCCGGCATGGGGCAGGCCATGTGCCGCGGCGCGGCTGCGGAAGGCGCAAAGGTCGTTGTGTCCGCCCGTTCGGTGGACGCGATTGAAGCGATTGTCGCCGACATCAAGGCCAAGGGTGGCGAGGCTATTGCGGTTAAATGCGATGTCTCCAAAACCGAAGATTGCAACGCCCTTGCCAAGGCTGCGCTCGACCAATGGGGCCGCATCGATGGCATGGTCCATTCCGCTTATTACCACCCCGATTGGTCGAACCTCGACGCGCATTCGATTGACCAGCTATCAAGCGCACTGGATGTGATCGCCGTCGGTGGCCTCAGGATGGCACAGGCGGTGATCCCGACGATGAAGGCGCAAGGGTCTGGCTCAATCGTCAACATCTCCACGCTCGCCACGCGCAAGCCGATGCCCGGCGAAGGCGGCTACGCCATGGCGAAGGCCGCGCTCAACCAGCTTTCCCGCCAGCTCGCCGTTGAACTTGGCGGCACCGGCATTCGCGTCAACACCGCGCTCATGGGCTGGATGATGGGCGCGCCGCTGGAAAGCTTCTTTGCGTCCATGGGCGAAGGCGGCGAAGCGTTCCGCACCCAGCGCGCCTCCGAAGTCCCCGTCGGCCATATCCCACCCGATAAGGACTGCGCCAAGGCCGTCTATTTCCTCCTGTCTGATTATGCGAGCGAGATCACCGGCGCCGCACTTGATGTGAACGGCGGCGACTGGGTCGCGCCATGAGCGACCCGGTTCAAGCCTGGCGGGATTTCTGCGCGAAGCTCGCCGCGGCCGGAGAAGTCCTGCTCGCGCCCGATGTGCCGGATGATCCCCTCATCCGCGCAGAGGGGGCACGCTACCTCTCGCGCCTCACCAAGCTCGCGCTGGAGCAATATGTTGAGGCGACCGATACCGACTTCCCGTTCTTCTACCAGCTGAGCCACACCACCGGAAAGATCGGCGCGGACAACCCGGACAACCAGTATCTCAACGCCTCCATCCGGGGCGATTGCGATTACCGGATCACCGGCAAGCGCGGATCGATGTTCTATTTCTCCATCGTCGCCAATGCGATGCGCTACCACATTGATGGCAGCGCCCACGCCACCGGCAGCCTGATGAATGACGACATTGTCTGGGGCCCCAATGGCGAGGTGGAGATCATCGCCTCAGCCAATCCCCAACCCGGCAACTGGCTGCGGCTGGAGGCGGACACCAGCGTCATCATCATCCGCCAGTCCGCGCTTGACCGACTGAGTGAGACGCCCGGCACCTTCAAAATTGAACGCATCGGCGGCCCTGCTGTCCCCGCGCCGCTTTCGGGGGAGACGATCTCCAAGGGCCTCGCCACCGCAGCGCAGTTCGTGAACGGCATTGCGACCACCTTTGCGGATTGGACGCGGCTGTTCGCGCAGCATCCCAATACCTTCCCCGCCATTGACCAGTCGATGTTCCAGAAGGGCGGCGGCGCGAAGGATATCTATTACGCCCACGCCTATTGGAAGATCGCGGCCGACGAAGCCTGGGTGATCGAGGTGACGCCGCCGGACTGTTATTACTGGAATTTCCAGCTCGACAATTGGTGGATGGAAAGCCTCGATTACCGCTTCCGCCAGATCACCGTGAACAAGCACAGCGCGCGATATGAGGCAGACGGATCGATCCGCATCATCTGCGCGGCCAGTGACCCCGGAACCGGCAACTGGATCGACACCAGCGGCCACACCGAGGGCACCGCGCTCCTGCGCTGGGCGGGTGCCACCGAACACCCCCTGCCCGCTGCCCGCATCGTCAAAATAAAGGACCTGTGATGCTCGATTGGATGAAAACCGCGCCAACCTTGGCGCAAGACCCCGTTTCGGGCTTTGACCCCGACGCTGTGACCGTCTCCGAAACCGTGGAGATCAACGCGCCCGCCAAGTTGGTGTGGGATGTGATCTGCGACATGCCCCGTTACAGCGAATGGAACCCGTTCTGCGTCCGCGCCGTCTCCACACTGGAAATGGGCGCGGCGGTGGACATGACGCTCGCCAACTATGCCGTGCCGGGCAGCCTTGTCCCCAACCTTGAATATATCTGCGCGCTGGAGCCGGAACGGCTGATCAGCTGGGAGATGAAGTATAGCGACTTCTGGCCCTACCCCGCGCGGCGCGATCAGGTGATCGAAGCGACCGGCCCTGCAAGCTGCCGCTATCACTCCACCGACGCCTTTCTCGGCAAGAATGGCATCCACGTGTTCCGCTTTGCCGGCCCCTGGGTGAAGCGCGCCTTTGACGACACCGCCCATGCTCTCAAGGCGCGCGCCGAAGCGATCTATGCCGCCAACGCTTGAGGCCCTCGCCGCCCGATTACAGGCGCTGGAGGACCGAGAGGCGATCCGGGAACTCATCGCCAGCTATGGCCCGCTGGCCGATACCGGCGCGGCAGACGCCCTCAGCCAATTATGGACCGAGGAAGGCCGCTATGCCGTGGGCGGGATGACCGAGGCCAAAGGCCGCGCCGCCATCGCCGCGCTCATTGACGGCGCCGTCCACCGCAATCTGATGGCCGATGGCTGCGCCCACACCCTCGGCCCCGTCACCATCACGCTGGACGGCGACACCGCCACCGCCCGCGGCCACAGCGTCGTCTTCCGCGCAGATGGCACCGGCGGCTGGACCGCCCACCGCGTCTCCGCCAACCGCTGGCATCTGACGAGAACGCCCGACGGCTGGCGCGTGACGGCACGGGAAAACGCCCTGCTCGATGGCGCCGAGGCGGCCCGGGCGCTGCTGGCGGCGGCGTAAAGGTTCACGCGGAGCCGCGGAGTGTTCGCTGCATCTGTACTCCGGCGCAGGCCGGAGCCCAGGGCTACCGGTACGCAGGTCTCCCCTGGGCTCCGCCCTGCACCTGAGCACCGTGCAAGGGATTACCCCGCCAACTGCCCCCCATCGACCGTGAACAGCGCGCCCGTGACCTTGCGGGCCTGATCGCTCGCCAGGAAGGCGAACATTTCGGCGATGTCGCGGGGTTCGCACATGCCGTTTTCCAGCTTGGGCACGTTGCGCATGACGAGCGACCAATCGACATCACCCTCTGGCGGGGCGGCGTTGCCCATGGGGGTGTTCACATGGCCGGGGCAGATGGCGTTGATGCGCACGCCCTTGGCTGCGAATTCGATGGCGAGGCTCTTGGTGATCGCCGCGACGCCATGCTTTGAGGCGGCATAGGCAACCGTATAGGCAATGCCTTGCAACGCGGCGGTGGACGCGGTGTTGACGATATTGCCCTTGGACTTGATGAGATGCGGGAGCGCGGCCTTGCACATAGCAAACGTGCTGGTGGTGTTCACCGCAAGGATGCGGGCGAAATCTTCTTCGCTAAACTCCAGCGTGGGGCCCCATTTCATCATGCCGGAAATGTTGCACAGCACATCCAGCCCGTCGGTCGCGGCCGCGGCAACCAGCGCGCGGCAGCTGTCAAAGTCTGCGGCGTCATAAGTTTTGATCTGCGGGGCGGTGATCATCATGGTCGCGGTCTCTTCCAGACCGGCGCCATTCATGTCCCCAATCGTCACGCGCGCGCCTTCTTCTGCAAAGAGGATCGCGGTCGCGCGGCCAATGCCGGAGGCGGCGCCTGTGATGAGAACATTCTTGCCTTGGAAACGCATCTCTCTCTCCCTCGCTTTGGCGGACTCTGCCGCGCTTATTGCTTGATTTGCGTAGTATCTCACTCCATCCTCTACGCAAAGGAGAAATGAGGATGACTTTGGAAGAACGTTTGCAGCGGCTGGAGGATGACCGCGCGATCCGCGACCTTAAGGCCCGCTATCTCCGCGCCTGCGACACCAAAGACCCCGATACGGTGCGCGACACGCTGGCCCCTGTCGGCGCGGTTATCGCCTATGAAGGCTTCCCCCCGTTCGACAATCGCGATGATTTTGTGGCGATTTATGCGCAGATGGGCTGCGTGCCGGGCATCTATGACATGCACCATGCGGCAAACGGCATCATCACCTTTGAAAGCGCCACCCGCGCGCGGGGGCAATGGTCGCTCTTCTTCCACAACATCAACCTCGCAGGTCGCACGCTGACGCAGATGGGCGTGGAATATGACGATGTCTATGTGAAGGACGGTGACCGCTGGTGGATCGCCGAGACGCGGTCCCGCAGGACATCCTGCCTGATCCACTCGGTCGATGCGGACGGCGCGGCCACGGTGAACGTGATGGGTGATCCGCCGGCGGCGTTTGGGGAGTAGATAGTTCCCCTCCCGCCTGCGGGAGGGGTTAGGGGTGGGCCTGCCCAACGTTAGACAGGCCCATTTCCCACCCCCGTCCCCTCCCGCACGCGGGAGGGGGGATTCTCTAAGCTTAGAACTTCACGCCGAAGGTTGCGCCATAGGTGCGGGGATCGGGGAAGTAGCCGAGCGTCAGGCCGCCAAAGCCTGCGCCAAAGTCAATGAAGTTGGTCGGCCGATCTTCCTTCGTCAGGTTGCGGACCCAGAAGGAGAGCTCCGTCCGTGCGCCACCGACGTTGAAGTCGGAAATGCGCGCCGCGACGTTCACAATGTCACGCCCCGGAGAACGCGTGTTGCTCGCCACATTCTCAACAGCGCGGTTGCCCCTCAGCGCGAATGGGAAGGTGTAATAGCCGGACACGTGGTTGTAATCGCCGGTCAGGTTGAGCTTACCCCAATCCCCTTGCATCACGCGCCAATCAACGCCGAGTGCGGCCGTTGCCTTGGGTGTGTGCGGGAAGGCGCGGTTGTTCGACACGTCCACGCCGCCATCGATGAAGCTCTTATAGTCCGCATCGAGCACCGCGAACGATCCGTTGATCGTCAGGCTGGGGATGGGCCGTGCGACGGCTTCAAATTCCAGGCCACGGATGCGTGCGGCAGCGGCATTGAGCACGACTGAGGCGGCGGCGCCCTGTGCGGTGAACACGGACAGCTGAATGTCCTTATGCTCATCCCAGAAGCCCGCGACGTTGAAGATCAGCTTGCCATCGGCGAGCTTGGTCTTGAGGCCGAGTTCATAGCTGTCGACCTTTTCAGGGCGATAGGGGTTGCACAATTCGCTCGCGTTGCCGGGGGCGGAGGTGCAGTTGAACGGTCGGCCAATCAGGCCTGCGACATCTGTCTCACCGTTGAAGCCGCCGGACTTGTAACCGCGCGCCCAGCGGGCATAGACGTTGATGTTGTCGCTGGCTTCATAGCTGAGCGTGGCCGTTGGGCTGAAGTTGTTGAACTTCGCATCCGGCACCCCGCCATAAGGCACATCGAACAGCACCGTGCGCGGCGTGCCAACGGCAAAGCGGCGGCGGATGTCCTTCACCTCATTGGTGTAGCGCGCGCCGAGCGTCATCTTCAGCGCCTCGGTCAACCGGTAATCGAGCTGCGCATAAAGCGCCCAAGCTTTGGTGTGCGATCCATAATCCGATTGGAGATCCGCCGCACCCGGCGCGCCAACCTGATTGAGGAAGCCGAAGAAGCGTTGTGGCCCAAGCGTTTCCGCCTTTTCCTTATAGGCAAAGACGCCAACCACATAGTTCAGGCGGTTGTCCATCGCGTCGCCCGTCAGCTGGAGCTCCTGGCTGTAGGCATGGAAGCTCGTGTCACGCTGCGTGTTCGCGATGTCGAGCGGAGAACCGTCAAGGTCCGCCGCATCCTGCCAGCGCAGATTGCGGTAGGAACTGATCGACTTGAGCGTCGAGGCCCCCATGTCGAGCGCGAGGGTCAGGCTGTGGCCATAGGTGCGCGTCTTTTCATACAGCGGATTGGCGTCGACGCTGGCCGTGCTCTGGCGGTTCGGATTGGCATAGAGGCCGAGCGGCGCGATGGCCGCGAGGATTGCCGGGTCCGTGAACAGGCTGTTGGGCAACACACTCACCAGCTGCGAGAAATCAGTGCGCTGGTTGTAGCGGCTATAATCAAATTGATAGTCCGCCGTGAAATTGCCTTCCGGCTTCAGACGCAGCTGGATCATGCCCGACTTGCCATCGAGATTGCCCAGATCGGACACCGAGTTCGGCCGTGCGAGGAACGCCTGTGGGAACGGGTTTGGCCCGACCTTCACAAAGCCGTCGCGCTTCTGGATCTGGCCGGAGACCTTCATCGACAAGGCGCCCATGGCCGGCAGGTTCAAGACCGCCTTGCCCTTCCAGTAATCATAATTGCCATAGCTGATTTCAGCCGAGCCACCCGCTTCGCCCGTTGGCTTCTTGGTGACGAGGTTGACGGCACCGGCCAGCGCGTTGCGACCATAGAGCGTACCCTGCGGCCCGCGCAGCACTTCCACACGCTCCAGATCCGCCACGTCAAAGATCGAGCCCTGCGCCTTGGCGATATAAACGCCATCAAGGTAGAGGCCAACGGCAGGCTCCCAAGTGACAGCAGGGTTGATTGTGACCGAACCACGAATGGCGATCTGCGAAATCGTCTTGTTCGACGGCGCGCGCTCAATCTTCACGTTCGGTGCGATCGAGCCGAGACGGTCAATCGAGCTGATGTCGCGCGCTTCCAGATACTCGCTGCTGACAGCCGAAATGGCGAGCGGAACATCCTGCACATTTTCCGCACGCTTTTGCGCGGTAACGACGATGTCACCAATGCCGTCTGAGTCCTGCGCTGCCGTCTCCTGCGCGATGGCGGGCATGTACATGGCCGTGCCTGCGCACAGCATTGCGATACGAATTGCCTTCATCTGGACCTCCCTATACGAAACTTCGGTTTGCAAACATTTATCGTATGCGTATTTATTCTGCACAACATGCTACGTAAATCGACGCTGCACAACAAAAATTGCATTGATAGCGTAACCAAAAAGCCACATAACTGCGCATAGAGAGGATAAATCGTGATCACTTCCCTATTGCTTGCGGCCGCAGCTCTGCCTGCCGCATCAGATTGTGAGACTTTGGCGACGGACCCGGCAGCTGCGCTCTCCTACAGCGCGGGCCTTCAGGGGTTCATCTACGGCTACCCCATTGTCGACATGCTCAAGCAGAAGCATAACGAGACGCACCGTGTGAGCGCGGACCAGCCAGTCGTCGCACCGGTTAACAGCATCGTCGCCTATCCCCATATTTTGACGCCCGAGACCCAAGGGCAGCTGCGCGCACCCAATGCGGACACGCTCTACATCAATGCCTGGGTGGACATGTCAAAGGGGCCCGTGCTGCTCGACGTGCCGGAGATGGGCGCGCGCTATTACACGCTCGCCTTCATGGACCTTTATGCCAAGCCGCATCACCTCGGGACGCGCACCAACGCCGGGCGGGCGACCAAATATGCACTAGTTGGTCCGTCGGGTGGCGATGTTCCGGAGGGCTATGAGGTGTTTCGCTTGCCAACCGATACCGCTTGGATGCTGGGTCGCCTGCTGGCCGACGGCAAGGCCGATGAGAAGCGCGTCATCGCGATAGCCAAAGCGTTCCAGATGCGCGGGCCGATTGCAGCCGACGTGACGGCGGCCGCGCCGATGAACCCCTATGCCAGCTTAGACTATTTCACGCTGCTCAACAGTGCGCTGCGGTCGCTTCCAACCCTTGCCGATGAAGCCGCTTTGATGGCGACCTTCGACAAAGCGGGCTTTGGGCCAAAGGCGCAGTTTGCACCCGACAAGCTCCCCCCGGCGCAAGCGCTTGGCCTAGGCTGCGCTGTCCGCATTGGCAGCGACGTGTTGGCCAAACAGGGCTTCAAACCCACCAGCGTCGCCAATGGCTGGATGCGCAACAACCGGATGGACAAGCCGGGCTTTGACTATGTCCTGCGCGCGGAGACGGTGCGCGGCGGCTATGTGAATGCTGAAGAGGAGTCGATCTACCCCGCCGCCGTCATGGACAATAAGGGTGGGATGTTTGACGGGAAGCGCCAATACCGTATCCGCTTTGAAGCCGGGAAGCTCCCGCCCGTCGGGGCCTTTTGGTCCATCACCGCTTATGATCTGGCAACGGCAAAACTCGTGCCGAACAAGATCGGCCGGCATCAGTTTGGCGACCGCACCAAAGGCGTGAAATACGGCAAGGATGGGTCGCTGACGATCACGCTCTCCGCGACACAGCCCAAGGAAGGGACATCCAATTGGCTGCCCACCCCTCAGGGCGGATATCACCTCGTCACCCGCATGTATCTGCCCAAACCCGAAGCGCTGGACGGCCGCTATGTGCTGCCGCCAGTTGAACGCATTTCCAACTGAAAGACGACCTTATGACCCGTCCAACCACATCCATCGATGTCTTTTCCCCCGCCGCCTACCTGGATGATCAGGCTGTAGCCGATAAATTCGCCGCCCTCCGCGCCGAAGGCGACATCTTCTGGGTGGAACAAGCGCCCTATCGCCCCTTTTGGGCTGTGCTGCGCCAAGAAGATATCATGTCGGTGGAACGCAACACCAAAGTTTGGCTCAACGCACCCCGTCTCGTTATCATGCCGAGCGCTGCTGAAGATGAAACCATCGCGCAATTTGGTGTGCGCACAGGCCCTGTCCGCACGTTGCTGGACATGGATGGCAAGGATCACCGAAATCACCGCAACCTGACGCAGAGCTGGTTCAACTCCAAATTCCTTGAAAAACTGCGGGACCGCATGGCCGATCTCGCCGTCGAATATGTCGACAAGCTAGCCGTGCTGGCCGCGCAAGGCCCGTTCGACTTTGTGGAGGAAATCGCGGTTCCCTATCCGCTCATCATGATCACCTCGATCCTTGGCCTGCCAGATAGCGATGCCGGGCTCGTCCTGCGGCTCACCCAGTCGCTATTCGGCGCGCAAGACCCGGACCGCCAGCGCAGCGACGGGGATTATGGGCTGGAAGCGGCGATGGAGTTCTTCGGCTATCTCAACACCATCGTGCAGGAGCGGCGCAAAGAGCCCCGCGACGATCTGATGTCTATCGTCGCCAATGCAACCATTGATGGCGAACCCGTCAGCGATATCGACACGCTGTCCTATGGCATGTTGCTGGCCGCGGCCGGACATGACACGACAAGCTCCAGCGTCGGCATTGGCATGATGCAGCTTGCCCGTAATCCGGCGGAATTTGCAAAGCTGAAAGCCAATCCGGACTTAATACCGCTGGCTGCCCAGGAAATGTTCCGTTGGGCAACGCCCGTCCGTCACTTCTGCCGCACGGCAGCTGTTGATACAGAGCTTGCAGGCCAGAAAATTGCTGCGGGCGAGCCCGTGGCGCTCATGTATCTCTCCGCCAATCGCGATGAGCGCGCTTTTGATACACCTGACGCTTTCCGCGTGGACCGGACGCCCAACCGCCATGTCGGCTTTGGCTATGGTGCGCACCATTGCCTTGGCCGCATTCTTGCTGAAATGGAGTTGGAAGCCCTGTATCGGGAAATCGCAAAGCGCGTGAAATCCGTTGATCTTGCCGGGACGCCCGAATGGGTGAAGACCAATCATACAGGCGGCTTGAAACATCTGCCTGTCCGTGTGGAGATGGAAATTTGACCAGTCTAGAAGCCCGCATTGACCGGCTGGAATCGCTCGACGCGATCCGCCAGCTGCCGGCCAAATATGCGCTCGCGCTCGACATGCGTGATATGGACGCGATGGTCTCGCTCTTCCCTGCCGATGTCCGCGTCGGCAAAGACGCGTCAGGCCGCGGGGCCCTGCGCGCCTATATGGACCGCACCCTGCGCTCCCCCTTTACAGGCACCTCCCACCATATCGGCGGGCATGTGATTGAGTTTGACGACGCAGATCACGCACACGGCGTCGTCTATTCCAAGAATGAGCATGAAACGCCGGTCGAAGGCGGGGCGGATGAATGGGTCATCATGCAGATGATGTATGTCGACGACTATGTGCGGCAGGATGGGCGCTGGCATTTCGCCCGCCGCCTGCCACTCTATTGGTATGCGACCGACCTCAACAAGCCGCCCGTCGGCCCCAACAAGATGCGCTGGCCGGGCACAGACTGGGTGGAAGGGAACTTCCACAAGCTGTTCCCCAGCTATGCCGAATATTGGTCCCGCGAGGGTGACCATGGCGGCCCCGTCGCCGAACCTGCCCCGCTGGAGGGCTTCCTCAACGCCATGCGCCGGGGGGCGGCGGCTCCCAAGGTGAAGGTGCGGGCGGACTGATGCGCAAAACGAGCATCGGGCTCCTGATAGCGGCAGCCATCGGGGCAGCCGGCGTCGGCCTTTGGACAAATGCCAATCGTGAAATCGCAGAACCACGGCCGATCGACGGTGCAACCCTAGCGCAAATCAGTTGGACGAAGGACTTCACACCGGCGCCCATTGCCGGCAGCTTCAACACAAATCCCTATCTCGCAGCCGGTGCAAATGGCACCATGCATGGCGACGGCGGACAATCCGACACGCATCCAGCCGCGGGACCTTTTGGCGCCGACCTAGAGGTGCGAAGCCGCCGCGCAGGCAACGGGCTTCCGCGTCAATGCTCCACCTTTGTCTATCGGTCGGATGGCAAGCCTGTGGTGATGTGCGGCGGTCTGACAGGATTTCGCATGGTGCTTCTCGACCCGAAAACATTGGGAGCCCTTGCCCATTTTGATTTGCCGATCCGGCCGAGTTCCTTCGAGGCCTTCGTAAAGCGCGACATGGGCATCATGATGGGCGACAGTTCCGGCGGGGCGTATATGTTCCTCGACAATAAGGACCGTCTGGTCTTCGCGAATAGCGAGTGGGTTGTTCAGCGACTGGACGCGACACAGACAGATGGAAAATGGGCCTTCAAGGTCGACAAGGAATGGGACCTTAAGCCCTATGTGCCAACCAATTGCCTCAGCTGGAATAACTGGTTCCCAAAAGGGGAATGCGACAAGATAACAACGGTGATGCCCGACCACCAAGGTCGCTATTGGTGGACAACGCGCAACGGACGCCTTGGCACGCTCGACCCGAACACGGGCAAAGTTGCCGTCATCCAGCTGAAAAATGAGGAAATTCAAAATGCCCTCGCGATGGACAGCCGCGCTGTCTACGTGCTGTCGGACCATGCGCAACATGCTTTCACAGCAGATGCCGCTGGCCGCCCGATGCAATTATGGCGCGCTGCCTATGATCGGGGGACAGCGCGCAAGATCGGATCGATAAACCAAGGTAGTGGCACAACCCCTACCCTGCTGGGCAGTCAATGGATCACCTTTGCCGACAACGCCGATGGACGCATCAACATCGTCGTCTTGAAGCGAGGAGATGGCAGCCGCGTCTGCACCGTTCCGGTCTTTTCTGAATCGGCAAGTGCCACAGACAACAGCATGATTGGCTGGGGCAAGTCTATCATTCTTGAAAACAATGCCGGTTTCAAAAGCGCGCATGAACAGACCGACTGGGGGGCAATTGCGGGCGGCGTCGTCCGTGTTGATGTCCGAGCAGATGAAAGCGGATGTGACACAGTCTGGACCTCACCGCTCAAAGCACCCTCCGTGGTCCCCAAATTATCGGCGGCGAGCGGGATTGCCTATTTCTACAGCTTTGATCTTGTGAAGGATGCTGATGGCCATCCAACGCAGCAATGGTCCATCGTTGGCCTCGATTTCAAAACCGGGAAGCAGGTCGTCAAAATCCCAACCGGCATTGGCAGGCAGTTTGATAACAATTGGGCATCCATGTCCATCGCCCCGAACGGAGACTTTTATGCGGGGATGTTGGGAGGACTGGTGCAGGTGCGCAGTACTCAGAAGTAATAGCTCGCCCCATTGGCCACCAGCACAGAGCCGTTGACGAAGCTCGCATCATCGCTCGCCAGATAAGCAACGGCGGCGGCAATTTCGCTCGGGTTCGCCATGCGGCCAAGCGGGATGCTGGCCTCCATCGACTTGATCCATTCATCGGGAATGCCCGCCATGACGGGCGTGTTGGTCGGCCCCGGCGCGACGGCATTGACGCGGATTTTGCGCGGCGCGAGTTCACGCGCCAGCTGCCGCGTCAGGCCGATGATCGCAGCCTTGGACGTCACATAATGCGGCGAGCCTTCGCCTGATTGGGCGCTTGTCGAGCTGATGTTGATGATCGACCCGGCATTGCCATCTTCCGCCAACACACGGGCGAATTCACGGGACACGTAGAAGGGCCCGTTGATGTTGACGGCCATCACTGCAGCCCAGCCGTCATCTTCCATATGGATGAGCTGATCGACGATCACGTCGGACTGGCCGGTGGCAGCCAGTTCCTCATTCCTTTTGGCCATGGCGCCGTAAAACTGCTCGGATCCGTCCTTGGCCGCCTGCCCGATCCCCGCATTGTTGACGGCAATATCGAGCCGACCAAATTCGGCCCGCGCTGAGCGGACAGCGGCGATAACAGACGCGGAGTCCGCGACATTGCACTGGAGCGCAAGGGCGGCCCCGCTGGCCTTGGCATCATCGACGTTCATATCGAGGGCGGCAACCTTGGCGCCATCGGCCGTTAGGCGCTCCACGATCGCGCGGCCAATGCCGCGACCGGCACCTGTGACAATGGCCGCCTTGCCGTCAAAACGTCCCATCAGTCATTCGCTCCTGTCATGTGGCGCGCCGCGATATAGCCAAAGGTCATCGCTGGCCCGATGGTGACACCGGCTCCCGGATAGCTTTCCCCCATCGCCGAAGCCGCATTGTTGCCCACAGCATAGAGCCCGGAGATCGGCTTGCCCTTGGCATCCAGCACGCGGGCCTTGTCATCGGTCAGCAAGCCGCCATTGGTGCCAATGTCACCCGGATAGATGGGCATGGCGTAGAACGGACCCTTAGTAAGGGGCGCGAGGCACGGGTTCGGGCCGACGCGCGGATCGCCGTACATCTTGTCATAGGCGGCCTCCCCGCGATGAAAATCAGGGTCTTCCCCCTTCACCGCATTTTCGTTGAAGCGGGAGACGGTGGACGCGAGCGTATCGACCGGCACGCCCATATTGGCGGCCAGTTCTTCAATCGTCCGACCCTTCTTCAAAATGCCACGCACTTCGCCACGCTGCATCCAATCAGGCATGATCGGATAGAGCGGGCCGACCGGATAATTGTGCCGGTACTTATGGTCAAAGACGAACCAAGTGGGGTTCGCATCGCCATGTTCCGCCGCGCGACGGGCCATTTGCTGGCCAACGATGTGATAGGACGCCGCCTCGTTCAGATACCGCTCCCCCTTCTGGTTGACCATCATGCAACCGGGCAGCGCGCGTTCAATGGTGCACAGCCGCCCGCGATCCTCGCCGGGAACATAAAAGACAGGAGCGGCCCAGGCGGACTGCATGTTGAGCGTATCGGCGCCAATCGCCGTTCCCGCGCGGATGCTGTCGCCGGTATTGCCGCCTGTTCCTCCCGAATAAGTGGCATTGCGGTAAAGCGGCGCATTCTCATCGCGCATCATCTGGTTCTTGTCGAAACCACCCGCGGCGAGAACAATGCCCTTCTTCGCCCGGACACGCAGGCTCTTGCCCTCATGCCGGACGATAGCGCCAGTCACCTTGCCCTTCTCTGTGATCAGCTCTTCCAGAGGGCTTTCCAGCCAGAGGGGGACCTTCTTTTCGTTGATCGCCAGACGCAGCCCGCCCAGCAAGGCATTGCCCAGCGTCAGGCGACGGTCCTTGCGGGACTTGAAGCGGAACGGCCAATCGAACCAATAACGGGCAAGGCTCTTGGCTAGATGCCACCACCAGCCCGGCGCGCGGAACAGGATGATGTAGGTTTCATCAAAGTGCCAGTTCAAATAGCCGAACAGGCTCGCGGCAGGCGATGCAAAGCGAAGATTTTCAACATCTTTACCCAGCTTCTTACCATCAATTGGCAAAGGCATATGGGTGCGATAACCGGTCGGGCTACCGCCCGGATTTTCGGCATGATAATCGGGATAAGGAAAAGCCTGATAGCTGATTTCAGTATTGTTCGTGACCCAGCGGAGCATGGGGGACGCATTTTCCACGAAGGCCCGGATGTTGGCGTCTGGCACATTTTCCTTGGACAAGGCGCGGACATATTTGAACGCGTCGTCCACATTGTCTTCAAAGCCTGCAGCGCGCGCCTGATCACTATTGGGGATCCAGATGCCCGCGCCCGAGGTCGCAGAGGTCCCGCCCCATTGCGCTTCCTTCTCGATCACAAGCACATCGGCATGATTGTCCGCCGCGACGAGCGCAGAGAGCAGCCCACCTGCACCAGACCCCACAACCAGCGTGTCGACTTCCTTGTCCCAAATCTGTGTCATACATCATCACCTGTCAGGTAAAATTGTGGCGGCTGGCGCGATGTGATGCGGGCATTGCGCGCGGCAAACCCATCGTCCAGCGCTTCGGGTTGTGGAATGATCCAATACTCGCCCCGCGCCACGGCATCGAGCACCAATGGCGCAAATTCATCAGGTGTCAGCCCGTTTTCTTCAAGCATCCCGACCATCGCGTCGTGAAAGCCTTTGGAGGCGGCACTTGGCGCTTCGCGGAAAATGTCTGACTTCACGGGGCCCGGTGCGAGCAGCGACACCTGAACCTTGCTGTTGAGAATGGCCAGTTCCCCCGCCAGCGACTCCGTGAGCGCGACAGTCGCAAATTTGGTCGCCGAATAGGGTGCCATCAACGGCGCGGGCAGGAAGCCGCCCACCGATGCTGTATTGATAATGCGCGCCGGCCGGTCTGCCGCCAGCAGGCGGGGCACAAAGGCTCGCAATCCATTGACGATGCCGCCGATATTGACGTCGAGCGATGTCTGCCATGCCTTGGCGCTGATCTCCCAACTGAAGCCGGTCGACAGGACGCCTGCATTGTTGAACAGCAGATCAACATGCCCGTGTGCCGCGTAAGCGATCTCTGCCAACGCCTCGAGCGCGGCGGGGTCCGTCACGTCGGTTGGCACCGCAGTTGCGGCATCCCCAATGGCGTCCGCAACGGCCCTAAGCTGTGCCGCATCCCGGTCCGCCAGCACGACCTTCATGCCCCGGCGCGCAGCTTCCCGCGCAAGTCCGGCGCCAATCCCGCTGGCGGCTCCGGTGATGACGGCAACGATCATGTGCGGAACTGCGCCGCCACGTCGGCCACGGCATTGGCAACATCATGGCGCCTATAGCCAAGCAGCGCGACCTCTGCCGGGTCTGGATTGACGCGTACCCAATTGCCGCGCCCCTGCGGGATGGCAATATCAGGCAACAGCGGATTTTCCTCATCCCGCTCTTCCACTGTCACGTCAGACCCAACGGCGTCGAAGAACAGTTGGAAATATTGGGTGAAGGTCAAATTCTCATCCCCCACCAGATAGGCCTTGCCGCTCTCCCCCCGCTCCAGCGCGCCCTCAATCGCTTCAGAGAGCGACAGGAACGACATGAAGTTTGTGCCGCCTGCCGGCCCGAAATGCGGGATGGGGATCTTGCCCTGAGCCCATTGCACATAGGGATCGAAGATCATGCTCGGCAGGCCGGGGACGCTGCCGACCATGAAGGGGGCATTGACGCTGATGACATCGAAGCCCGGCGCCGATTGCGCCCGCGCACCTTCGCACGCCGCCTTGCGGGACCGGATATAGCCATTGCCCTCCAGAAGCTCTGCCGCTGCCTGATGATAATAGCTGCCCAACTGAATGGCGCGCTTCACGCCGGCCGCGCGACAGGCGGCGAAAAAGGCGGGCACAGCTTCATGATTGGCCTTGATCAGGAACTCCGCAAAGTCCGCGCCCTGCGGCACGTGGCGTGGATCATTGCCGGCGGCGAAAACCACCCAGTCAAATCCTGCCAGCTTCTCAGGCGTGTAATCGCCCGCAACATAATCGCCTTGAACGAAGGGCATCGCGGCCATAGGCGTTGCTGGATTAGCGGGATTACGCCCGCCCACGGAGACGTCATGTCCCTTGGAGGCGAGATGAACGGCGCAATGGCCGCCTAGCGCGCCTGTGCCGCCAACGACGAGTATCTTCATGATGTTTTACCCTCTCCTGCGCTTGCGGCGTCCTTCACCGTTACGGCGCGTATTTCTTCCCATTCAACGATTAGCTTACGGTGCGTGAAGTGCCATTGGCCATCCTCCCGCCGCCAGCGATCAAGATAGCGGATCGTCCAGACGAGCACGCTGTCCGTATCGTTGAGCAAATGGTCTGCGGTGCAATAAGTTTCGCCCGTCGCCTCGTCGCCAGTGACGGTTGCGGCCTGATTGTGGACCCGGTGGATGGTCGCGCGGAACATCTGGCCTAGCGCATCAATCGAGCCGAGATTGGCCGCCCGTCCTTCTATGGTGAAGCCGGGTCCTTCAATCACACAATCATCAGCAAGCACCGCTTCCCAGAGCGACTTGTCCCGCCGGTCAGCCCCCTGCGCATAGAGGTCCGCCGTTCGGCGCAGCGCGGCGAGATCAACAAGTTCCGCTGCGGTCATGGTCATCGCCCCGGGATCTTCAGGCCATTGCCTGTCACCATCGGGACAACGGTCCATTCCCCAGTGGGCGTCCGCGTCCAGCCGGCCGCAGCCAAGGCCCCGCCGTCAACATGGATCGCCGTGCCCGTCACCCAAGCCGCAAGCGGGCTGGCGAGATAGAGTGCAGCTCCGGCGCAGTCGTCCGGCGTGCCGAAGCGGCCAAGTGGGATCCACTTGTCCATGTTTGCGCGGTTTTCAGGTGGGATCATGACGTCAAGCGCGACCTGCGGCGTATCGGTCGTCTCTGGCGCGATGTCGTTCACGCGGATGCCTTCCGGCGCGAGTTCCAGCGCAAGGCTTTTGGTGAAGCCTGTTATGCCGGCCTTAGCAGCGGCATAAACGCTGCAATAGGGAATGCCGCGATAGGCCTCAATCGAGGTGACGTTGATCACGCACGAGCCGGGTGCCGCCGCCCGCAGCATGGGCAGCATCGTGCTCGTCATGCGCAGCAACTGCCCGATATTGACGTCGAGTATCTCATCAATCTGATCACCGCCCAGCATATCGAATGGCAAGGCGTGCACGAAGTGGCCGACATTGTTGACGAGCACGTCGAGCTTGCCGGACACCGCCTTCACCTTCTCGACAAGCAAGGCAGGCGTCGTGCGGTCCAGAACATCGCAGACAACGACATGCGCGTCGGGGATCGCCGCCTGCACATCCGCGGCCCGCGCCGGGTCAATCTCCGCAATGATCAGCGTTGCGCCTGCATTGGCAAAGGCTTCGGCAATGCCGCGCCCAATGCCGACACCACCGCCAGTGATGAGGACTGTTTTCCCGCTATAGTCCAATGGGTTCGAAGGGAGTGTCATGACGGAATATAAAGTTGGGCAGATTTGCCGCCATCAACAGGAAGCGCGACGCCCGTGATGTAGCTTGCCGCGTCGGACAGCATGAAGACGATCGCTTCGGCCAGTTCTTCCGGCTTGCCGCCACGCCCCATGGGGATGGCGCCTGCCGTCTTCGCTGCCAGATCCGGAGCCTTGAGCGCAAAGTCTGCGGTGGCCGCCGTGTTGACCTGTCCCGGCACGATGGCGTTCACGCGGATGCCCTGCAAGGCACCTTCCATGGCAGCGACCGCCGTAAACTGGATGAGCGCCGCCTTTGAAGCTGAATAGCTCGCATAATTGGCCATGGCGCGTATGCCCGTCGTCGAGGAGATGTTGACGATGGAGCCTTTGCCCTGCTTCGCCATCACCGCCATCGCCGCCTTGGTGCCCACGAAGACAGCTTCGGTATTGACGGCAAAGTCCTTGCGCCAATGATCGAGTGTCAGCTTGCTGATCGGCGCGTAATGCACTGACATGGCGTTATTGACGAGCATGTCGAGCCGCCCATGGCGGGCCGCGACATCGGCGATCAGCGCCTCAAAAGCCGGAAAGTCGGTCACATCGAGTTGGACCGCCTCAACGTTTCCGCCCTCAGCCTCAATATGCGCGCTGGCAATATTGAGTTGCTCCTGACGACGCCCACAAATCACGACCGTTGCCCCGCGACGGACAAGCAAAGCCGCCGTGGCCAAGCCAATTCCATCGCTGCCGCCGGTCACAATCGCGACCTGGCCCGCCAAATCCTGAGTCATTCAAGCACCTCTCACTCCAATTTTCACGCATTTGATGTTTTACCTAGCCTTGTGTCAACATGATGCGTAAATTCTGTGAAACAAAATTACGAAAATGAGGATTCGAGAGGCATGGTTGATCTGACAGGCAAAGTTGCCCTGATTACGGGGGCCGGACAAGGCGTGGGACAGGGCATAGCGCTCGCTATGTCTGCCTCAGGTGCGAAGGTGGCCGTAACAGGCCGGACCCTCGAAAAACTTGAAAAAACCGTCGCCATGATCGCAGAGCGCGGTGGCGAAGCTATTGCCCTACCTTGCAACGTGAAATCAGCGGACGATCTGACGCGTATCGTTGGTGACACTGTCGCGCGCCTCGGCAGCGTCGACATCCTCGTCAACAATGCTCAGGAAGTGCCCATCGGCAATCTGCTCGACGTCACCGATGACGCCTTCATGGCCGGGTTTGAGTCTGGCCCCCTTGCCTCTTTTCGCCTCATGAAGCTGGTGCACCCGCATATGGTGGCACGCGGTGGCGGCACGATCTTCAACCTCGCCTCCTCGGCAGGCATCCGTTGGGATATGAGCAGCTATGGCGCTTATGGTGCGGTCAAACAGGCGACACGCGCCCTCACCCGCGCAGGCGCCGCCGAATGGGGACGCCAAGGCATCCGAGTTCTCACCATCGCCCCTCACGCGGAATCGCCGGGCCTCAAATGGTGGATTGAAAACAATCCCGAAGAAGCCACAGCATTCTTCAAAACCATCCCGCTGGGCCGGATTGGCAAGTTGGAGGAAGATATCGGCCGCGCCGTCGTCACCCTGTGCGGTCCGGACATGGGCTATCTGACGGGCACAACCATTCCGCTCGACGGTGGCCAAGCCAACTTCGACTGAGTTCAATTTCGATTGGGGCCAATTTCGGGGAGGAAAGGCATCTCATGGAAAAAGTCATTTGCGCGCTCTGGAAGCCCGAAAGCGAAAGCCGCGACGCGTTCAACGCCCGCATCCTGAGCGATTTGCCGGCCCGACTTGAGACCGCAGGTGCATCCGGCGTGCGGATCAATTTGGAAGACGCGATCACCGACACGGGTGCGGCACTCCGCCAGACACGCGGCGCACCACAACATCATGCGACGATCCAGTTCTGGATGCCGTCCGCCAATGCGATCTTTCGCGGCGATTTGGACGCGGTTTTGTCCGCCGCAGGGGAACGCTTCGCCGCCTGGCTGGTGCTGGAATCCACCATCCTGCCCAATAAGGACCACACGCCGGACAAAGGCGCCCGCAATTGGGGATGGGCGCAGATGGCCTTCCTCACCCGCCCGGACCGGCTGACCTTCGATCAATGGCTCGCCATCTGGCAGGACCACCACACTCGCGTCGCCATCGAGACCCAGTCCAACTTTGAATATGTTCAGAACATCGTCATCCGCGCGCTGACGCCAGACGCCCCGCCTTATGCGGCCATCGTCGAGGAATGCTTCCCCGAAAGCGCGCTGAGCGATCCCTTCGTCTTCTTTGATGCGGTGGGCAATCCGGACAAGTTCAACGCCAATCTCGCGACAATGATGGACAGTTGTGACCGCTTCATTGATCGCGGGACCATCGACGTCATTCCCACCAGCCAATATAATTTCTGACAGGACCCCATCATGAAAACAGTCCGCATCGGCGGCGGCAGCGCCTTCTTCATCGATAGCGCCATGGCCGTGCCGCAGCTGTTGAAGGCCGGGGTCGACTACATCATCCTCGATTATCTGGCCGAAGGCGCGATGGGGTTGCTCGGGCGGGCGAAGCTGGCCGACCCCAAAGCGGGCTTTCCGTCCGATTTCATGGATGTGCATATCGGGCCATTCCTCAGCCAGATCGCGGCATCGGGCACGCGGATTGCGGCCAATGCGGGCGGCGTCAATCCATTGGCGCTGGCGGAAAAGCTGCGCGCGCGAATATCAGAGCTTGGCCTCGATATCCCGGTGTCGGTCATCCATGGCGATGACCTGATGGACCGGTTGGGCGACCTTGCCGACACGCGCGACATGTTCACCGGCACACCCTTCCCGCAACAGGGCGTCACCAGTTGCAATGCTTATCTGGGCGCCTTCCCGATTGCAGCAGCCTTTGAAAAAGGCGCGCAGATCGTCATCACGGGGCGGGTCGTCGATTCCGCTTTGGCCCTTGGCGCGTTGATTCACGAATTTGGCTGGAAGGCCGATGAGCTGGACAAGCTTTCCGCAGGCACACTGGTCGGCCATTTGATTGAATGTGGGCCTCAGGTCACCGGCGGCACCTTCACCGATTGGCGCGAGGTGGACGGCTGGGCGACCATCGGTGCACCGATTGCCGAATGTCACGCCGATGGCAGTTGCATCATCACCAAGCCGGAGGGAACGGGTGGGCTCGTTTCGGTTGGCACGGTTGCGGAGCAGATGCTCTACGAAGTTAGCGACCCGCAGGCCTATATGGTGCCGGATGTTGCGTGCGACTTTTCCGCCGTCCGGATTGAACAGGCAGGCGAGAACCGCGTCCAAGTGTCGGGTGCGGTCGGCAATCCGCCGCCTGCGACATTAAAAGCCTGTGTCACATGGGATGATGGCTGGCGCGCCGTCGCCTATCAGCCGGTCATCGGCCCTGCTGCGCGCGAACGGGCGACCAAGCAGGCAGCTGCTCTGTTTGAACGTGGCTCGCTGATGCTGCGCGGCCGCAACATGGCGGACTGGCGGCGGACAGAGGCTGTTCTGATCGGCAGCGAAGAGGAAGTGATCGTCAAGCTTGTCGTCGAGCATGACGAGATGCTTGCCGTCCAGATGTTCCTGCGCGAACAATTCGCCGCCATCTCCGCCATGTCGCCGGGCACAAGCGTCGCCTTTGGCCCGTCGGTCGGGCCGATGATGAACCTCGTCTCGTTCATCGTAGACCGCAGCATGGCTGTGCCGCAGGTCGATGGCGCGCCCTGCCCTGATACGATCAACACCGCCTTTTCACCCGACATGATTGTGCGTCCAGCGGCGCCTGAGACAGCACCGGCTGGCGGGGTTGCCACGCTGGAGGAACTGGCCTTTGCACGCAGCGGAGAGAAGGGCGAGACCATCAATGTCGGCGTTATTGCCCGCAAACCGGAGCATCTCGGCGCGCTACGTGCCGCGATGACACAGGCAGCTTTGCGCAACTGGCTGCCCGATCTCGGCGACTTCCGCGTATCGATTTATGATGTCCCCGGCTGTTACGCCTTCAACATTGTGATGGAGGGGGCTCTGCCCGGCGGGCTGAATGCAAGCCAGCGGCTGGACCCTGCTGCGAAGAGCATTGCCCAGCGGCTGATGCGCTTTCCGGTGAACCTATAACGCCCTGCGCTTAGAGGGTCTTTCGCCTATAGAGTTTTGCGCAGGTCCATCCAGAAGTCACCTTCCTTCTGGGTTTCAAGGTCAACAGCCCCACGGATGCCAAGCTTGGCCCGCGCCTCTTCCAGCGGCGTATGCCAGACGTCTTCCATCTTCGCCATCCAGAACGGGTCGGACTCACGCCCGATGCGGATGCCCTGCTGGATGCAATCAAGCGCGGTTTCCCAGATTTGGGGATAATGCAGCATCGTGCGGATGACGTAGCGCATTGTCCCGAAGATCGAGAGCACCGACATTTCGCCCGCCAGTTCCTTATTCTGGATATGGGTGTGGATCGTCGCGAGGCGGAACCAATAGGGGATGAGTTCCCCCATATAGTTGAAGCCGCCGCCTGTCAGAATGTGCTCATAATCATGCGTCTGGCCGGACCGTAGCGAATAGAACTGCCACTGCGTCTTTGGCTTATAATCGGGGACGATCTGGATGTCGTAACTCCCCTCTGTTGCGGTCTTATAATAGATGCCACCTACCGTGCCGGGCGCGCAATCCTTCAGATCCTCGACCTTATAGTTGGACACATACCATTCGTTGAACCAGGCATCGAAGCGCGGATTCACCTTGCGCTCCTCAGTGATCATATGTTCGATATGATCAAAGTCGCGCAGCTCATCGATGAAGGTTAGCAGCTGATGCATTTCCGCCGCTGGCGGGAAATCAGTGCCATTCTTCTTGAGCGCGATGAAGGCGATCCATTCCCGAAGTTTCGGATGGTTGAGATATTTGGAGGAGGAGACCAGAACACTCGAGTCCGTACCGAGTAAATTCACGCCGCGTGCGAGATAGGGAATGTCGTCCATAATGCGTCTCTCTCCTGATTTTGCGTAAAATATACCTCTTTTCAATTCGCAAATCTAGGGTAATTGATGGGATGAGAGACGAAGTGCGTCGAATCGGAGAGGGTTGAGATGGCAGACAATAAAGTAGCTCTCGTCACGGGTGGAAGCCGTGGCGCTGGTGCCGGCGTTGCACGTGGATTGGGTGAGCTTGGCTACACCGTTTATGTGACAGGACGCTCGGTTGAATCAAGCGCGGCCAAGGGCTGGGATGGCTCCCCACTGCCCGGCACGATCGGTGAAACAGCCGCCCTCATCACCGAACGTGGCGGCAAGGGCATCGCCGTTGCCTGCGACCATGCTGATGACGCGCAAGTCGCCCGTGTCTTTGAACAAATCGCTGATGAACAGGGTCGCCTCGACATCCTCGTCAACAATGCGGCGTATATGCACCCGCAGTTGATTGAGAAGAAACCCTTCTGGGAAAAGGAATTGGCCGCACAATACATCCTCGATGTCGGCTTGCGCTCTTCCTACGTGTCCAGCTGGCATGCTGCCCGGATGATGGTGCCGCAAGGTTCCGGCCTCATCGCCTTCACCTCTTCCTTCGGCGCCTCCTGCTATATGCATGGCCCCGCTTATGGCGCTCAAAAGGCCGGCATCGACAAGCTGGCGCATGACATGGAGCATGATCTGCGTGGCTCGGGCGTGGTCGCGGTGTCGATCTGGCTTGGCCCACAAATCACGGAGCGCGCGCTGATCGCCAAGGAAGTGAATCCGGAACAATATGAAGGCTTCATGTCGGTTGCCGAGAACCCGGAATTCACCGGCCATATTCTCGATGCGATCAGCAAGGCCCCGAACCGCGATGAACTGTCCGGTGAAACCCTGATCGGCGCTGAAATCGCCAAGACTCTGGGGATCACTGATCGTGGTCAGGATCGTCCATCTTATCGGGACATGCTGGGCAGCCCCCGCACGAAGAATGCCGCCGCGGTATACTGATCGCCATGGCCAAGCAGTTTCATCTCGCCGACCTGTTTGAAACCGTCGCCGCCACGGTGCCGGACCGCATTGCCATCCGCGCGGCCAGCGCCACGCTGACCTATGCCGAGCTGAATGACCGGGCGGAGCGCCTGGCCGCAGGTCTTGCTGCTAATGGCGTGACGCGCGGCGATACTGTCGGCCTCTATCTGATGAACGCGCCTGCATATCTTGAAGGCTTTATCGCAGCGGTGAAGCTGGGCGCGGTGCCGTATAACGTCAACTACCGCTACCGCGCCGACGAGCTGCGCTACCTTTTTGCCAATGCCGAAAGTGCGGCGATCCTCCACGGTGCCGAGTTTTCAGACGTGGTGCGCGACGTGCGCGGCGATGTCCCGACGTTGAAGGTCAGCGTGGCCGTTGACGATGGATCAGGCGCCGATATCTCCGGCTCGCTGGCCTATGAGGACCTGCTGAAGACAGACCCCGCAGGCCCCTATGACCGAGATGAGGAGGATATCCTTCTCACCTATACCGGCGGCACGACGGGCATGCCTAAAGGCGTCATGTGGCCGCACCGTGCCTTCCTGTTCGCCTGTGCCGGTGGCGCAGGCTATTTCAATCCGGCAGGTCCGGTTGTGGTTCCGGAAGACATCGCGGACCGCGCCGCCAATGGGTATCCATTGAAGATGATGCCGCTGGCACCGTTGATGCACGGTGCTGCCATTTGGGCGACATGGTCTGCGGTCCTCAATGGACTGACGATCATCCTCGATGAGAACAAGACCTTCAACCCCGAACATATCTTCGACATGGCAGAGCGTGAAGGCGCGAACCTGCTGCAATTCGTCGGCGATGCCATGGCGATCCCATTGCGGGATACTCTGAAGACCAACCCCGGCCGCTGGAATTTGCAGTCCGTCGTCAACCTGGGGTCAGGCGGGGCCGTCTTCTCACAGCATGTGAAGGATGATCTGAAAGCGCTTGTTCCGTCGGCTTCCATCACAGACGGCATGGGCACATCGGAAACCGGCATATCCGGCATGGCCGAACCCAGCGCGGAAGGCGTGATGCGCCTACCCGCGACCGACAGCCAGAAGGTCGTTCTCGACGACCGCTTTGCCGAGGTTGGCGAGACGGGCCTCATTGCGCGCACGGGCAACACGCCTGTCGGTTATTTTGGCGATCCGGTGAAGACGGCTGAAACCTTCAAGATGATCGACGGCAAACTCTGGGCGGTCAGCGGTGACAGCGGCCGTCTGGATGGCGATGAGAAGATCACCATGTTCGGGCGCGGGTCGACTTGCATCAACACAGGTGGTGAGAAGGTCTTCCCTGAAGAAGTGGAAGAAGTGCTGCGCGCGCACCCGGCTATCTTGGATGCCGTGGTGGCCGGACAAAAGGACGACCGCTGGGGCGAACGTGTGATTGGCATCGTCTCCCTGCGCGCAGGGCAGGATCAGCCCGATGATGCCGCGTTGAAAGCCTTTCTGACCGAAAGACTGGCAGGCTATAAAGTACCCAAAATTGTTCTTTGGGTTGATGCTGTCCAGCGATCGCCCGCCGGCAAGCAGGATTATCGCTGGGCGAAGGAAGTGGCCGCACACGCATGAGCATTGTTGACCCCGTCTTTGCGAAAGTCACGGCCCCTGGCTCCCCCTTTGAGATTGGCGAGCGCGACGGCCAGCGCCAGTTTGTCGCCGCACCCGCTGATCTGAGCGCGCTCATCGATGCCGCGCGCCGCCATGGCGACAAGACCTTTATTGTTGAGGACGACAGGCGCCTGAGCTTTGAGCAGGTGTTCCAATGGCGGGACCAGTTGGTTCCAGTGCTCGCCATTCAGCGCGGTGACCGCGTCGCCATCTGCATGCGCAACCGCACGGAATGGATCATCGCTTATATGGCGGCCGTGACGGCCGGAGGCGTCCCCGCGCTGCTCAATTCGCGCGGATCGCCAGCTGAGCTGGTCGCCATGATCGATGAAGTCACGCCCTCGCTGGTCCTGGCCGACAGCGAACGGGCGGCGCTGATCCGTGATGGTGGGTATGAAGGGCGGATGCTTGATTTGACCTCCCCATCGACTAGCGATGGGGAGGGGGACCATCCGAAGGATGGTGGAGGGGCAAACGATGGTGCCACAGCCCCTCCGTCAGTCGCTGGCGCGACTGCCACCTCCCCATCGCAAGTCGATGGGGAGAACAACGGCGCCCACCCAGACGACCCCGCCTCCATCTTGTTCACTTCCGGCACAACCGGACGCGTGAAGGGCGCTGTGCTCTCCCACCGCAACCTGACGACGGGTCTGCTGTCGATGCAGCTTTCGGGTGTCATGGTGCTGCACCATATGGCGGCGAAATACGGCATGGAGCCGGAAGCGCTGATGGCGGCGGCCCCGCCGCAGGCTGTGCTGCTTGTCTATCCGCTGTTCCACATTTCAGGCCTCGGTTCGGCGTTCCTCTCCCCGCTGTTTTCGGGGACGAAAATTGTCATCATGCGCCGCTGGGATGCGCAGGAGGCCATTCGCCTGATCAAGGACGAAGGCATCACCATGTTCACCGGCGTCCCCACCATGTTGTGGGACGTGCTGAACAACGCGAAGGTCTCTGCGGCGGACCTCTCCGGCCTGCGCAATGTGGCCAGCGGCGGACAGGCGCTGCCGGTCAACCTGTTGGAGGAAATTCGTGCCGTTTGCCCGCAGGCGGCGATGGGCACGGGCTATGGCATGACCGAGTGTTCCGGCGCGATTGCGCAGGCGGTGGGCGATGACTTTACCCGCCAGCCCTCTTCTGCCGGACGCGTCCTCCCGCTTGTCGATGTCCGCATCGAGGCATCGGATGGCAGCATCCTGCCTGAGGGCGAAACCGGCGAGATCGTCGTGCGCGGCGCACAGATCATGCAGGGCTATTGGAACCGGCCGGAAGATACCGCCGCCGTCCTTTCCGCTGATGGCTGGCTGAAGACCGGCGACGTCGGCTATGTGGACGAGGAAGGCTATGTCTTCATCGTGGACCGCAAAAAGGATATGGTCATTTCTGGCGGCGAGAACATCTATTGCGCTGAAGTGGAGCGCGCGATGGGCGAAATTGCGGGCATCACAGAATGCGCGGCGTTCGGCATCGCGGACGAGCGGCTGGGCGAACTTCTGGTCGCGGTCGTCGTCGCAAATGGTCTGACCGAAGAGACAATCTGCAACGACGTCGGCGAAAAGCTCGCCCGTTACAAGGCACCAGGCCGCGTTGCCTTTTCACCTGATCCCCTGCCCCGCAATGCGGTGGGCAAGGTCGACAAAATCAAGCTTAAGGCCCTGTGGCCCACCCTGATCGGAGACTGACACTATGGCCTATCCAACCGACATCAAGATCATCGACTGCATGCTCGGCATTCCGGAAGCTGAGGACCGGTCGGACTGGTTCACCAGTTTCCGCCCGCTGATCAAAGATGCGCAGACGCTCGAGCAGTTTTCGATGCCCGCGCAGTACATGTTCAAGGATGTGCCGCAGACTGGCCATGCCGATGACTATGTCAAATGGACCGTCGAGCAGATGGACCGGTTCAACATCGACAAAGCGCTGATCGGCTGGAACGACAATGACACGTCGCGTCGCGCCAAGGAAATGTATGGCGACCGCTTCTTCTTCGACGTACCGTGCAACCCGAACAAGGGCGTGGACGAAGTCCGCCGCATCAAGAAGCTGCACAGCGAAGTCGGCATTTCCGCCATCAGCGTCTTCCCTTCCGGCACGCTGCCGCAGGTTGCGATCAACCATAAGTATATGTTCCCGCTCTACACCTGTGCGGCGGAACTCGGCATTCCCATCCTGCTTAACGTCGGCATCCCCGGCCCCCGCATCCCGATGGAAACGCAGAAGGTTGAGCATCTCGATGAGGTCTGCTGGTTCTTCCCTGACCTGAAGATCGTCATGCGTCACGGTGCCGAGCCTTGGGAAGCGCTGGCCGTGAAGCTGATGCTGAAATGGCCGAACCTCTATTATTCGACGAGCGCCTTTGCCCCGAAGCACTACCCCAAGGCGATCATCGATTATGCGAACACCCGTGGGGCCGACAAGATCATCTATGCCGGTTATTTCCCCATGGGATTGAGCCTTGATCGCATCTTCAGCGACATGCAGAATGTGCCCTTCAAGGATGAAGTCTGGCCGAAGTTCCTGCGCGAAAACGCAGTGAAGGTTTTCGGTCTGTGATGTGAGGGGAGCCGGGAAGTCTGCTCCCATTTCAACAGTGCCGGACGGTGAGACAACCCCGCTGTCCGGTTCGCCTTCCTAGCGAAGGCCAATGAAGGAGACACATCATGTCTGATGCAGAAAATAGCGCCGCAAGCGATGCCCGCACCGCGCCCGTCGCTGTCTGGCAAATCCTCGAAAAGCTGCGCGGTCAGGATCTGATCGACTGGCGCTTGGCCGAAACCAAAGGCCGCGCCTCTATCGCGGAACGTAATCTTGATATCGGTTTCCCGTTCGGCTGGTATCCCGTCGTCCTGTCCAAGGACCTCGCTATCGGTGAAGTGAAGCCGCTGCGCTATTTCTCGACCGATCTTGCCATCTGGCGCGGTGAGGACGGGCAGGTCCGTATGGTCGATGCCTATTGCAAACATCTCGGCGCGCATATGGGCCATGGCGGCAAGGTGCATGGCAATCTGCTCGAATGCCCGTTCCACGCCTGGCGCTATGACGGCGAAGAAGGCGTGGTGAAGGAAATCCCCTATGCCAAGGCCATTCCGCCGCAGGTGAAGCGCAAATGCACCCGCACCTGGCATGTGGTGGAAGCCAATCGCTGGGTCTGGATGTGGTATCACCCACATGACGTGGCCCCGTTGTTTGAAGTTGAGCACCTCCCCGAAGCGACTGACCCGGACTGGACGGACTATGACATCCATGAATGGAATGTCTGGGGCTCAATCCAGAACATGGCCGAAAATGGCGTCGATGTGGCGCACTTTAAGTACATCCACGGCACATCCAACGTGCCGCTCGGCGATCTTCGCTGGGGTGAGTGGGGCCGTGGTGCGGATGTGAAGGCCAAGATGGGCACGCCTTGGGGCGAAGTGGATGGCTGCATCAGCTATGACGCCATGGGCCCGGGCCAGAGCTGGACACGCTTTACCGGCATTTCGGAAACGCTGCTCGTTGCCTGTATCATTCCGGTTGAGCTGGACCAGGTCCATGCCCGCTTCTGCTTCACCCAGCCCAAGGCGCAGGCCGAAGGCGAGCGCGCGGGCGTGGCCAAGGCGATCATCCGGGATATCTGCAAGCAGTTTGATCAGGATAAGGTGGTCTGGGACCGACAGAAATATGTGGCCAACCCCATCATCTGTGATGGTGACGGCCCCATCCCGCAGTTCCGCAAATATTATGCCCGCTATTACGCAACGCCGGAAACAACGCCGGAAGGCGATAATGTCAGCCCGATCCGCGCGGCTGGATAAGGAAGGTCGGCTGGTCTAGGTCACGCCGGAATATGTAGGGGAGAGACAATGAAACGCCTGACCATCCTGTTCGCGCTCGGCGCGACAGCCACCCAGGCCGCGCCTGCCGAACGGGCGACCGTTTGGAGCGGCGGGCCGATCATCACCATGGCTGGCGATACGGCTGAGAGCGCCGAAGCCATTGCCGTGCGGGATGGAAAGATCATCGCGGTCGGATCCCTTGCCTCCGTGCGCAAGGCTGCGGGCAAGAAGGCGGATATGGTCGATCTTAAGGGGCGCACCCTCCTGCCCGGCTTTATCGATGCGCATGGACATGTTGGCTCGGTCGGACAGGTGGCAGCCCTCGCCCAGCTCGCCCCGCCGCCCGTTGGTAAGGTAGATAGCATCGCCGCACTGCAAGAGGCATTGCGAGCCTACACACCGCCGACCGGCATGCCATTCATCATCGGCAATGGGTATGATGATTCCCAGTTGGCGGAGCGGCGGCATCCGACCCGGCACGATCTTGATGCCGTTTATCCGGACAAGCCGGCTCTGGTCATTCACGCGAGCGGGCATTTTGCGGTGATGAATTCCGCGATGCTGAAGCTGGCCGGCATTTCAGCGGACACACCCAACCCGACAGGCGGCGTCATCCGGCGCGAGGCTGATGGAAAAACGCCGAACGGCGTGCTTGAAGAAACCGCGTTCTTTGTTCCTGCTATGCGTATCCTTCCGCCAAGCCTGGAAGGCGGCGTGGCTGCGTTGGTTGCGGGGCTTAAAATATATGCGGCGAATGGAATTACGACCGCGCAAGATGGTCGTGTCATGCCCGAATCTTGGGCGTCGCTGGCCGCAGCATCCAAACGCGGCGTGCTTCCCATCGATACGGTCGCGCTTGTCTCCTTTGAACGGGACTGGCCTGCCGACGTTCGTGCCCAAATCGGCAAGCCTTATGAAGGCCGGATGCGCATAGGCGGCATCAAGCTGACCATTGATGGCAGCCCGCAAGGGCGCACGGCTTGGCTGCATGACCCCGTTACCGTGCCGCCTGAAGGCAAGGACGCCAGCTATCGCGGCTATCCTGCCATCGACCTCAATCTATTCAACACCAAGCTGGCCGACGCCGCAGCGAACAACTGGCAGGTCTTCGTTCATGTGAACGGCGATGAGGCCATGCAGGCGCTAATCGACGGTGTCTGGAAGAACGGCCTGACCGGCAAGCGGACCATTGCGATCCACAGTCAGGTTGTCCGCCGGGACCAGCTGGAAGACATGAAGAAGATTGACATTCAGCCGAGCTTCTTTGCCAACCACACTTGGTATTGGGGGGACTGGCACCGCGAGGTTGCCCTTGGGCCAAAGCGGGCAGACTTCATCTCACCGCAGGCGACCGCTTGGGACATTGGCCTGCGTCCCACTGCGCACAATGACTCCCCCGTTGTACCGCCCGATATGATGCGGCTCATCTGGTCATCGGTGAACAGGCGCACGCAATCCGGCGATATCCTTGGCCCGCTGGAGCGCATCCCAGTCTATCGCGCGCTGCAACAGGTGACGATCAACGCCGCCTGGCAAATCCATGAGGATGCCGACAAGGGCAGCCTTGCGCCCCGAAAGCGTGCCGATCTTGTCGTGCTGGATGCCAATCCCCTGACGATTGCACCCGATAAGCTCAACACAATCCGCGTTGTCGCGACAATCAAGGATGGCCGGACCATCTACGGCACAACGAACTAGGGGGGATTATGCTGGACACTTTGGCACCATTTGCGGGCATCCTTGGCCTGATCGGCTTTGCAGGGCTCGCAGGCCTGCGCACGCCTGTGGGCAAAGCGCGCAAGGGGGCGGGCATCCGCCTCCTCGGTCTATTGGGCTTCTTCGGGTTGGCTGGCATCTGGATCCCGGGTGCCGGTGCCATAGGTGCTGCAGGCGCGCTGGGACTATGGAACCACCAGAACCCCAAGCTTGCCTTTTGGGGCAAGCTTGGGTGGCTCTGGCTGGCAGGTCTGCCGTTCCTGTTACCTGCCCTTTTCTAAGTTAGTAGCGGAAGGACATGGTGACGCCGTAAGTCCGGGGTTCACCGAACTCCGACACGGTCGTCGCGCCGGTGAAGGCGAACGAACCGAACGTCACCGTTTCATATTCCTTATCGAAGATGTTCTTGCCCCAGAAGCGGAGCGAGAATTCCCGATCCCCGCCTAAACGACGGGTCAGGCTGATGCTCGCATCGGTGATGGCCTTGCTGCCGATGGGGCGGTTATCGAGCACGTTGCTCGATGTCTCAATGCTGCTTTGATAGCTGACATTGGCGTGGAAGCCTGCCGCCCAATCGTTTGAGATATCGCGATTATAATCGACATAGACATTGCCGGATGATTTAGGCGCGGATGTCTGGTCAGCAATGAAATTCTGAACCTGCATCTGGCCTGTATCAAGCAGGACACTTGCCGACCGCTCGCCCAACTTGGCGCTGAGGAGAGCGCCCGACACACCGACCCGCAACTCACGCGACAAAGCAGCGTTGAGATCAAACTCGACGCCGTAAATGTCGTTGCCGTCAATGCCGATAAAGTCGCGGTCCCCTGCTGTCGCGCCGGTCTGCACGCTTGCCTGATAATTGTTCATGCGCATGAAGAAACCGGCCAGCGAATAGCTAAGCTTACGGTCGAGTGCATTGCCCTTGATGCCCGCTTCAAACGAGTTGACCGTTTCAGGCTCAAATCCGGCTGCAAAATTGATCGGGTTGGCAGAACGTTGAGAGGTGCCGCCCGTTTTATAGCCGCGCACAAATTTGGCGTAGAGGTTCAGATCATTGCTGACCTTGTAAGCGACAGTCAGTGACGGTGAGAAGTTATTGAATTTGCCCGAATAGCTGGCCCCTGCCACCGCACCTGTTGGCGTGCACGTCTGCCCGAGCGCCGCAAAGGTCAGTGCGAAGAAGCCGCAATTTTCAGGGGTAAATCCGCCCAGCGCTGCAAAGGAGAAGGACCTTTCATTGATGCGCGTGGCCGTACGCTTATCATGCGAATAGCGCGCGCCAACCGTGATGCTCAGCTTCTCATCGGCGCCCGGCCGAACAGTCACTTCGCCAAAGCCCGCATAGGATTTGTTGGCGATACCCGTCAGGTTCTGGAGGATGAGCGGACCCGAGCCAATCGCGCCGCCGAAAATATCGAGCGTCGCCTTGTCCTCATAATAATAGGCCCCCAGCACATATTCGAGGCTACCGGCCATGAAGCCCGTATTGCCAAGCATCTGGATTTCCTGAGACGTGCTGCGGAACTGCGTATCCTCCGACGTCGCGGCGACGCCATTCGGCCCGATCACATTGAGCACGGTTCCAGCAGGCAGTGTTGGAATAACCGAACTGAGTACGGTCGTGACAATGCTCGCCGAATGGGTCGGCAGATTGTCCGAATACTGGCTATTGTTGATCCGCCTGTGTCCGGTGATGGACCGCAGGGTCAGATTGTCGCTGGCTTCCCATTCGACGGTCAGATTATGACCTGTGACCTTCCCGTCGCTCGGTAACATTGCGCGGACAGCCGCGGCGCGATCTGGCCGGCGGTTCACAAAGGGCGCCGTATCGGTGAAGGTGTTCACGAGGCTGGTAATGCCCGTTGCCAGCCCGAAGGTGCCGGGGATCGGAAATGGTGCCGCCACCGGGAAGCTGGCCGGTGCGCCGGCGACGGGCACGGTCAACGTGCCGGTATCCTTGTTGCGGGAATAATCGAACGCATAGTCAATGGTCAGCGCTTCGCTGGGCATGAAGCGGATAGCACCACGGAAGGCGGCGTGGTTCTGCCGCGCATAATCCAGGCCAAGGCCCGTATTTTCCTGCAAGCCATCCCGCTTGGAGCGAAGGCCGGTTAGGCGGATCGCCGCTGTATCTCCCAAAGGCAGGTTGAGCGTGGCCACGCCGCGCTTGGCGTCATAATTACCATAGCTCACCGAGCCCTTGGCGGCGAATTCGCCCAAGACCGGCTTGGCCGAAATGACGTTGATCGCCCCACCCGTCGCGTTGCGGCCATAAAGCGTGCCCTGTGGCCCGCGCAGCACTTCGATGCGTTCAAGGTCTTCGGTTTCAAAGCCGCCACCGACTGTGGTGCCAACGTAAACGCCATCAACGTAGAGCGCGACCGACGGGTCCTGCGTCAGCGTCACGTCATTCTGGCCGACGCCACGGATGAACAGACGAACCGTATCTGACCGGCCATTGAAGTTGTTGACGAAGAGGTTGGGCACCTGCCCCACGAAATCGCGGAGTTCTGAAATCTGGTTGTTCTCCAGCGCCTCATTGTTGAAGGCGGAGAGGGAGATCGGCACATCAACAAGGGCCTGTTCCCGCTTTTGCGCGGTGACGATGATATCTCCGGGTGCAATGTTTTCAGCGTCTGCTTCGGCGGCCAATGCAGGCGTCACCGTCCATGCCAGCGCAACAGCCATAGCTGCTACGCCCGCGTTAAGGGCACTCTTCATTCTTCCTCTCCTCCCAGTCACGTTTTACACGTTTACGCACTACTAGAACGCGTTCTGGATGGGGCCGCTGTTTACGCGTGCTCCCTATTTGAGGTGAAGACTGTCATGATATGCGTAAGCCCGCAAGCCAAAACTTTGCGGACAGCGTTTGGCTGGGCGGGACGCGAAAACAAGCGAGAAGCCGCGCCTTAGCGGAAGCGGATCTTCGCCTTGGGCGGATATTTGGCCATCGTTGCGCCGTGCACAGCGATGAGCGGGCCGAGCGCGTAGGACGGCGCCCATGCCTTTTCGATCAGCACCGATTTGCGCTCCTTGGGGTCGAGATAGAGATTGTACATCCAACCGTTGAGCGGCGTCATGACTTGAGCATTGTCGAGCCCTCCCATGTCCCGCACATTGCCCGAGCCGATCTGAATTTCAGAGGTCGCCATCTTGTAATAGCGCCAACGCACGGCTGAAAAGAGGTCCACATTCCAAAGGAACACCGCTTCGCGCGCGGACTCGCCATTGTCGGCAAGGAGGAAGGATGTCTGGTCGATACCGTCAATATAGCGATCGGCGGGCACAGCCTTCCCCGCATCAACACCCGCCACTGCAAGGCTGGTATTGAACATGTCGGTCATGTCAAACAGGCCGTCAGACACCCGCCCCGGTTTAATCATGCCCGGCCACCAGAAGATGCCCGGCACGCGCACGCCGCCTTCCAGTGTGGTGCCCTTCGCACCGCGGAAGGGCGTCGTGCCGCTTTCGGGGTAGCTGTCTTCTTCCGGCCCATTGTCCGATGTAAAGAAGACGATGGTGTTGTCGGCGATCTTTAAATCTTCGAGCAGCTTGGTCAGGCGGCCGACAATATCGTCCACTTCGATGACGCTGTCGCGATACACATCTTTGGTTGCGGACTTCCCGACAAACGCCTTGCTGGGCTGATTGAAATAATGGACCTTCGTGAAATTGTGGCTGAGGTAAAAGGGCTTGCCGGACTTAGCCGAGCGACGAATGAAATCTTCCGAAAACGCGGCAAACTTCTGGTCAAGGGTAGCATCATTGCTCCAGTTGATCTGGCCGAGTGACTTACCGCCACCTTCCTTGGTCGCAGACCAGAGGTCCCGACTGCCCGGCATGGAGCGCAACTGAGCAAGCAGCTCCGGATCATTGGCAACATCAGACGCGGACGGATGATCTTCCTGATAAGCGTTAGAGACGCCTAAGAAGCCGGTGAATTCATCAAAGCCGACCTGCCAGGGGCGAGAGCCTTCCTTTTCGCCCAAATGCCATTTCCCAGAAAGCGCGGTGCGATAACCGGCACCCGACAGGATTTTGGCGGCGAGAAGCTCGCTGGAAATGTCTGCGTTGTCGTTCAAGAGCTTCGGTGAGGTCAGGCCGGAGCGGACCGGCAGACGCCCGGTGTTGAGCGCGGCGCGCGTCGGAGTGCAGCTGGGCTGCGCATAAGTGGAGGTAAGCTTCAGCCCCTCTCGCGCCAAACGGTCGATATGCGGCGTGGGGGCGCCGAGCGACTCCCCGCCACCATAGGCACCCACATCGCCATAGCCGAGGTCATCAACGACGAAGATCAGGATATTGGGGCGCTTGCCGGTGCGCTTGTAGACCGCATCGAGCTTGGCCTGCGCTGCGCGGGCCTGTTCGGGGCGCAGCAATGCGGGTTCAAAATTGTCGCGCTGGCGCTCAGCCTTGAGGACGGGGGAGACGCGGGACATGGAACCGACCGTCAACCCGGCTGGAACCGACATCTGCTGGGCTGTCGCCGCAGCCCCCGCACACAGCAATGCCGCCATAAACGCGCGCTTCATAACATCCTCTTTCGCAGTTCTAGCTTTGATTTGCGCTGAAATTACCGAATGCGTATCAACGCGCAATAGGATTTACGCAAACAACCAAGGCCCAGGAGAGAAAATGCGTTTTGGCATCATTATGGCGCTGTTCGCGTCCAGCCCCGCACTGGCGAGTGGCTTCACGCCGTCACCAGATGATCTCCTTGTCCAAAAGGGCCGCGCGATGATTGCGCAGGAGCACCCCGACATTGTGAAGCACATGGCGCGGCAGGACGGCTTTGGCGGGCCGAAATCGGCGCTCATCGCCCGCGCGATGCTCTCCACCGCGCCCGAGGTTGTGGCCGAAGCCCGCGCCAAGATGACCATAGAGCCGCACGGCAAGGGCATGTGGCTGATCCGCTTTCCCTATGTGAACGTGGCGCTCATCGAAACGCGCGACAGCCTTGTTCTGTTCGATTCCGGCTATGCCTCTATCGGGGTCGTCCTGAAGGACGTGATCCCGACGCTCAGCAAGAAACCGCTCAAGACCATCTTCCTGTCCCACACCCATGTCGACCACAGCTATGGCGCGCGCGAACTGGTGAAGCTGCCTTCCCGCCCCCGCGTGATTGCCAGCGCAGAGATGTTGAAAGCCATCGACACCGACCTGCGGCTCGGCGGTTCCATTGGGCGCTACAACAACCAGCCGCTGTCGCTCCAGCCGTCGACCAAGGCCGATGTTGTCGTGCCAGATGAGACGTTCGAGGGCCGCAAGACTTACAAAATCGGTGGCGAGACCTTCGTCGTCACGCATGCGCCGGGGGAAACTGAGGACCAGATCTGGCTCTCCATTCCCGGCCGCAAGACCATCGTGACGGCAGACTATTATCAAGGCTTCCTCCCCAATGCGGGCAATGGCAAGCGCATGCAGCGTTACGTTGAGGAATGGACCGCCGCCTATCGCGAGATGGCCGCGCTAAAGCCAGAGCTCATGCTGCCGATGCACGGCGCGGCCATTGAGGGCGCGGACAAGATCGTGCCCACGCTCACCACCTATGCAGATGCGTTTGACCATATTCTGACGCAGGTCGTGAACCGCCTCAACGCAGGCGAACGCAAGGACGCAATCGCGGCGACCATCGACTGGCCGGAACGGTTTTCGAAGAACCCGCTGCTTGAGGCGCAGTATAACCGTCCCGCCGACATCGCGCGGATGATCATGAAGCGCTGGACCGGATGGTGGGACGATGTGCCCTCCCACTTTGCCGCCATGACCTTCGACGCCGAAGCGCAAGAAGTGCTGCGGTTAGCGGGAGGCCTCGACGCGGTTGAAAAGCGGGCCCGCGAGGTGCTGCCAACCAACCCGATGCTCGCCGCGCGCCTTGCCGACTGGGCGTATTTCGGCGCGCCGGACAACCCCAAGGCGCTCCAACTCGCCATCGACGTCTACCTCGCCCGCATCGCTGAGCCGGACATGCCGGTGCAGGAAGGACTGATCTATCTGGATGTGGCGGCAAAGGCGCGGGCGAGGTTGGCGGAGTTGGGGACCGCCAAGCCCTAATCCTCAAACGCCGGTGCCCAAGCGACGCCGTTGATGTGCCCGCCGCCATCGGCGTATATGGTGTTGCCGGTCACATAGCGGCAATCCTCGCTGGCGAGGAACAGGGCGACGCCGGCAATGTCCGCCTCCGGATCGCCCAATCGCCCCATCGGGTTGGCGGCATTGATCTGCCCGATCATTTCGGGCTGCATTTCCGCCATGCGCCGTGACGAGGCGGACCAGGCCGCAGGGCAGATGACGTTGCAGCAGATGCCATAGGGCGCCCATTCGCGCGCGGCGGTGCGGGTGTAGGCGCGCAATGCCTCCTTTGAGGCGTTATAGTCCGCGCTGCCCATGTGCGCGTTGACGCCGTTCAGCGACCCCATGTTGATAACGCGGCCCCAGCCTTGCGCCTTCATGTGCGGGAGTGCGGCCTCCATCGCCCATTTCACGCCCCACAGGTTCATGCCAAGCGCGGAGAGGAAATCTTCGTCCGATTTCTTCTCAATCCGCACGACGCCGCTGCCGCGATAGGCATTATTGACGAGGATATCGACCGGCGCTGCGGCGGCCATCATGGTGGCGACAGCGCCCTTGTCGGTGACGTCGACGAAAACCGCCTCGGCCGAGTGGCCGGCATCGGTGAGCGCGCGGGCCTCCGCAATGGCCTTCTCATGATCGAAATCGGCCATCACGACGTGCGCGCCTTCGGCAGCGAACCGTCGGGCAATACCAAGGCCGATGCCATCTGCTGCCCCCGTGATGAGCGCACGCCGTCCCGCCAGTCTTCCCTCAATCACACAGTCTCTCCCTCAAATGCATCTAGCCCCGACACATCGAGCGGGCGGGCAGCGCAGAGCATCCCGTGCCATGCCCGCGGCAGATGCGCCATATCCCGGTCCCGCTCAGCAAGTGCCTGCACGTCGCGCCTGTGTTTCTCGATCAGTTCGGCGAGCGTTGCTGCGCCCTGCGCGGATAGCTTCATCACTTCGGACGCATAGACGGCGCGCTCATCGGCGAAGTCCATCGCCAGAAACTGCGCCTTCATCTGGTCTTCAAACATCGCGCGCATCGGCGTCTTGCGCCAGACGATGGCGCGATCCACCAAGGGGCGGACGCGCCAACCGGGGCGGCGGTCGATGAGCGCCAGCCGCTCCAGCCGCAATAGCGCCGCCTCCATCTGGCGCGGGGTCACATCGAAATCCTTGGCCACTTCGGTCGGCGTATAGCCGCCCAGAATGACGATGAAGAGGAAGGACAAGAACGCATCCTGGCTGAGCGCGCGTTCCTGCGCGAGGGTGAGTTCCTGCGCGAGCCCTTCAGCGGCCCCTTCTGCCAATCGTGAAAGCTCGGCGATGTCTGTTCCGGCAATATCCGCCAGCCGGTCCAACCCTTCGAGCGTCAGGCCCCGGCCGGCGAGCCAGCGTTTGGCGGTCGCTTCTCCCACGCCCAGTTTTTCCGCCAAGCGCGGCGCTGTCCACCCTCCGGCACGGAGCATTTGCCGCAGCGGCGGCAGAAGAGCATGAGATCTTTTCACGATACGATATAGATCATCTTATGATCTAGTCCGCAAGTCCTAGGATGGACGCTCGACCCGGTTCGAGTCAAACTCTGCTCCAGAATCATCAAGGCCTCAAAGGCCAAAAACGAGGAAATGGAGCAGAGGATGAACGATATCCTGATCAAGAACGGCACTGTCGTCGATGGAACAGGTGCTGCCGCGTTTGCCGCAGATGTGCGCATTAAGAATGGTGTGATCGCCGAAGTCGGGCAGAACCTTACCGCCGGTGGTGAGCGCGTGTTCGACGCCGATGGCTGCATCGTTTCCCCCGGCTTTATCGAAAGCCACACCCACTACGACGCGTCGATGTGGTGGCAGCCGGATCTTGATCCGCTCCCCGGCTATGGCGCGACGACGATGATCCTCGGCAATTGCGGGTTCTCAATGGCCCCGCTGCACCCGTCCAAGCAGGCGCGCGATGAAGTCATGGGCATCTTCTCCTTCTTCGAAGACATCCCCATTGGCCCGTTCCAGCAGAACGTGCCTTGGGATTGGACGACGTGGTCCGAGTATCGCAAGTCCTTCGAAGCGAACGTCAAGGTTCCGCTGAACTATGCCAGCTATGTCGGGCACATCCCCCTGCGCCTCGCCGCGATGGGCATGGACGCTTGGGATCGCGCCGCAACGCCTGCTGAAATCGCAAGGATGGCAGAACTGCTTGACGATGCGCTGGCCGCAGGCGCGCTGGGCCTGTCAGACAATATGCACGACCATGACGGCGACAACCGTCCTGTGCCGTCGCTGCTCGCTGATGATGCGGAATTCTCAGCGCTGTTCGACGTCATGGATCGCTATCCGAGCACCTGCTACCAGATCATCGTCGATACGTTCATGCGGATGAACGGTCCGGCCAATCTCAAGCGGCTGGAAGGTCTGCTCGCAGGCCGCAAGATCCGTGTTCAGATTGCAGGTGGCATCCCGACGCTTTGGTTCCAGGCCGGAATCCTGCCCGAAATGCAGAAGACGATCAACGAGATGCGCGCCGCAGGTGTCGATGTGTGGCCGGGCTTCGCACACGTCTCGCCGACCTCTGTGCTGTCGATCACCAAGTCGCTGATCTTCGCACAGTCGAATGACTATGTCTGGCATGAGGTCGTCCTCGCCGAAACCCATGCGGAAAAGGAATGCCTGCTGCGCGATCCGGACTGGCGCGCTCGGGCGCGTGAAAGCTGGGATACGCAGGCTTGGGATCATTCCCCGCTGAAGAACCCGCAGGAACTGCTGATGCTCGACAGCGAAAATGGTGTGGGGCCAGTTGGCGGCACGCTCAAGGAATTCGCTGACAGCCGTGGCGTTCACCGTTCTGACGCAATGGCCGACTGGATCCTCGAAAACGGTCTGCTTTCGACCGTCCACATGGCGCCCTTCCCCAAGGACGAAGCGCTGACGGTGGAGTTGATGAAGGACCCCAAGACGGTCGGCAACATCTCCGACGCTGGCGCGCACCTTCAGATGCTGTGCGGTGGCGGTGAGAATGCCCTCCTCCTGACCAAATATGTGCAGGAAGAAAAGTCACTGACGCTGGAAGAGGCCATCCATGTGATGACCGGTAAGCTGGCCGAGCACTTCTTCCTGCCGGACCGTGGCGTGATCTCACCGGGCAAGCGCGCGGACATCGCCGTGTTCCACATGGATGAAGTCGGCTACCGCCAGTTCGAAAAGGCTTGGGATGTGCCCGATGGGAAGGGCGGCACCACATGGCGCTTCACCCGTCCGCCATTGCCAACGCGTCTGACCCTGGTCAACGGTGTGCCAACCTTCGAGAATGGCGCCTATACTGGCGCTAAGCCGGGCCAGTTCCTGAGCCCAGCAAATGATGTAGACCAAGCTTTGGAAGCAGCGGAGTAAGCCCCATGGAAGTTAAAGTCGGCGAAAGCGAACGCGCCTATTTCAATGGCGGGATCCGTCAGGTGGAGACCGAAAGCTCGGTCCTCATCAGTTCCTCCAAATATCTCAACAACGCAGAACTGCGGAACCTGATCGCGCAGGAAATGCTGCGCCGAAACGGGCCGGATCTGCCCAACACGGCCTTCATCCCTGAAGTCGCACAGATCCTCATGATGAGCGAGGATTTCGGCCGGATCATGCAGCTGTTTGAAGAGGAGAAGGCCCGCCTTCCCCGCTTTAAGGACTGGTGCGACAAACGGTCCCTCGCGGATTTCAAGAAGGATGAAGTCAAGGATTGCGCGCCGGGCACGCTCGGTGCCGCGCTCTACGACTTCATGGTCAACTCAGGCTATGAGCTCGACATCTTCTACCGCGAAATCCAGGTGGTGAATGATCTCACCTTCTATCTGCGCCAGACCGCACTGACGCATGACATTGAGCATATCGTGTCGGGCTTCGGGCCGAACCATGGTGGCGAAGTGGCACTGCTCAATGCAAACATGCATGCCAAGGCCCGCTATTTCCATCCAGAGCTGTCGGCGTTCCTCAGCCGCGTCGCGACCTATTTGAAGGCCAAGACGATCATGAAGGACGGGCTTCACTATGCCGAAGCAATGACGCTCAATCTGGAAGCAGAATATCAGGGTGCCGTGCAGGGCCGGAACTGGAAGTACCCGATGATGCTCGCCGACTGGCGCGCCATGACGGATTGGAAAATTGCCGATATCCGCGAGGAACTTGGCATTACTCCAGTTCCACCAGAAGGTCTGTGGGAAGACACCAACCGCCTGTGCAATGAGGATGACCCCCATTATGGTCAGCCTTTAGCAGAAGCGGCTGAATAGCCAAAAATCAGCTTAAAAGCTGCAAATTTGAATTGAAACACCCACTCAACCCAGATATGCGTAATCCAATAACAAATTGATTACGCATATCTGGGAGAGTGAAGCGTGCGCGGACTTTCGGGCAAGGTAGGCATTATCGCCGGCGGTGGTCGCGGCATTGGTGCGGCAACTGCAAAGCGCCTTGCCAGCGAAAGCGCCGCTGTCGTCATCGGCGATCTGATGGGAGACTGGGCCCGCGAAGTGGCCGACGCGATCAACGCATCTGGCGGCAAAGCCATCGGCGTGGACCTTGATGGCACCAGCGCAGACTCTCAGGCGGCAATTGTCGCTGCGGCCAAGGCCGAATTTGGCGGGCTTGATTTCTACCATTCCAACCTCGCGGGCGGCACTGAGGGCGATATCGACGCGCTCAACTGCCCGGTCGAAGTTCTGGAAAAGAGCTTTGCGATCAACACGAAGAGCCACTTCCTCGCTACCCAGGCCGCCCTGCCCGCCATCATTGAGCGCGGCGGGGGCGCGATGATCTACACCTCATCCGGTGCAGCGTCCGGCGGCGCGCCTTGGCAGGTCGCCTATCCGATGACCAAGAACGCCATCCACGCCCTCGCGCGCCATGTCGCCGCCAAATATGGCAAGCAAGGCATCCGTGCCAACGTGATTTGCCCGGGCCTCGTGCTGACCGAAGCGGTGAAGCAGCATCTGACTGATGAATATGTCGAACGCGGCCTGAAGGCCATTCCGCACACCCGCTTAGGGCAGCCGGAGGATATTGCGGCAGCCGTGACGTTCCTCGCCTCTGACGATGGTGCCTGGGTCAACGGACAGGTCTGGCACGTCAATGGCGGCGCGCAGATGCGCGATTGACCCAGACCATGGCAACCACACAAAGCGCTCCCCTCGATCAGCCGAGGTTGACCAACAAATGGGTCGTTCTGGCTCTCCTGCTCGGCGTCGCGCTCGTCAACTATGGCGACCGATATTTGCTGGCCGGATTGGTCGAACCGATCAAAGCCGAATTTGGCGTATCCGATGGGTTTATGGGCCTCTTGATGGGCCCAGCCTTCGCGCTGCTCTATTCCCTGCTGGCGATCCCGATTGCACGCTATGCCGACCGCGTCTCGCGCGTCGCCATTTTGTGTACGGGATGCGTTGTGTGGAGCGGCTTCACTATTCTCTCAGGCTTTGCCAATGATCCTTGGATGCTCGCGCTCGCTCGTGTCGGCGTGGGTGTTGGAGAGGCGTCATTCCAAGCCCCCGCTTACTCCCTTCTCGCGGCCTATTTTGCAGCTGAACAGCGCGGGCGCGCCTTTGCTGTCATGACGCTTGCTGTCTATTTCGGCCAGTATCTGGGCTATCGCGCAGGGCCTGAAATTGCTGCAGCGTATGATTGGCGCACAGCTTTTGAAGTGATGGGTCTGGTCGGCATTGTGATTGCGATCATCACCTTCATCATCGTGCGGGAACCACCGCGCGCGCCGACACTTGCCAGTGACCACCCGAAACTGCTTCCGCTTTTCTCCATCCTTTGGAAAACGCCCAGCTTTCGCTGCATGGCGCTCGGTATGGCCTTTGCGACCTTGTCCGGCCTGTCCTTTGGCATGTGGGGACCGGCCTTGTTCGCCCGCGCTTATGATCTGCCCACGACAGAAGCGAACGCCATCTTCGGCCTCGCTTTTGGCCTACCCGGACTCATCGGGACGCTGATTTTCGGCGTTCTGGCAGACCGTCTCACCAAGCGGGGGCCGCATTGGCTGCTCTATTTGGCAGCGGGGGCAACCACCGCAGCGACGCTCCTCATTTTGACGGTGACATGGGCACCCACCGTCGCCACCGCGCAGATGCTGGCCATTCCATCAGGCCTGTTGGGCGGCGGATGGTCCGTCGGGATTATGTCTGCCCTGCAATATCTGATGCCGGACCGCTTCCGCGCAACGGGCACAGCCCTGGCGCTGGTCTTGATCAACCTGATCGGCTATGTGCTCGGGCCGTTGATTGCCGGGAACGTCAGCGACCTTATCTCCGGCGACCCCGCCTATCGCCTGCGGGTCGGGCTCAGCGTCCTTATTCCGGTCGGTTTTGTGGGCGCTTGGCTGATGTGGCGGGGTGCTGCGTCTTTGGCCGCTGACCGTGACCGTCTGGCGACAGTCACGGTCTGACGCGCCTTACTTGTTAGGGTCTGTGGGGGCGCCCGGCATGGCCATGTAATAGTGCCCTGCGTTCAGGCCACCATCGACCGACAATTCGGTACCCATGCAATAGAGCGCATCATCCGATGCGAGATAGGCAGCCGCCGCGCCAATATCCGAAGGGGTGCCCGACTTCTGGGCCGGATAGATCCAAAATCCGCGATCATATTGCTCACGCGGGATGTTGGTCGGGTTGGACAAGGGCGTCAGAATGCCGCCCGGGTGGATGGAGTTCACGCGGATCTTGCGCGGCCCAAGTTCCAGCGCCAGCGCCTTGGTGAACCCGCGCACGCCGAATTTGGACGCGCAATAAGCCGTCAAGGAATTCGCGCCGGAAATGCCGTCGGCCGAGCTCATGTTGACGATGCTGCCACCGCCTGCGCGCTCCAGCGCCGGGATTGCTGCCTGACAGCCGAACATCGTGCCAAGCAAGTTCACGTCGATGATGCGGCGGATATCCGCCTCGGTCAGGTCGTCGAACCGCTTGAAGGCGATGACGCCGGCATTGTTCACAAGGCAATCGAGACGGCCGAACTTGGTTTCCGCAGCCGCAATGGCCTCCTGCCAAGAGGACGTCGACGTCACATCGTGACGGACGAAGGCGGTTGCCTCCCCTAGTTCAGCGGCGAGCGCCTCCCCTTCTTCGGACAGCACGTCGGTGATCAAAACCTGCGCGCCTTCTTCAACGAAGCGACGGACTATGCCTTCGCCAATCCCGCGTGCACCACCTGTGACCAGTGCGACCTTGCCTGTAAGCCTTTGCATCGAATCTCTCTCCTGTTTGTGATTGTTGAATAAGCGCTGGATTCAGCCTTCACAATGCGCAATCATGAAGTGGATGCGGGGATACGCCGCAAAACGCGAAGGAGTGAGGATGTCCGACAACGCATTATTCCCGAAAGGGGCTGCCCTCGTCTTAGGAGCCAGCGGCGGGATCGGCGGCAAGGTCGCTGAAGTCCTCGCGCGGGATGGCGCGGATTTGGCGCTTGTCTATAATCGAAAGCCGGACGCAGCCCAAGCCGTTGCCACTGCCTGCCCGACGCGCACCACCATCCACAAATGCGATGTCACCGATGCGGCGAGCATCAAGGACTTGATCGACACAGTCGTCAGCGAACATGGGCGCATCCACACGCTCGTTTGGGCCGCGGGACCTCTGGTTGAGCAGCACCTTCTTTCCGAAACTCCGATAGAGGCCTGGCGCAAGGCGTTTGAGGTCGAAGTCCACGGTCTGTTCGGCCTCGTCTCCGCGCTCCTGCCCCATATGCGGGAACAGGGCGGCGGCTCCATCGTCCATCTGGGATCTGCCGGACATCTCCGCTGGCCGGACCGTGACGGGCTTTCCGTGGCGCCAAAGGCCGCTAATGAAAGCTGGCTGAAAGGTATCGCACGGGAGGAAGGCCGCAACGGCATCCGCGCCAACTCCGTTCTGGTCGGCGTCATCGATGCCGGCATGTTCAATGAACTAATGGCCAAGGGCGCCTTTCCGGCGACTTGGGTAGAAGAGACGCAGAAGATGCTCTCCGTCAAACGCTGGGGTCAGCCGGAAGAAATTGGCTATGCCGTCAGTTGGCTCGCCTCCGCGCGCGCCGCTTATGTGACCGGGCAGCAGATCAACGTATCCGGTGGTTTCGGACTTTAAATCAGGAGAGATAGATTATGACCGTCAACCCCGCACTGGTTCCCGTTCTTGAGGCATTTGCCGCCTTCGCAAATACCGATTGGTCGCAAATGCCCGTGGATGTCGCACGGACCATGATGGACGCGCCGCTTGCTGAAGGTGAGCCTCTTGCCATGGCCAAGGTCGAGAACCTGACCCTTGATCTTCCGGGCCGCAATATTGGTGCCCGCTTCTATGTACCGGAAGATGCCAGCGAGACGCCGCCGGTCGTAATGTTCTTCCACGGGGGTGGCTGGGTCTTGGGCAGCCTAGATACGCATGACGGCACCTGCCGCGAGCTGGCCCGCGCCAGCGGCGCGGCTGTCCTGTCAGTCGACTATCGCCTCGCCCCGGAAGCACGCTATCCGGCCGCGGCTGAGGACTGTTATGACGCGTGTATCTGGGCAGAAGCCAATGCTGAGCAGCTTGGTATCGACGCGAACCGCATGGCCGTTGCCGGTGACAGTGCGGGTGGCAATCTGGCCGCCGCCGTTTCGCTCATGGCACGCGATCGGGGTGGCCCTGCGCTGCGTCACCAGATGCTGATCTATCCAGTCACGGATACCAATTTTGAAACGACGTCTTATGTCA
>JBBATS010000011.1:57599-64058 GCA_040398625.1 Chakrabartia sp. | reverse complement strand
GGCAACACGCTCTACATTCTGGACGAGCCGACGACCGGGTTGCACTTTGAAGATGTCCGCAAGCTGCTCGAAGTGCTCCACGCGCTGGTCGAACAGGGCAATAGCGTTGTCGTGATCGAACATAATCTGGACGTCATTAAGACGGCGGACTGGATCATCGATCTCGGGCCAGAAGGCGGTGTGAAGGGTGGCATGATCGTGGCCGAAGGCACGCCCGAAAAAGTCGTTGAGGTGAGCGGCAGCTATACCGGTTCCTATCTCAAACCGCTCCTGTCCAAGACGAAGCGCAAAGCGCCGACAGAGCTGGAATTGGACCCTGCCGAATAGATTTTCGGCCAAATTATCCTTTTTCTCGATTCATATTGCTTAATTTGAAGCCCTCGAAGCGCATCCAATCTGGTTAGGTAAGATTACGGAAGCCCCGAAAAACAAAGCATTTCTGCGCCTAGGTATTAACCGCAAACGCCCTGTTTACGTCGGTTTACGAGAAATTAACCTTTCAACTTCATATGTTTTTTGGTTAATTGATCACGTCGCGCTTCGGACCAATCCGGCGGGACATCTAAGGTTGCAGAAGGGGGCGTGTCCATGCGCGTGTTGCTGATCGAAGACGAACCAACAACGGCTAAAGCCATTGAGCTCATGCTGACGAATGAAGGTTTCAACGTTTACTCGACAGATCTGGGCGAAGAAGGCTTGGATTTGGGTAAGCTCTATGACTACGACATCATCTGTCTCGACCTGAACCTGCCGGACATGCACGGTTATGACGTGCTGAAGAAGCTCCGCAATGCCAAGGTGCAGACGCCGGTGCTCATTCTGTCCGGCATTAGCGAGATGGACTCCAAGATCCGCAGCTTTGGCATCGGCGCTGACGACTATGTCACCAAGCCTTTCCATCGCGAAGAACTGGTCGCCCGCATTCATGCCGTGGTGCGTCGATCCAAGGGCCATTCACAATCGGTCATCCGCACCGGCAAGCTGTCGGTGAACCTTGATGCCAAGACTGTCGAAGTCGATGGCGCCCGCGTCCACCTGACCGGCAAGGAATATGCGATGCTGGAGCTTCTTTCGCTCCGCAAAGGCACCACGCTCACCAAGGAAATGTTCCTCAACCACCTTTATGGCGGCATGGACGAACCCGAACTCAAGATCATCGATGTGTTCATCTGCAAGCTGCGCAAAAAGCTCGCGCTGGCCTGTGGTGGAGAGAACTACATCGAAACCGTCTGGGGCCGCGGCTATGTGCTGCGCGATCCGGAAGAGCAGGCGCAGGCCGCCTGATTTTTTACTATCCCTCAAAGCAAATTGGGCCGGGCTGGAAACAGTCCGGCTCCTTCTTTTTTAGTGTCATGCAAAAGACCTATTGTGCGATGCAACAAATGGTTGCAGCATGATGACGGATGGGACTCAAAACGGCTTTTGACGAAATATACGGCACGTCGGGTGGAAAAGCCCCGCGCGACGGCTTTGAAACGCTTTCGAACTGGCTGACCCATACCAATCTGGAAGATTTGCGCGGCCGCCAAGGTGCAGCCGAAGCGGCCTTTCGCCAGTTGGGCATTACCTTTGCCGTGTACGGTGACGATGAAGCCGCAGAGCGTATCATTCCGTTCGATATCGTCCCCCGCCTCTTCACCGGCAAAGAATGGAGCAGGCTCGCCTCAGGGTTGGAACAGCGCGTCCATGCGCTCAACGCCTTTGTCGCCGATATCTATGGCGAACGCGCAATCCTGAAGGATGGCATCATCCCCGAAGAGCTGGTGTTGGCGAACAGCCAATTCTGCATCCCGATGAACGGCTTCACGCCGCCGCACGGACTCTACACCCATATTTGCGGCATTGATCTGGTCCGCACCGGGCCAGATGAATTCTACATATTGGAGGACAATGCGCGGACACCGTCGGGCGTGTCCTACATGATGGAAAATCGCGAGGCGATGCTGCGGCTCTGCCCCGATCTGTTCGACGCCCTGCCCGTCCAGCCGGTCGATTGTTATCCGGACAATTTGCGCGCGATGATGATTTCCGTCGCGCCAAAGACCGCTGCGGCAGACCCAACCTGCGTGCTGCTGACGCCGGGCCGCTTCAACAGCGCTTATTATGAACACAGCTTCTTGGCCGACAATGCGGGGATCGAACTGGTCGAGGCGGCGGACCTGATCGTCGATGATGACGTTGTGTGGATGATGACCGTTCAGGGTCGCAAGCGCGTGGATGTTATCTATCGGCGCATCGATGATGCCTTCCTCGATCCATTGGTGTTCCGCCCGGATTCCTATTTGGGCGTACCAGGGCTGATGGCGGCCTATTATGCGGGCAACGTCACCATCGTGAATGCGCCGGGCACCGGCATTGCCGATGACAAGGCGATCTATTCCTACATGCCGGACATCGTCCGCTATTATTCAGGACAAGAGGCCCAACTGCCCATCGTCGACACTTGGCGCTGCCGTGAGCCCGACTCCCTCAAATATGTGCTCGACCATCTGGGCGAGCTGGTCGTGAAGCTGGTCGATGGATCAGGCGGCTATGGGATGCTCGTCGGGCCGACCGCGACCAAGCAAGAGATTAGCGACTTCCGCGCGGCCCTCATCGCCGAACCACACCGCTATATCGCGCAGCCGACACTGGCGCTCTCGACCGTGCCGACGCTGGTGGAAAGTGGCATCGCGCCGCGCCACGTCGATTTCAGGCCCTTTGTTTTGTCCGGATCAAATGGCGTGACCATCACGCCCGGTGGCCTGACCCGCGTGGCGCTCGCCGAAGGGTCGCTGGTGGTGAACTCCAGCCAAGGCGGGGGCACCAAAGACAGCCTCGTTCTCTTCGATACGGGGGACGCGGCGTGATGCTTAGTCGGGTGGCCGCCTCGCTTTATTGGCTCGGTCGCTACATGGAACGTGCGGAATTCACGGCTCGACTGGTCGAAGCGACCGTCAGGCTGGATCACATGTCGGCCCGCCCTGCCGGTACCGGCGCATGGGGCAGCGCATTGGCGGTGGTGATGGGCGATGCCCGCTTTGCGGAGACGGGCCAGCCCATCACGCAAAAGACCGTCAGCCAGTTCCTGACACTGGACCCCAACAATCCGGGGTCGATCCGCAGTTGCATCGATGCGGCGCGCGACAATGGCCGCGCCGTCCGCACCGCCCTCACCCGTGAAGGCTGGGAAACGGTCAATTCCTCATGGCTTTCCCTCCAGAAGCGCAGCAAGACCTGGAGCCTTGAAAGCACGCTGGCGCTGGCGGAAAGCGTGACGGCGCAGGCACGCGGCTTTGAAGGGGCGCTGCACCGTATGCTGCGGTCCGAAGCCTATTGGTTCATCCGTCTGGGCATGGCCGTGGAGCGCGGTGACAACAGTGCGCGGCTTGTCGACGTGAAATATCATTTACTGCTGCCTGAGGGGGAACCGGTAGGCGGCGTCATCGATCGCGACCAGTGGACGACCATCCTGCACACCGTGTCCGCCGTCACTGCGTTCCGCTGGCTCTACAAAGGCGGCTTGACGCCCTCGGCGGTCGCTGACCTCCTTGTCCTTCGTGCAGAGATGCCCCGCTCCCTCATCGCCTCGGCCGAAGAGGTCGAGCGGTATCTGACCGCGCTGGGTCGTCTCACAGGATTGCAGGGCGAGGCAGACCGCATCGCGCGCCGCCGCCATATCGATCTTGGCCGTTACGACATCAACCAGATCATCATCAACGGTCTGCATGAATTCCTGACCGGATATATCGCCAACAACGCGCAACTTGACCGGGCGATTGCAAAGCAGTTCAGGTTCCCCTGACATGCAAATCCACGTCCATCATTCGACCGTCTATGAGTTTTCGCAGCCGCAATCTCGGCTCATCCAGTTGCTGCGCGTCACGCCGCCCAGCTTCTCCGGCCAGAATGTGCTGGAATGGTCGGTCGATATTGATCGCGACGCGCGGATGCGCTCGGCGGTGGATGGGTATGGCAACATCGTGACCATGCTCTACGTCGATGGCCCGCTCGACCGGATTGAGATCGTCAAGCGCGGCACCGTCTACACGCAGGACCGCTATGGCGTTGTGACCGGCACCAATGAGGTGCTGCCGCCCATGGCCTATCTCGGCACCACATCGCTGACCGAGGCTGATGAAGCCATCTGTGCGCTCGCCAAGATGATTGCGCGCCGCCAGTCCAACCGGCTGGCGCTGCTGCATGATTTGATGAATACGATCAAATCGAAGATGCGCTTCAACACTGGCGAGGGAGACCCCTATCGCATGGCGCACATCGCCTTTGCCGAAGGGCATGGCGTCTGTCAGGATTTCGCCCATATCTTCTGCGCGGCCGCCCGGCATCTGGGCATTCCCGCGCGCTATGTGTCCGGCCATCTCTATCAACATGGTGGCGGACCGGCGCAGGACGCGAGCCACGCCTGGGCCGAAGCATGGATTGACGAACTTGGCTGGACCGGATTTGATATCGCCAACGGGGTTTGTCCCGATGATGCCTATGTCCGCGTTGCAATCGGTCTGGACTATCGGGCCGCCGCCCCGCTATCGGGATCACGTATGGGCGCCGGCGAGGAAAAGATGGACGTGCGCGTTCATGTGAGCCAATCCGGCCAATAAGAAGCGCAAATCAGGGTAATTCATGACATATTGTGTAGGCATTCTTGTGCGCGACGGGCTGGTCATGATCGCCGATACGCGCACCAATGCCGGTGTCGATAACATCTCCACCTACCGCAAGCTGCACACGATTGAGGAAGACAATGACCGCCTCGTCTTTGCGGCAAGTGCGGGGAATCTGTCTGTCACACAGCTGGCTTTGTCGATGCTGAAGGAAGGCCTTGAGCCTTTGGAAGAAGGCGGCGCGCGCCGGTTCACATCGGGCGCATCGACCATGTTTGCGGTCGCCCAATTGTTCAGTGAAGCGGTCCGCATCGCCAGTGAGCAGCTGTCAGAAGAACTGGAAGCCCGCAGCATCCCGGCCTCTGTTTCCTTCCTGCTGGGAGGGCGTTTGGCCTCCGGACCATTGATCCTCTATTATGTCTATGACGCCGGCAACTTCATTGAATGCCGCCCGGACACGCCCTTCCTGCAAATTGGCGAGAGCAAGTACGGCAAGCCGATTTTGGACCGCGCGCTCAATTTTGAGACGCCGCTTGAAGAGGCCGTGAAGGTCGCGCTGATCTCGTTTGATTCCACCCTGCGGTCCAACCTCGCCGTGGGCCGTCCACTCGACATGATCGTCATCGCGCGGGACCGCGTGCACGCCGTCGTCAAACGCCGGATCGGAACCGACGATCGCTATTTCAACGATCTGTCAGCGCGCTGGAGCATGCTCCTCACCGAAGCGCGCGCCACCATCCCGGACCCGCCCTTCATGGCAGACTTTGTCGCCATCAACGGCAAATAGCCAAAACAAAACCCCGCCGGATTGCGCCGACGGGGTTTCGTAAGTCGTTCTGATCAAAGGATCAGGCGAAGGTCACAGCGACCTTTTGCCGACGCCGCATGACAGCGCCGACAAGGCCAAAACCGGCCAGCATCATTGCCCAAGCAGCGGGTTCAGGCACGCCACCACCGGGAGGCGGCGCAACGGCGCCAAAGCCGTCGAGATAGACATAACCCCAATGGCCGGTCGGTTGGCAGTCCGCCCCCAACACAGACAGAAGGAAGTCATGGCCCAAGCTGCCCGCATCCAATGTCAACTGTTCGATCTGCCATTGCGGCGTGTAGAAATTACTGCCGTCAAAAGCGAAGCGCGGGTCAACCCCGCCGCCGCCGCTGGCTGCGTTATATTCGCGGCGGATCAGTTCGGTGTTGGTTGTGAGGTCCGTCAACGTGATGATCATCGTTGCTGCATCATCAATGTCATGTGCGCCGAGGAGGACCGATTTCCAGGCAAAAAAGATGTTCGTATCGGTATAGTTAGTCACCTTCTGCTGGATAACAGATGCATAGCCGCCATAAGTCGTGTCTTCGACGCGGAAGCTGTATTTTCCGCCATAGACGGTACTGCCGAGCGCCGCGCCGACATTGGGATCAACCGTGCCGGACACGATGATGCTTGATCGAACGCCGCTGTCACCGGGGATCAGAGCGGAGGGATTGAGCGATGGGTTGAGCAGCCCCCCGCGATAACCTCCGCCCTGTGTCCAGCCACTGGCGTCACCTGTCTCAAAATCGCCATTCGTAAACGAGTTCGCATATGCCGATGATGACATTGCGATTGCAGCAATGGCTGCAAATCCAATCTTATACATGATGCTTCACTCCACCTCGGTTGAGGGGCAAGCGTTTTGCTTTGTCCCAAAGGAGCGACCCTGCTTGTTAGCAGGTGGGAGTTAACCAAATTTCATCATTCCTTCCAATGACTAAGGTCATAACCCAAATCAAACCTATCGACGGAACCTATTGGGGACGCAAAGAAAAACCCCGCCGGATCGCTCCGACGGGGTCTTTGTCTCGTTCTGATCGAAAGGAT
>JBBATS010000011.1:0-57499 GCA_040398625.1 Chakrabartia sp. | reverse complement strand
AAAACCCCGCCGGATCGCTCCGACGGGGTCTTTGTCTCGTTCTGATCGAAAGGATCAGGCGAAGGTCACAGCAACCTTTTCACGACGACGCATGGCCGAGCCGACAAGGCCGAAGCCTGCAAGCATCATCGCCCAGGCAGCAGGTTCAGGAACGCCGGTGTTGCCGAGGACGAAGTTCAGTTGGTTCTCATAAAGCTTGGACGACGCAACCGTGTCGGTAAGGAAGCCGTTGTGGATTGAACGTCCACCGTTACCGACGATAATGGCCGCGTCCGTCCCAAATGAACCAGCAACGACGCCAGCGCCTGTCGCTGAAAGGCCATTTGAAAAGGTGCCCCAGCCGGGATTGACCACGGACAGTGGGTTAACAATGCCAGCCGAGAACAGTGGGCCAACCGTCAGTGAGGTGAGGTTGAACGAGCCCGTATAAGCAGATTCAAGCGTTGGCGCCGTGGAGAGCCAATTTGCAAAAATCACGCGCCCGCCCGACGATATATAGGCGCTCAACTGCGATTCATCGCCACTGGGAACGCCGTTATTCTGGTTAGCGTAAACGACAACGTCGTAGTTCGACAATGTAAAGCTGGACACGCTGCCGCTTGTCGTTGTCGCGGTCAGGCCCAATGCCGAAATAGCCTGTGCCATGTAATCGGTGCCAACGTTGAAATCATTCCGATAAAGAACCGTTGCCGCGTTTGCGATCGACGGTGCGACAATTGCAGCGACTGCAACGGCGCTGAGGAGAAATTTTTTCACGGGAAACCCCTAAGAGAGATGGTTGGAACAACCGACCGGGTGATTTTCACCTCGCTCGAAACAGTGCGACTCCGTTAATTTGGTGTTAAATCATGTTCACATTGGTTTCAATCCCCATCACGCACCCCTCTGCCCCCTGTCCCATTCCGGCACAGCGTTGATCTAAAAGTAAAACCCCGCCGGATCGCTCCGACGGGGTCAAACTTTTTCATCCGGCTAAGGATGCGGAGGGCTTATTCTCCGCCCATATCCTCAGCTGTTTCCGGCGTGTGGATGACAGCCCCCAGCGCATCATCCCCCGTGTCGGCCTGCACCGGCTGACGCTTTTCAGCGGCACGTTCTTCCGCGGCGGTCTTCGGCGCAATCAGGCTTTCCTGCCAAGCGCGCTGCTGGACACGAAGGGCGGCATCGCGGCTGGTTGCCGTCACACGCAGGCGGTTCATGCCCGCGCCTGTCCCTGCCGGGATGAGGCGACCAACGATGACGTTTTCCTTCAGGCCGACCAGCGTATCCTTCTTACCTTCAACCGAAGCCTGGGTCAGCACGCGTGTCGTTTCCTGGAAGGACGCCGCCGAGATGAAGCTGCGGGTCTGCAGCGACGCCTTGGTGATGCCAAGGAGGATCGGCTTGCCCTGCGCAGGTTCCCCACCGGTGACGGCAGCCTTTGCATTGATTTCAAGCATTTCCTCACGGTCAACTTCTTCACCTGGAAGCAGGGTCGTGTCACCGGCATGGGTGATTTCAACCTTCTGCAGCATCTGACGAACGATCGTTTCGATGTGCTTGTCGTTGATCTTCACGCCCTGCAGACGGTAAACTTCCTGAATTTCCGCAACGAGATATTCAGCCAGCGGCTCAATGCCCATTGCTTCCAGAATGTCATGCGGATCAAGCGAGCCGGAGACGATGATATCACCGCGCTTCAGAAGATCGCCTTCCTGCACGTCGATCACCTTGGACTTGGAGACCAAGAATTCGACCAGATCACCATCTTCCGGCTGGATGCCAATCTTGCGCTTTGCCTTATAATCCTTGCCGAAGACGACGCGTCCGGAGATCGGCGCGATGATCGCGGCGTCCTTCGGCTTGCGGGCTTCGAACAATTCAGCAACGCGCGGCAGACCGCCGGTGATGTCGCGGGTCTTAGCAGCTTCACGGGTCACACGAGCGAGAACGTCGCCTGCCTGAACCGTGGCACCGTCTTCAATCGAGAGCATCGCACCAACCGCCAGCATGTAGCGGCCAGCTTCGCCGGAATCGCTGTCGAGAAGCGTCAGGCGCGGGCGAAGATCAATCTTCGAACGACCCGGACGGAATTCCGTCACGACCTTCTGGGCGATACCGGTGGCTTCATCGGTCTGTTCCACAAGTGTCTGGCCTTCGACCAGGTCCTGGTAGCGGACGACACCCGGGATTTCCGTGATCACCGGCATGGTGAACGGATCCCACTCTGCGATACGCGCACCCTTCTTGACCGGTGCACCATCTCCAATGAGGACGTAAGAACCGTAAGGCAGACGGTCGACAGCACGTTCACGGCCATTGTCGTCAAGCAGAACGATTTCGCCGGCACGCGACAGAGCGACGTTACGGCCGTTCTTATCGGCAATCGTGCGGAGTTCACGATAGTGCACGGTGCCATCCACAGCCGCTTCGAGATGCGACTGCTGGTTGAGCTGTGCCGCACCACCAATGTGGAACGTACGCATGGTCAGCTGTGTGCCCGGCTCACCGATGGACTGTGCAGCGATAACGCCGACAGCTTCACCGATGTTGACCGGCGTACCACGGGCAAGGTCACGACCGTAGCACTTACCGCAAACACCCATGCGGGTTTCGCAGATAAGTGGTGAACGGATGCGGACCGCCTGAATGCCGATCTCTTCGATCGCGGCGACCATCGGCTCGTCGAGCAATGTGCCCGTCGTGATGATGGTTTCCTTGGTCTTGGGATCAACAATATCTTCGGCAACCGTGCGGCCAAGAATACGTTCAGCCAACGAAGCGATGACCGAACCACCCTGAACGATGGCCTTCATTTCCAGCGCGCGTTCTGTGCCGCAATCATTCTCGATCACAGTGCAGTCCTGCGACACGTCGACCAGACGACGGGTCAGGTAACCCGAGTTTGCCGTCTTAAGCGCCGTATCCGCGAGACCCTTGCGGGCGCCGTGGGTGGAGTTGAAGTATTCAAGAACGGTCAGACCTTCCTTGAAGTTCGAGATGATCGGCGTTTCAATGATTTCGCCCGACGGCTTGGCCATAAGGCCGCGCATCCCGGCGAGCTGCTTGATCTGCGCCTGCGAACCACGGGCACCGGAGTGCGCCATCATATAGATCGCGTTGGTGGGCAGTTCACGGCCATCCTCGCCGATCTTTACGGCTTGGATTTCCTTCATCATCTCGTTGGCCACCTGGTCACCGCAACGGCTCCAGGCATCGATCACCTTGTTGTACTTTTCCTGCTGGGTGATCAGACCGTCCTGATACTGCTGTTCAAAGTCACGCACGAGGACGCGCGTTTCTTCCACCAGCTTGTCCTTCGCAGCCGGGATGACCATGTCGTCCTTGCCGAAGGAAATGCCCGCGTTGCAGGCGTGGCGGAAACCAAGACCCATGATCGCGTCTGCGAACAGAACGGTCTCCTTCTGACCGGTGTGGCGATAGACGATGTCGATGACGTCGCCGATTTCCTTCTTGGTCAGCAGGCGGTTGACGGTGTCGAAGGGCACCTTGTGGCTCTTCGGCAGACATTCACCCAAAAGCATACGGCCCGGCGTCGTTTCGAAGCGGCCCATGAAGGTTTCACCGGCTTCGTTCGTCTGCGGAACGCGCGCGATGATCTTCGTGTGCAGCGTCACAGCCTTGGCAAACAGGGCCTGATGCACTTCGTCGATGTTCGACATCATCATGCCCTGGCCGGGCTCATTTTCCTTCATCATCGACAGATAATAAAGGCCGAGAACCATGTCCTGCGACGGAACGATGATCGGCTTACCATTGGCAGGCGACAGGATGTTGTTGGTCGACATCATCAGCACGCGCGCCTCAAGCTGGGCTTCCAGCGAGAGCGGCACGTGGACAGCCATCTGGTCACCATCAAAGTCGGCGTTGAAGGCCGAGCAGACGAGCGGGTGCAGCTGGATGGCCTTGCCTTCGATCAGGACAGGCTCAAACGCCTGAATGCCGAGGCGGTGAAGCGTCGGGGCGCGGTTGAGCATGACAGGGTGTTCGCGGATCACTTCGTCCAGGATGTCCCAGACTTCCTTGCGTTCCTTTTCAACCCACTTCTTCGCCTGCTTCAGCGTCATCGACATGCCCTTGGCGTCGAGGCGCGAGTAGATGAACGGCTTGAACAGCTCGAGCGCCATCTTCTTCGGCAGGCCGCACTGGTGCAGCTTGAGTTCCGGACCCGTCACGATGACCGAACGACCCGAATAGTCGACGCGCTTACCGAGAAGGTTCTGGCGGAAGCGACCCTGCTTGCCCTTGAGCATGTCAGACAGCGACTTCAGCGGACGCTTATTGGCACCCGTGATCGTGCGGCCGCGACGGCCATTGTCGAACAGCGCGTCAACAGCTTCCTGCAACATGCGCTTTTCGTTGCGGACGATGATGTCCGGCGCGCGCAGTTCCATCAGACGCTTCAAACGGTTGTTACGGTTGATCACGCGACGATAGAGATCGTTGAGATCGGACGTCGCGAAACGGCCACCATCAAGCGGAACGAGCGGACGCAGTTCCGGCGGAATGACCGGCACGACCTGCAGGATCATCCATTCCGGACGGTTGCCGGAATCGATGAACGATTCCACGACCTTCAGACGCTTGATGATCTTCTTCGGCTTCAGTTCCGACTTGGTTTCAGCGAGTTCCTTCAGCAGGTCATCGCGCTCGCCTTCAAGGTCGAGGCTTTCGAGGAGGACACGGATCGCTTCTGCACCGATGCCGGCGGAGAATGCGTCTTCGCCATATTCGTCCTGCGCGTCGAGAAGCTCGTCTTCGGTCATCAGCTGGAACTTTTCGAGCGGCGTCAGGCCCGGCTCCATGACGATGTAGTTTTCGAAATAGAGCACGCGCTCAAGCTGCTTGAGCTGCATGTCGAGCAGAAGGCCGATGCGCGATGGCAGCGACTTCAGGAACCAGATGTGCGCAACCGGTGCTGCCAGTTCGATATGGCCCATGCGTTCACGACGGACCTTCGACACGGTGACTTCGACACCGCACTTTTCGCAGACGATGCCCTTATACTTCATCCGCTTGTACTTGCCGCACAGGCATTCGTAATCCTTGATCGGACCGAAGATGCGGGCGCAGAACAAGCCGTCACGTTCCGGCTTGAACGTGCGATAGTTGATGGTTTCGGGCTTCTTGATTTCGCCGAAGGACCAGGAACGGATGCGTTCCGGCGACGCGATCCCAATCTGGATCTGGTCGAAGGTGTCTGGCTTGGTCATCGGGTTGGCAAAGGCCATCAAGTCGTTCATTTTTCGCTCCATTTCTTTTTCCGGTCCCGGAAAAAGCAGAGGTGGAATTGGTCATCTAGGACGGGGTTCCGGCCCGTCACCGGCCCCTCCCCTTCGGAGGGAGGGGCAGATCGGTTATTCAGCTGCGATCGCAAGCCCGTCGCCGTCTTCGTCATCGCCGAGGCTGGTCAGTTCGACATTAAGGCCGAGCGAACGCATTTCCTTGACGAGAACGTTGAAGCTTTCCGGGATGCCGGCTTCGAAGGTATCGTCACCCTTGACGATGGCTTCGTAAACCTTGGTACGGCCGACCACGTCATCGGACTTCACCGTGAGCATTTCCTGCAGCGTATAGGCGGCACCGTAAGCCTGGAGCGCCCAGACTTCCATTTCCCCGAAGCGCTGGCCGCCGAACTGCGCCTTACCACCCAGCGGCTGCTGCGTGACGAGCGAGTACGGACCGATGGAACGGGCGTGGATCTTGTCATCGACCAAGTGGTGCAACTTGAGCATGTAGATGTAGCCCACGGTCACCTTACGGTCGAAGCTTTCGCCGGTACGTCCGTCATAAACAGTGACCTGACCTGACCCGTCGAGACCGGCCAGTTCAAGCATACGGGTGACGTCTGCTTCACGCGCACCATCGAACACCGGCGTTGCCATCGGCACGCCGTTGCGCAGCAGTTCGGCCATTTCCACAATGTCAGTATCGCTCCGTGAAGCGATCTCATCCTTGTAGGTTTCACCGTAAACTGTCGTCAGACGGTCACGCACGACCGTTGGTGCAACGCCGGCTTCTGTGCCGCCTGCGCTGCGCCATTCCTCAAGCGCCGCCTGAATCTGCTTGCCAAGGCCGCGGGCGGCCCAGCCAAGGTGCGTTTCAAAGATCTGCCCGACGTTCATACGCGAAGGCACACCCAGCGGGTTCAGAACGATATCAACCGGCGTCCCGTCTTCGAGGAACGGCATGTCTTCAGCCGGCACGATGCGGCTGATGACGCCCTTGTTCCCGTGACGACCGGCCATCTTGTCGCCCGACTGAAGCTTGCGCTTCACAGCAACGAAGACCTTGACCATCTTGAGCACGCCAGGTGCCAGATCATCGCCACGTTCGACCTTTTCCACGCGGTCTTCGAACTTCGCGTTGATCCGCTTGACGGCATCGTCATACTGGATCTTCACAGCTTCGAGGTCCGCCTGCACGCGGTCGTCCTGAACGGCGATCTTCCACCATTCATGGCTTTCCACTTCGCTCAGACCCTGAGCGTCGATTGCTTCGCCCTTCTTCAGACCCTTTGGCGCTGCTGTCGCGATCTGACCGATCAGCATTTCCTTCAGGCGCGAATAGGTTGCGCGGTTGAGGATCGTGCGTTCGTCGTCACGGTCCTTGGCCAGCGATTCCTTTTCTTCGGTCTGAATGGCGCGCGTACGGTCATCAATGTCGATGCCGTGACGGTTGAAGACGCGGACTTCGACGACCGTACCAGCAACACCCGGCGGCAGACGCAGCGAGGTATCGCGGACGTCAGACGCCTTTTCACCGAAGATGGCGCGGAGGAGCTTTTCTTCCGGCGTCATCGGGCTTTCGCCCTTTGGCGTGATCTTACCGACGAGGATGTCGCCCGGCTCAACTTCAGCACCGATGTAGACAATGCCCGCTTCGTCAAGGCTGCGGAGCGCTTCTTCACCGACGTTCGGGATGTCGCGCGTGATGTCTTCCGGCCCAAGCTTGGTGTCACGGGCCATGACTTCAAATTCCTCGATGTGGATCGAGGTGAAGACGTCATCCTTCACGATGCGTTCGCTGATCAGGATGGAGTCTTCGTAGTTGTAGCCATTCCAAGGCATGAACGCGACGAGGCTGTTACGGCCAAGGGCGAGTTCACCCAATTCCGTCGACGGACCGTCGGCGATAATATCACCTGCCGCCACCGGATCCCCAACCTTCACCAGCGGACGCTGGTTGATGCAGGTGTTCTGGTTGGAACGCTGGAACTTCTGGAGACGGTAGATGTCTACGCCGGACTGGTCTGCATCGACTTCGCCAGTTGCGCGGACAACGATACGGGTCGCATCGACCTGATCGACAATCCCCGCACGGCGGGCACCAATGGCGGCGCCGGAGTCACGGGCAACCGTTTCTTCCATGCCGGTGCCAACGAACGGCGCTTCGGCACGAACGAGCGGCACAGCCTGACGCTGCATGTTCGATCCCATGAGCGCGCGGTTCGCGTCATCGTTTTCCAGGAATGGAATGAGCGATGCGGCGACCGAAACAAGCTGCTTCGGCGAAACGTCCATGAGCGTGATCTGTTCACGGTTGGCGATCAGGAATTCACCGGCTTCACGCGACGAGATCTGCTCTTCGACAAAGCTGCCGTCTTCGGTCAGCTCAGCGTTCGCCTGCGCGATCGTGTGCTTGGCTTCTTCCATGGCCGACAGATAGACGACATCGCTGGTCACCTTGCCGTCGACGATGCGGCGATAAGGCGTTTCGATGAAGCCGTACTTGTTCACGCGGCTGAACGAGGCCAGCGAGTTGATGAGACCGATGTTCGGGCCTTCCGGCGTTTCAATCGGGCAGATGCGGCCATAATGCGTCGGGTGAACGTCGCGGACTTCGAAGCCTGCGCGCTCACGCGTCAGACCACCTGGTCCAAGTGCGGACACACGACGCTTATGCGTCACTTCCGACAGCGGGTTGGTCTGATCCATGAACTGCGACAGCTGCGACGAGCCGAAGAATTCACGGACAGCCGCCACAGCCGGCTTGGCGTTGATCATGTCGTTCGGCATCACCGTCGAAACGTCGACCGAAGACATACGCTCCTTCACAGCGCGCTCCATGCGGAGCAGACCGATGCGATACTGGTTTTCCAGAAGCTCACCGACCGAACGGACGCGACGGTTACCGAGGTTATCGATATCGTCGATTTCGCCCTTACCGTCCTTCAGGTCGACGAGCGTCTTCACGACAGCCAGAATGTCTTCGTTGCGCAGCGTCGTCAGATCGTCCGGCGCATCAAGGCCAAGACGCATGTTGAGCTTCACGCGGCCAACCGCGGAAAGGTCATAACGCTCATTGTCGAAGAACAGGCCGGCAAACAGCGCTTCCGCCGTTTCCTTCGTTGGCGGTTCGCCAGGACGCATAACACGATAGATCGAATCCAGCGCCATGTCGCGGTCTTCAGCCTTATCAACCTTGAGCGTGTTGCGGATCCAAGGACCCGTGTTCACATGGTCAATGTCGAGCAGTTCGAGGCGGTCAACGCCTGCCTTGTCGAGCTTTTCGAGGTTCTCAGCAGAGACTTCTTCACCGGCTTCGATGTAGATTTCACCGGTCTGCTCATTGATGAGGTCCAGCGCCGCATACCGGCCGAAGATTTCTTCGGTCGGGATCAGCAGGGCTTCAAGGCCGTCCTTAGCCGCCTTATTGGCCGCGCGCGGGCTGACCTTCTGGCCGGCTGGGAACACGACTTCACCGGTCTTGGCGTCAACGACGTCATAAAGCGGCTTTTGGCCACGCCAGTTTTCAGAAACATAAGGCACGATCCAGCCCGAAGGCGAGCGGCCGAAGGTCACCGTGTTGTAGAACTGGTGCAGAATTTCTTCCGGCGTCAGGCCGAGCGCGAGGAGCAACGACGTGACGGGCAGCTTGCGCTTGCGGTCAATACGAACGTTGACGACGTCCTTGGCGTCAAATTCAAAGTCGAGCCAGGAACCGCGATACGGAATGACGCGGGCAGCGAAGAGATACTTGCCCGACGAGTGGGTCTTGCCACGATCATGGTCAAACAGAACACCAGGCGAGCGGTGCATCTGCGACACGATAACGCGTTCGGTGCCGTTGACGAAGAAGGTGCCGTTCTCAGTCATGAGCGGCATGTCGCCCATGTAAACGTCCTGCTCCTTAATATCGAGGACCGAGCGGGTTTCCGTTTCGGTGTCGACTTCAAAGACGATCAAACGGAGCGTGACCTTCATCGGCGCGGCATAAGTGATCCCGCGCTGGCGGCATTCTTCCACGTCGAACTTGGGGTCTTCCAGTTCGTAAGTGACAAAATCGAGCTCAGCCGTGCCTGCAAAGTCACGGATCGGGAAAACGCTGCGCAGCGTCTTTTCGAGACCGGACACATAGCCGATTGAGGGGTCCGACCGCAGAAACTGCTCGTACGATTCGCGCTGAACCTGAATCAGGTCGGGCATTTCTGCCACTTCGTGAATGTTGCCGAACATTTTGCGGATGCGCTTCTTGGCAATCGCGACTGTCACGTCTGCCTTCGCTGCTTGCTTCGCCATGTGGATTTTCTCGCCTTTTACGTCTTAAATGCGGGGCGCGACAAAACACAAAAAGCCGCGAGTTTCCGCGAGGAAAACTGCAGCTTTCAGCGTCTTGAAACCTCAGTCGATCTATACGTTCGATGCACTGCGCAACGGCACATCATTTCCCGGTCGATCAAGGTAGTGGCATTTTCATAGGATTTCCGGCGGGCGATGTCAAACGTTGAGCAGCGCCAAACCTGAGTCCCTAAGGGTCAAAAAGCCATGCCGAACTGAAGCGCTGCCCCGGCATCATCTGGCGCTGCGGCAAAGTGGCCGGGGTCTTTGCGCCAGTAGATCGACGTCGAAAGCGAGCCTGCCCATAGGGGGATCGCATAAATCGCCTCGGCATCGATCTCCCGCCCCGATGGCGCAAGGTTGATACGAGTTGCCGCCATTTGAGCGCTGGACGTCGCATAGTCCCACGCCACGGGCAGTTCGACGGTCAATCCGCCCGAAGCGACACGGACCGGTTGGGCCAGCCGCAGGCCGAAGCGATCGTTGCTCAGGAACATGTCTTCCAGCGTCACATCAACAGACCAAGCTGTGGAGACGAGATAATCAGCGGCAGGGCGCACCCCGCCCGCGCCGATCCGCGTCCAGCCTTGCTGCCAACGGCCACGCACGGCCCAACCATCTTGTGCTGCCAAAACGCCATCGACAGAGATCTGCCGGGTTACAGAACCCGGCACGCCAAACATGGCACCGAAGCGGGCACCAAGGACAGTTTCCTTTTCCGACAGTTGTTGACCCTTCACGCCCAGTGAAAGCGGGCCGAACCGACGGTCCAAGGATACCGAGGCAGATGTATAGGGCATCCGGTCATAACGGTGCCGTAGCCCCTTAGACCAAATCAAGGCCTCCCCGCGATCCCACCCGACCGACAGACCCCAGCGCCCGAACTGCTGCCGGACGGCACCGGAATAAATGGGCGTGCTGCGAAACCCGAAATTGGACCCCGCTTCCTCAGCAATAAGGAATTGCGACGCTTTGTTGAGCGCCATCTGGTCGATCAGCGCGCCGCTGCTGCGCGCAAAGCCCGCCGCAAAGTGGGTGTCGCGTGACAGGCGGGAGACCACCCACCCGGCCATGAGGCGGGCAGAGCGCTGATCCTGGTCGGTCATCGCAAGCGGCCCGACTTGACCGGTGCGGACATCGCCCGACACCGACAGGGCCACACCCGTCATGCCATAACCGACGCCCGCCGTCCGGCCATCCGCATTGAGCGAAGACCAAAGGCGGCCTCCAGAAAAGCTGCGCGTAAAAGTGCCTTCCAAGTCCGCCTGATAGGCACGGCCATAGCCATCCTGAAACACGGTCGACAGGCCGGTCAGCGAGGCATCCCCCATCGGCGCAGACAGCGTTCCATTGTCCGTCATCGACACCGGCACGGTTGTCCCCGCAACAGACGTCGCCCCGCGCGCGGCAAAGGCCGACGCCAAATCGACAAGGCCGCGACCATAGACAGAGTCTACACCGGCAGCCCCCAAATCCCGTGCGGAAGAAAGAAGCAGGTCCACAATCTGTGCGCTGGTCAGGTTTGGAAACGCCTGTGCCAGCAGCGCAACAGCCCCGGACACAGCAGGGGCTGCGTAAGACGTGCCACTGGCCAAAATGGCCGCACCCGTTTCGTTGATCGTTCGCACCCGGTTGGCAAGCGCCACGACATAGCGGCTCGCCGTCGATCCAGCCTGATTGCTGCCCCCGGTGGAAAAGACGGAGATTGCATTGGCATCATCCACCCCGCCTGCCACGATGATGAGGTTGCGCGCCACGGCATCATTGGCAATTAAGGCGAAGGCATCGGGGTTGGCGAGGCCATCATTGCCCGCAGAAATGACGAGTATGGTGCCCGCTGCCGTCGCACGCCCCATCGCTGCACGCAGGGTAGAGTTCGGGCCAGCGCCGCCCAGCGACATATTGACCACTTTCGCGCCGTTGGACACGGCAATGTCGAGCGCGGAGGCGATGGCCATATCATTATGACTGCAACCTCCATCCGGCGCCGTATTCGCGCAACTCCCGGGCGTATCGGTCCGCAAGGCCAATAGTGTCGCATTGAACGCCACACCGTGTGTGTCAGATTCATTCTTGGCGCCAAGCAGGACGGCGGCCACCGACGTCCCATGCCCATCTTCGTCGCCCATGCCACGATTGCCCGCTACATCGCGGGACGCTGCGCTGATCTTCCCCGCAAACTCAGGCAGGCTGGGGTTCACGCCACTATCAATGACAGCGGCCGTAATGCCCTGCCCCGTTGCACCTGCGGTATAGGCCGTAATCGCGCTGATTTTGGTGGCGGCATTGGAGCGCTGATATTCCGGCGTATTGTAGTCCACATTTGAAGGCGGCGGCGGTGGCGCGGGCGGTGGTGGCACAGCGACAGCACTCGGCGTCTGGGGAACACTGGCGACACCGTTGCCGCCGCCACAGGCCGCCAAAGCGGGCGCCAAAATCATCACAGTGCCAAAGGCAGCTAAACTCTTCCTGCTCATTCAAAACCCCACCGGACGTTGCCGAAATTAGGTCGTTCCTCGACTAACGGCGCATTAACAATGCCGCCATTGTGGAGGTAATTACAGACCATAAGTGCGTTAACGGCGGCAGGTGCTTTAAGTTTGCAGGTCTTGTGACTATGGGCGGGTCATGACGCCTGCGCTGCACCACATCGACACTTGGATCTTTGATCTCGACAACACGCTTTACCCAGCGTCATGCGACCTTTTTGCGTTGATTGACGCGCGGATGAACGCCTATCTGCGCAACCTGTTCAGCGTCGATGCGACCGAAGCACACCGGATCCAAAAGCAGTATTTTCGCGACCATGGCACGACCCTGTCCGGCCTGATGTCCCAGCATGGCACAGACCCGCATCACTTTTTGGATTTCGTGCACGATATTGAAATGGATCGGGTGTCCGCCAATCCGGATTTGAAAGATGCGCTGATGGCTTTGCCGGGCCGCCGATTGGTCTTCACCAATGGCGATGTGCCCTATGCCGAGCGTGTTCTGGGCGCCTTGGGACTCGAAGACTGCTTCGAGGCAGTCCACGATATTCATATGATGGACTATCAGCCCAAACCGCACCCGGACGCCTATGCCGGCTTTTGCAAAGCTTGGGGCGTGACGCCGACGAGCGCGCTGTTCGCCGAAGACATGGCCCGCAATCTGAAGCCCGCCAAGGACATTGGCATGACGACGCTTTGGGTCAACAATGGCTCGGAACAGGCCAATGGCGAGGCCTGCCCGTCTTTCATTGACCATGAAACCCATGAGATAACCGCCTGGCTTTCCGGGCTTTCAGTACAGGACAACGCATGACCACGCTTGAACAGACCATCGAAGCCCTTTGGGACGCCCGCGACAGCCTGTCGCCCGCAACGACCGGCGACGCGCGCGAAGCCGTTACTGCCGCGCTTGAGCTTCTCGATAGCGGCGAACGCCGCGTGGCGGAAAAGGTCGATGGCAATTGGCAGGTCAACCAGTGGCTGAAGAAGGCCGTGCTCCTGTCCTTCCGCCTCAACGACATGGAAGCCATCCCCGGCGGCCCGGGCGGCGCGCATTGGTGGGACAAGGTGCCGTCCAAGTTTGCAGGCTGGGATGAGAACCGCTTCCGTGAGGCTGGCTTCCGTGCCGTGCCCGGCTCCATCGTCCGCCGCGGCGCGCATATCGCAAAGAACGTCGTCCTGATGCCAAGCTTTGTGAACCTTGGCGCGTCCGTCGGCGAAGGCACGATGGTCGACACCTGGGCGACCGTCGGCAGCTGTGCGCAGATCGGCAAGAACGTCCACCTGTCGGGCGGCGTCGGCATCGGCGGCGTGCTTGAGCCGCTTCAGGCAGGCCCTGTCATCATTGAAGACAATTGCTTCATCGGCGCCCGTTCGGAAGTCGTCGAAGGCGTCGTGGTCGAAGAAGGCGCGGTTCTCGCCATGGGCGTGTTCCTCTCTTCGACCTCCAAGATTATTGACCGTGCGACAGGCGAAATCTTTGTCGGCCGCGTGCCGTCGTACTCGGTCGTCGTCCCCGGCGCGCTGCCCGGCAAACCACTGCCCGACGGCACGCCCGGCCCGAGCCTGTCTTGCGCCGTCATCGTGAAGCGCGTCGATGCCCAGACGCGGGCGAAGACAGCCATCAACGAGCTGCTGCGCGATTGATGGAATGACCAACACAGCCGACTTCATCGTCATCGGCGGCGGCATTGCAGGGCTCTCCGTTGCCGCCCGCCTCGCCGAGCATGGCAAGGTTGTTGTGCTCGAAGCCGAAGATGCGGTCGGTTATCACAGCTCGGGGCGGAGTGCGGCCTTCTACCATTTCGGCCTCGGCAATCCGCTGGTGCGCGGGCTGACGGCGTGGAGCCGTCCGTTCTTTGATGCCCCGCCTGAGGGCTTTACGGACGTTCCCCTTGCCACCCCCAAGCCCGCCTTGTTCATCGCCACGCAGGAAATGCTTCCGGAACTGGATGCCCTCGGCACCGAGATGCGCCGGTTCACCGATACGGTCGAAGATGCCGATGAGGCCAAGATGCGCGCGCTTTGCCCGCTGCTGAAATTCGGCGACGACGCCATCGTCGCAGGGCTGGTCGACCATGGTGGACGCAGCCTAGATGCCGATGCGCTGTTGCAGGGGTTTGCGCGTAAGGCGCGCAGCCATGGCACCGTCCTCGTCCGCCACCGCGTCGCCACCCTCACCCGCCAAGGCAGCGACTGGACCGCGACGACCGAAGCGGGTGAGAGCTACACCGCCCCCATCATCGTCAACGCCGCAGGCTCTTGGGCCGACCGGATTGCGGGACTTGCAGGCGTCCAGCCGATCGGCCTGAGCCCCAAACGCCGCACGATCATCGTCTTTGATCCGCCCGAAGGCACCGACGTGCGCGACTGGCCGTTCATCAAGACGCCGGGCGACGTCTTCTACATCCTGCCGCAAGGCAACCGCCTGCTCGCCTGCCCCAATGACGAGACCGACAGCGAGCCGTGCGATGCACAGGCCGAGGAATATGATCAGGCGCTCGCCGCTTGGCGCGTCGAACAGTTCACGACGATGCCGGTCCCGCGCATCACCGGCCGCTGGGCGGGCCTGCGCTCCTTCGTGAAAGACCGGATGCCCGTTGCGGGATTTGCGCCAGATGCGCCGGGCTTCTTCTGGCTGGCTGGACAAGGCGGTTTCGGACTGCAGACCTCGCCCGCCATGTCCGCGCTGGCGGCGACGCTAGTGACAGGCGGAGGCTGGCCGGAGGGGATGACAGAGCTAGGCGTGACGCCGGAAAGTGTGAGTGTGGAACGGCTGCGGGCCTAACCGGCCAATCCCGCCAGCTCCTTCAAAAACTTCGCCGCAACAACCGCCGTCATCCCATTGATATCGCGCATGGGATTATACTCGACGATATCCGCGCCAATGATCGGCCCTTTGATCCGATGGAGCACGTTGAGCAGGTCGCGGACAGATAACCCGCCCGGCTCATGGTGCGACACGCCGGGCGCAAAGGCGGGGTCGAGCGCATCGATATCCAGACTGATGTAGAGCGGCGCCTCCGGGATCGGCACAGTGCCTGCCGCGAAGTCCCGCATCTCGACCATCTCCACGCCGAAGCGCCTCGCCTGCTCTCGGCAATGGGCGTTGACAGTGCGCAACCCAACCTGAACGAGGCGGCGGGCATGGCCGCCTTCCATGATCCGCGCAAAGGGCGAGGCGTGGCTCAGCGGGTCGCCTTCAAAATCGTGATAGGTGTCGGGGTGGGCGTCGAAATGCAGGATGTTGACCGGCCCATGCACGGCGGCCAGCCCCTGCACGATCGGGTTGGTGACCATATGATCGCCGCCGAGGAAGATCGGGGCGGTACCCGCCCGTGCCGCCGCTTCCGCCGCCGCTCGGATCAACTCAAAATCACCCGCGCCTTCGGTCAGCGGCAGGTCTCCAAGGTCTTCAAACCGGATATCGACGCCAATTTCCCGCCCGTTTTCGGCCGCCATATTGCTATGGTCCGACCGCAAAGCCGCACGGATAAGGTCTGGCGCCTGCGCCGGGCCACGCAGGAAGGATGAATGCGAGTCAGTCGGCAGGCCGATCAGTTGGACATGTGCCAAGATTACGCCCCAAAGGCCTCTTCGATCAGCTTTTTAGACGCGTCATTGTCCCATTCCGCACCGCCGACCATGCGCCAGATTTCTTTGCCGTTCTTATCGTAAAGGATCGTCGTCGGCAGCGCGCCGCCACCCAGCGCAAAGCCGAGGTCCGCCTTCTTGTCGACATAGGGCTGGAGCGTTTTGAAGCCTTGGGTGTTCCACCATTTCTCAACAGCAGGGCGGCCCTTCATATCCTGACTGACGGCCAGCACCTGCAGCCGCCCAGCCTCGCGCGCTGCCAGTTTCTCAATGGTCGGCATCTCTGCGATGCACGGACCGCACCATGTCGCCCAGACGTTGACGAGGACGGGCTGGCCCTTGAACGCGGCCAGCTTCACTGTCGCGCCATCGGGCGCTTCGAACGACACGTCGGGCATCGCCTCGCCTTTGTGGCTGCGGTCAATAGTGCCGGTCAGTTCTTCGCCTTTGGAAAGCGCTGCTTGGGGCTCTGCAGGCGATGATTGCGTGTCCCCGCCTTGCGGCTTGGGGTCGGATTGCTTATCGCAGCCCGCAACGGACAGGCCCAGCATAAGGACAGGTAAGATTAGCAGCCGCAAGTCAGACTCCAATTCCATGTGGGGCGGGCGTTTTGCCGAGGGTCCGGCCGCCGTCATGCGTGAGATAAACGCCTCCATCCCGTTCGACAAGCGGTTGTGGCAGCAGGACATTCGCGCGTCGAAGGCGCATGTCGCAATGCTGGCCGCGCAAGGGATTGTGAAAGCAGAGGATGCGGCGACGATTGCACAAGGTCTCGACACCATTGCCGCCGAGTATGAAGCCAATGGCGTGCCGGTCGATCTGGCGCTCGAAGACATTCACATGGCGACGGAAGCGCGGCTGGCAGAGCTGATCGGCCCGACCGCCGGACGCCTGCACACGGCGCGCTCCCGCAATGATCAGGTGGCCACCGATTTCCGGCTTTGGGTCCGCGACGCCATTGACGCGGTCGAGGCAGGGCTTGTCGAACTTCAGAAGGCGTTGGTTACCCGCGCGGCGGAACATGCCGATGCGGTGATGCCGGGCTTCACCCACCTCCAGAGCGCGCAGCCGGTTACACTCGGCCACCATCTGATGGCCTGGTATGAAATGATCCGGCGTGACCGTGACCGCTTTGCCGATGCGCGTCGTCGGTTGAATGAGTGCCCGCTCGGGGCCGCCGCGCTTGCTGGAACCGGCTTCCCGATTGACCGCCACGCCACAGCGGCGGCTCTCGATTTTGCACAGCCCACCGACAATAGCCTCGACAGCGTTTCTGACCGCGATTTCGCGCTCGATTATCTGATGGCGGCGAGCCAGTGTTCGCTCCACCTTTCGCGCATGTCGGAAGAGATCATCATCTGGGCGTCCCAGCCCTTTGGTTTTGTCGCTTTGCCCGACCAGTGGTCGACGGGCAGTTCAATCATGCCGCAAAAGCGCAACCCCGATGCGGTCGAACTGGTGCGCGGCCATGCGGGCCGTATCACCGGCTGCCTCAACGCGCTGATGATGACGATGAAGGGCCTGCCGCTCGCTTATTCCAAGGACATGCAGGACGATAAGCCGCCGGTGTTTGAGGCGCATGACCTCCTTGCGCTCTCCATCGCGGCGATGACGGGCATGACCCAAAGCGTCACCTTCCGCACGGACCGGATGCGTGCGCTGGCGGAAAGCGGCTTTGCGACCGCGACCGACTTGGCCGACTGGCTGGTGCGGGAAGCGGGGCTTCCGTTCCGTGAGGCGCATCATGTAACCGGCCGCGCGGTCAAGCTGGCTGAGGAAAAGGGCCTGGCGCTGGCCGCCCTCCCGCTCGTTGACCTGCAGGCGATCAACCCCGCGATAAACGACAGCGTCTACTCCGTCCTGACCGTCGACGCTTCGGTGGCTAGCCGGATGAGCCACGGCGGCACCGCGCCTGCGCAGGTTCGGGCGCGCATTGCTGATGCAAAGACGCTATTGGGCATCTCATGATTCGCGCCATTGCACTTGCTGTTTCTCTGTCACTGGCCCTTTCGGCTTGCGGCGGCCGCGTGAAGCTTAAACCTCAGGATGGGAAGAGTATGCCGGTTAAACCGGAGAATGTGCGGACCCAGCCGACCGTTGAAGAGATGATTTCCCCTTCGGCGCAGGCCAACCCCAAACGCAGCGACGAGTTGTTAAAACGCTCGGAAGAACGCCGCGACGACAAGTTTGACCTCCCGCCGAAAGGCTAAGAATTCCATGGACCATTTTCAGATCAAGAACGGCATCCTCCACGCCGAGGACGTCCCGCTGACCCGCATTGCCGACGAAGTGGGCACGCCAGTCTATGTCTACTCCCGTGCGACGCTGGAGCGACACGCACAGGTTTTCCGCGAAGGCATTGCGCCGGTCGGGCGTTCGCATATCGCCTTTGCGATCAAGGCAAACCCTAACCGTGCCGTCCTGCGCGTCCTCGCAAAGCAGGGCTATGGCGCGGACGTCGTTTCAGGAGGTGAGATTTCGCGCGCGATTTCCGCGGGCATGAAGCCGGAAGACGTCGTGTTTTCGGGCGTCGGCAAGACCCGCGCCGAGCTGGAACAGGCACTCGACGTCGGCATCGGCCAGTTCAATATTGAGCTGGAAGAAGAAGGCGTTGTCCTCGCCCAGATCGCCGCCTCCAAGGGCAAGACAGCCGTCGCCACCCTGCGCGTGAACCCCGATGTTGATGCCGGCACCCACGCCAAGATCTCGACCGGCAAAAAGGAAAACAAGTTCGGTGTCGCCATTGATCTGGCGCCCGGCATCTTTGACCGGTTGGCCGGACTTACCGGCCTGTCCATGCAGGGCGTCGCGCTCCACATTGGCAGCCAGCTTTTCGATCTTGATCCGCTGGAAGCCGCTTATGGCCGCGTCGGCCAACTCGTTGCAGACCTGCGCGGCATGGGTCACAAGATCGAGCGCGTTGACCTCGGCGGCGGACTTGGCGTGCCCTATAAGGCGGAAGAAAACCCGCCTTCTCCCGCCGATTATGGCCAGATGGTCGCCCGCGCAACCAAGGGCTGGGATGTCACGCTGATGTTTGAGCCCGGCCGCGTCATCGTCGGCAATGCGGGTGTGTTGCTGACCAAGGTCATCTGGGTGAAGCCCGGCGTCATCCGGCCTTATGTCATCGTTGATGCCGCGATGAACGATCTTGCCCGTCCCGCCATGTATGATGCCTGGCATGACTTTGCCGCCGTTCAGCCAACAGGTGCGCGGATGAATGCAAACATTGCAGGACCAGTCTGTGAAAGCGGCGACACCTTCGCCATGGGTCGCGATATCGACGCAGTAGCATCAGGCGATCTGGCGATCTTCCGCACAGCGGGCGCCTATGGCGCGACGATGGCCAGCACCTACAACAGCCGCCCGCTTGTGCCCGAAGTGATGGTCGACGGGGACCAGTACGCGGTTGTCGCAGACAGGATTGCCGCCGAAACCATCCTTGATGCGGAGCGCATTCCCGACTGGCTGGCGTAGTTACGGGCTCCCTCCGCCCGCACATCATGGAAATGATCCAGTTGAACGCAATTCGCAGCCAATATGGTTGCTAACACGTTAACGTTGGTTCATGTTGCAACTGCGAACAAACGATTCCCCTCCAGGGGAGTGCGTTGCGACCCTCCGCCTAAAGGACAGTTCCATGACGATGCGTACAATGAAAACCGCCTTCGCGCTTGTTGCGCTGGCAGCCACCTCCCCCTCTTTCGCAGCTACCCTCATCACCAATGGCAGCTTTGAACTCGGCAATACGAGCGGCGCCTTTAGCACCGTAGCCGCCGGCGGAACGGACATCACCGGATGGACCGTTGATGCAGGCTCGGTCGACTATATCAGCTCCTATTGGGCTGCCTCTGATGGCGTCCGCAGCATCGACATTGCCGGCAGCGCGATTGGTGCGCTTTCGCAGTCCTTTGCCACGACGGCAGGCCAGTCTTATTCCGTGAGCTTCGATCTTTCGAGCAATCCGGATCTTTCAGGCCCGCGCGATCTGCTCGTGTCGATTGATGGCGGCGCGCCCAGCGTCTTCACGCACCCCGGCGCAACGGGCAAGGATGCGGCTGGCATGAACTGGACGGCACAGTCGTTCACATTCCTTGCCGGTGGCCCGTCCACGACGATCACCTTCACGACCAATGGCACAGCACAGGGCGTTTTCGGCCCGGCGCTGGACAATGTCGCGGCAATTGCCGTGCCTGAGCCTGCAGCTTGGGCGCTGATGTTGGCCGGTTTCGGCTTGGTTGGTGGCGCCATGCGCCGCCGTCAGCGCAGCCGGACCGTGCTCGCCTAAATAACCTTGTATTCGGCCGTCACGCAGCATCTGAACTGCGTGACTGCCAATTTTCTTATCCCCGCCCTATCAGCTTTTGCGCCATGCGGTCGGCCACCTTTGCAGGGTTGTCGCCAGTTGCGACGCTTTCATCCCAGACGGCGTTCAGCCGATCTGGAATGCCCGCAATCTTAGCATCGACCGCCGCGCGGTCAGCGCCGTCCAGATATTCGAGCGCAACATTTATGATGCCACCTGCGTTGATGACGTAGTCCGGCGCATAAAGGATGCCACGCGCCTGCACCTCATCGCCGTGTTCCGGCCGGGCAAGCTGATTGTTCGCGCCGCCTGCGATGACTGACGCCTTGATAAGCGGGATGGTCTGGCTGTCGAGAATGGCGCCAAGCGCACAGGGGCTGACCACATCGGCCTCAATTGCCAGAATTTCATCGGCATCGACCGTGGCCGCGCCGAATTCGGCCGCAAGGGCTGCGGCCTTTGCGGCGTCCCGATCCGCGAGGGTCAGGCGCGCGCCGGCTTTGGCCAGATGCCGCGCCAGCCCGCCACCGACACTGCCAACACCCTGAATGGCAACATGGACGCCAGAAAGGTCGTCCTTGCCCAGCGCCCGCTTGACCGCGGCCTTGACGCCCAGAAACACGCCCAGAGCCGTTGATGGCCCGGGGTCTCCCCCAGCCCCGCCATCCTTGGGCGGCAGGCCAGAGACAAATTTTGTGCCCTTGGAGATATCAAGGATATCCTGCGCGCTGATGCCCACATCCTGCGCGGTCACATAGCGCCCGCCAAGGCTGTCCACAGCCCTTGCAAAGGCGGCGATGAGTTCAGGTGATTTGGTCTGGTCCGCGTCGGCCAGAACAACGGCCTTGCCGCCGCCCATGGCAAGCCCTGCCATGGCGTTCTTATAGCTCATCCCGCGGGAAAGGCGCAGTGCATCGGTGATCGCAGCCTCCGGCGCGGCGTAATGCCAAAAGCGCGTGCCGCCGCCGGACGGGCCGAGGTTCGTTGAATGGATGGCGATGATCGCCGTCAGCCCCGCTTTGGGATCACGGAAGATGTGAAAGCCCTCATGATCATCGAAATCAGGCAGCATCCAGGGGGCGGTCATCGCAGGCTCCATTGGCAATAAAATTTCAAGCGCGCGCAATAGTCTTGTTACGCGCGATTCGCCAGCAATGGAGGAGAATGGGGCGACCGACGGGATCCGAACCCGCGACCTCCGGTACCACAAACCGGCGCTCTAACCAACTGAGCTACGGTCGCCACAATTTGAGAGCGCGCCTCTAAGCGACTCCTCAACTCAACGCAAGTCCGTTGCGGCGGGTTTCGGTGCGCTCTATCGCAACTGCATGCGTATTGTTCCTGCCCTTCTTCTGCCCTTCTTCCTTTGCGGCTGTGTGGCCCAAATTGCGACCGACGTCGTGACCGCCCCGTTCAAGGTCGCGGGCGCTGTCATCGATGCGACAACCACAAGCCAGTCCGAAGCTGACGAAAAGCGCGGACGGGACATGCGGAAGTCGGAGGAACGCCAGCGCAAGGCCGAGAAAAAGGCTGCCAAAGAGGCACGCGAACAGGCAGATGCGCGGAGCAACGACTAGCCCGACTTGCCTCCCCCCTCAATCCTCTGCGAAAGAGGCCATCGACAACCGGGAGATAGCAGCATGACCATGGAACGCGCCGTCCGCCTAACCGAACAAGGCGGCCCCGAAGTCATTCAATGGGTCGATGTGGAGCTTCCCGCGCCCGGCCCCGGCGAAGTTCGCATGCGCAACACGGCCGTCGGCCTCAATTTCATCGACACCTATCACCGTGGCGGCGTCTACAAAATCGCAATGCCCAGCGGCCTTGGCGTTGAGGCGGCAGGTGTCGTCGAAGCCGTGGGCGAGGGCGTGACTGACTATAAGATCGGCGACCGGGTCTGCACCTTCGGGCTGGCCGTCGGCGCTTATGCGACCGCACGCAATCTGCCGACCGCCATGCTGTTCCATGTGCCCGACGACATTTCAGACGAAATCGCCGCTGCCGCTCTCCTAAAAGGGTGCACGACGGAGTTCTTGGTTGAGCGCTGCGCCACGGTGCGCGCCGGAGACGCTGTTCTCGTCCATGCAGCAGCAGGCGGCGTCGGGCTTTTGCTCGTCCAATGGCTCAAGCACCGCGGCGCAACCGTGATCGGCAGCGTCAGCACAGAGGCAAAGGCGGAAATCGCGCGGGCGGCAGGCGCCGACCACATCATCAACTATGCAACCGAAGATACAGCGGCCCGGTGCCGCGACCTGACCGGTGGCAAGGGTGTCCGCACGGTATTCGATGGCGTTGGCATGGACACGTGGGAAGCCTCGCTCAAATCCTGCCAGCGGCGCGGTCTTGTCATCAGCTATGGCAATGCGAGCGGTCCGGTGACCGGCGTTGACCTGCGCGCTGTTGCCAATGCGGGATCGCTCTTCATCACGCGGCCCACGCTCTATGACTATTATGTCGACCCCGTTGAACGGGCAGCGGGCGCTGCCATGCTGTTTGACATGATCCGCAAGGGCGTGGTGAGCGTCGACATTCGTCAGCGCTATGCCTTGGCCGATGTTGCGCAGGCGCACCGTGACCTTGAGGCGCGCAAAACGACGGGCTCGACAATCTTTCTGCCATAGGTGAAACCAAAAGCGCGGCGCCCTTTCGCGCAGCCCCCCGCTCGTCTAGGCCTGCAGCTATGCCATCCTCCCCCACTTCTCCCAACGGCCCTGGCCGCGTCGAATTCGTTATCCTGATTTCGGCGATCATGATGATCGTCGCCTTTGCGATTGATTCCATGTTGCCCGCCCTCCCAGCCATCAGCCAGGCGCTGGGGGTCGGTGATGTATCGCAGCGTCCGCTGGTCATCTCATCCTTTCTGCTGGGTTTCGCCGTTGGTCAGCTGTTCGTCGGCACGCTGTCGGACCGATATGGGCGTCGCGGGCTTATGCTCTGGTCGTTGTTTGGCTTTGCCGTGGCGAGCCTTGCCGCCGCCCTTGCCCCGACATTTGATCATCTGCTTGTCGCCCGCAGCGTGCAGGGCATTTTTGCCGCCGGCGCGCGCGTGATCGTCACTTCAACAGTGCGCGACCGGTTTGAAGGGCGGGACATGGCCCAAGTCATGAGCCTTTCGAGCATGATCTTCATGGCCGCCCCCATCCTCGCACCCGCAATGGGGCAGGCGATTTTGTTCGTGGGCCCTTGGCGCTGGATCTTTGGGGCGCTTGCCGCCATCGGCCTCGCCATCTGGGCCTGGGTACTTTGGCGCTTGCCCGAAACACTGGCTGCGCAGAACCGCATCCCGATTGAACGCGACACCGTGATCGCTTCGGCAAAGCTCGTTCTCACCGACCGAATGTCGGTGGGGTATAGCGTCGCCATGGCGATGCTGTCCTGCGCGCTGTTCGGCTTCCTCATGTCGGTTCAACAGATCTTTGAAACGACATTCCAACGGGCGGACCTGTTGCCGACCGGATTTGCGATCATGGCATCGGGCATGGCCATCGCCTCTTTGATGAATGCCGCCTTTGTGCAGCGGTTCGGAATGCGCCTGATCGGCCATGGCGCCCTCTTCTTCTTCACAATCATAGCCGCCATCCACGCGGCGTTGTCGCTCAACGGCTATGAATCGCTGCCGGTGTTCATCGGGCTGCAGATGCTGATGATGATGGGGTTTTCCTTTGTCGCCGGTAATTTCGGGGCGATGGCGATGGAAAACATGGGCGGCGCTGCCGGGATGGCGAGTTCGCTGCAGGGCTCCCTCGCCAATCTTTTGGGAACAGTGTTCGGGACAATCATCGGCCAGTCCTTCGATGGCACGACGGGGCCGCTATATATCGGCTTCACTGTCTCAGGGGTGGTTGCACTCGTGGCGGTTTACGTGACAGAGGGTGGTCGATTCTTCGTTGCGCGCCACACGGGATAGCGCGACGGCGTAAGACGCTTGGGGAGCAGAACATGGCCTATTGGCTGGTGAAATCAGAACCGCATAAGTACAGCTGGGACATGATGGTGAAGGACGGCCGCACCCATTGGGATGGCGTGCGCAACCATCAGGCAGCCATCAACCTGAAGGCCATGGCGGTGGGCGATAAGGCGTTCTTCTACCACAGCAATGAGGGCAAGGAGATTGTCGGCATCGTTGAGATCGTCCGCACCGCCTATCCAGACCCCAGCGATCCCGCTGCCCGCTTCGTGATGGTGGATGTGTCTCCCATTCGCCCGGTAAAGCGCGCCGTGACCCTTGCCGAAATGAAAGCCGAACCCAGCCTTGCCGACCTTGCCCTCATCCGCCAGTCGCGCCTCTCCGTCGTGCCGGTGAGTGACATCCATTGGGGCATCATCTGCAACATGGCGGGGGAAGGCGCATGAACGACAGCATCCTGATCGAACAGCGCGGTGGTCTGGAGATCGTGACGCTCAATCGGGGTCAGTCACTCAATGCGCTCTCTGAAGAGATGACCGTTGCGCTCGTCGACTATTTCGATGGCCTCCACAAAAGGCACGATGTCCGCGTCGTCATCCTGAGGGCTGAAGGCAAGAATTTCTGTGCCGGGCTAGATTTCAACGGCTGGCCAAAGTCTGGCGACGAAACACCCGTCCTTGGCACACTTCGCACCCAGACGATGATCGGCAATATCTATCGCCGGATGCGCAGTTGCCCCCAGCCGATTATCGCGCTGGCGCAGGGCGCTGCCTGTGGCGGTGGCCTCTCACTGCTCTGCGCCTCAGACGTCCGCTTTGGCACGCCCGATTTCCGCATGAACGCCGCCTATATTCGCATCGGGCTTGGCGGCTGCGATATGGCGTCGAGCTATTTCCTGCCGCGTCTCGTCGGCGCCTCACTCGCATCCGAGATGATTTTGACGGGCCGCTTCATCAAGGCCGCGCGGGCAGTGTCATCTGGCTTCCTGAGTGAGATTGTCGAACACGACGCTCTGCTCGACACCGGCATTGCGCTGGCCGAGGAAATGCTCGCCACCTCGCCTTGGGGGCTGCGCCTCTCCAAACAGGCGCTCAACCTCAACATCGACGCCCAAGGGTTAGAGGCGGCCATGGCCATTGAGGACCGCCAGCAGGTCATCCTCAGCCAGACCGAGGATTATCGGGAGGCGTTCACAGCCTTCCTCGAAAAGCGGGCACCGGAATTCAAGGATCGGTAGTGTAAAACACCGCTTGCCCTGAGCTTGTCGAAGGGCCGTCCTATTGTGCTCATGAGAACAGGAAGGACAGGGCCAGCCCAAGCGGGTGATAGCGGATTACCCCTCCAGAATCGCCGCCGCTTCAAGCAGGCGATTGCCATGGTCAGTCTCTTCCCGCCCATTGGCACGGAGCAATTCAGCCGCGCCTTCATGGCCGATGCTGGCCGCCCAGTTTTCATACAGCTTGTCGCCCGCGAACTCGCTTTCAGCGGTCTTGCGCAGGCCTTCAGGCGTGATGGCGGCAACGGGGATGTGACCGGTCAGATAGGGATTGTCCGCCGCAGCAGGCGCCGGAAAATCTTCCCCAGTCAGCAGCTTCACCACTTCGGCAGCGCGGCGGGCATGCTTCATTTCTTCATGACCGTTCTCGATCAGCAATTCCTTCACGCGCGGATGCTCAGCCACTTCGGCGCTCTTTTCATAGAGCGTCTGTCCGGCGGCTTCGACGAGGACCATGACCTTGATGTCCGTTACCGTCGGCGCGGTGACCGAGTTGATGCGGGCAAAAGCCTCGCCAAGTGTCGCAGGGGCGCCTTCCGGCAGGGCGATCATCATTTCAGCAGGCTCCTCAATCGTTTATTTGTGTCCGCTCTTTGTCCAGCAGTGCCCGCTTGCGGTCAAGCCCATAGGCATAGCCGCCCAAACTGCCGTCGGAACGAACGACCCTGTGGCAGGGAATGAGAACAGAGATCGGATTGGCGCCGTTGGCACTGCCTGCCGCGCGCACCGCCTTCGGCTTCCCAACGGCGGCGGCCATCTGCGTATAAGTGCGTGTCTCTCCGGGCGGGATGCGACGCAGTTCCGCCCACACGGCCAACTGAAAAGCCGTGCCCGCGATATCAAGCGGAAGATCGGGCATCCTTGACGGCGTTTCGACAGCTAACACGGCACCTGCGACGAGTTCGGACAAGGCCTCTCCCCCCGCCTCAATACGCGCATTGGGAAACCGGCGAACCAGTTCGCTTTCGTCCTCATCAAACGACAGGCGGCATATGCCCTTCTCCGTAGCCGCGACCAGCATCGGACCCAGTGACGTGCCTGCAATCGTCCACCGGATAGTCACCCCCGAGCCACCCCGGCGCCACGCAGACGGCGTCATGCCGAGGCGTTGGCCGGTCTCTTCGTAAAAGCGGCTCGGCCCAGAATAGCCCGCGTCGTAGATGGCATCGGTCACACGCGCCTCTTTACCCAGAGCGATTTCCGCGCGCTGCGCCCGCAAACCCCGCGCATACTGAGCCGGAGAGACGCCCATCGCCCGCTTGAAAAGACGCTGAAAGTGGTGCGGCGCATAGCCGACCTGCGCAGCCAGGGCCTCCAACGCGGGCGGAGCCTCCTGTGACAAAATGGAAATGGCCTGCCGCACCGCAATTTCGTCGCGAGCGAGATCATCCGGCTTGCACCGCAGACACGCCCGAAGGCCCGCTGCTTCCGCCGCAGAGTCATTCTCAAAAAAGCGGACATTCTGTCGAGACGGGTGACGGGCCGCGCAACTTGGGCGGCAATAGATGCCCGTGGTCAGCACGCCTGTTACGAAACGACCATCAAATGCCCGATCGCGGCGCAACACCGCTTCCCAAGCCGCCGCATCATCGATTGTCATGTCAGCTCCTGTCGATCCGCGCGGAGAAGCAGCCATGCGCTGCATTGTGCGCGTGGATATAGGATATCCGATCGTCCTCCAGCAATTCCCGGATCCGATTATCTGCCTGACCAGGAAGGGCAAGTGCTGCATTCACAAGCATGCCCTCACGGTCGAAGGCCCGAAATGCCATGGGACGCCCCTCAAAGACCGGCGGTGTCTCATCCACGAAAGTAGCGGCCGCTGCGGCTGTTTCCCGCACGTATATTGCATAGGCAGACCGATACGGCGTCGCGACATCATGGCTCAAATGATGGAGCAGGATCAGACTTTCGCCGACTTTCGCATCGAGCAGAGAAACGCGACATGGCCAGCCCATGTCTGCACCAGCTGTGACCCGACGCGCATTAACACTTTCGAGACCAGCGGCATCCATGGCAAACAAACCAGCAAAGTTTTCAGGGTTCAGGCCTTCAATTTTATACGTCATTGATCGGGTCTCCTGGTTGACCCATTTAAATTATGCCGAGACCGCGAGTTGCGCGTCCCGCTTCTTGCGCTCAAAGCCGACCTTCCAGAAAATCTTTAACCCTCCAGATTTAGCCCTCCAGATGAAGTGACGCGCTTATGCATCCATCGGGAGCTCACGAACCTCAACGGTGCCGCCTGCCTCATAGACAGGATTTCCCTCCAGCCAGAGCCGCGCTGCGGCAAAGTCCGCCGCCTCGACCTTGATATATCCGGTCAACTGGCCGGAGACCGGCGCTGGAGTTGCTGACTTTCGAAACGAGTCTCCCGCCCCGATGGAACTGCCGCCCATGAAGGCGCCGCTGGCGTGCAAGCGCCCGAAATAGGCACCCCACGCCTCATCGCTTTCGGGCGCGGTCGCATCGCCGTGCATCAGGAGAAGGAACTCCGCCAAGTCAGCCCCCACACGCCTTGAACAAGGCCAGCGTCCGTTCCCGCGCAAGATCGGCGCTCTCTTCGTGATAATCCTTGCGTCGGTCCGAGTTGAAGCCGTGATTGGCCTCATAGACGAACACCTGCGCTGTCGGATGGGCTATCTCGATGAGCTTCTCCACGCCTTCCATCGGAATGCCCGCATCAAAGCGTCCGAAATGCGCGATGGTCGCGCACTGTGGCGCTTCATTGGCGAACGTGGTTGGCACCATGCTGCCATAATAAGCCGACGAGGCTGCAAGATCAGGACTGATTTGCGCCATGCGCCAAGCCACTGAGCCACCATAACAATAGCCGGTGATGAAGACGGGGCCCTTGTCCTTCAGCGCATCGATGCAGGTCTGGGCATCGGCGAGGCTGAGATCGAACGGATGGAGCTTGCGCGCGAGCTCAATGGCGCGTTCAAAGTCCGGACCGGAATAGCCGGCCTCAAATCCGGGATGCTCCCGATCGTACAAGCTCGGCGACAGCACTTCATATCCGTCAGCGGCATATTCATCGCAGAGTTCCCGGATGTGATCGGTCACGCCAAAGATTTCTTGAATGAGGACGAGGCCGCCCCGGCGCATGCCTTCGGCCTCGGCGTGATAGACAGCGATCTCTGCGCCGTCCGACATTTTCATACGAATCGTCTCACCCATAAATCTCTCCCTTGATTGTGGAAAATCATAAGCGGCGGGGCACATCGCGCAAGCGCAGGACCCTAACGGTGCACCTGAGATTTTATTCCAGCGCACCGTTTGCGTTTCAAATCAGTGTCTATACGCCCTTTTAAGGGCAAGCCGACTTGCATTGGCCGCCAATCATTGCTAGCCGCGCCGCGACTTTGAAGGCGACTTTTATCGTCGCTGGCGGGTCAGCAGGCTCAATCCTGACTTTTGGGGAAATTACACGCGTGGAGAATTCCGGCGGCATTCAAGCTAGTCTAAGCGGGCGTTACGCGACCGCTTTGTTCGAACTCGCGCGCGATGGGAAGGCGATTGATTCGGTGGGAAAGAGCCTCGAATCGATCAAGGCCGCCCTCGCCCAATCGGGTGATTTTTCACAACTGACGACCAACCCGCTTCTGTCGCGCGCTGCTGCGGCAAAGGCTGTGGCAGCCGTCGCAAAATCGCTGAAGGTTGATGCCCTGACGACCAAGTTTCTGGGTGTTCTCGCCCAGAACCGTCGCCTCGGTGAGCTGAATTCGATTATCGCGGCTTATGCAGCGCTTGCCTCCGCTTTCCGCGGTGAGGCAACGGCTGAAGTCACCTCCGCCCATGCGCTCGACAAGAAACAGGTCGATGCGCTGAAGGCAAAGCTTAAGGCCAAGGTCGGCCGCGATGTCGCGGTTGCCCAGAAGGTCGATCCCGCAATTCTTGGCGGGCTGGTCGTTCGGATCGGCTCCCAGATGATCGATTCGTCGATCCGCACCCGTTTGAACACCCTCGCTAACGCGATGAAAGGCTGAACATGGATATCCGCGCCGCTGAAATTTCAAAGGTCATCAAGGACCAGATCGCCAGCTTCGGCACTGAGGCTCAGGTCTCGGAAGTCGGTCAGGTTCTGTCCGTTGGTGACGGTATCGCCCGCATCCACGGCCTCGACAACGTCCAGGCCGGTGAAATGGTCGAATTCGCCAACGGCATTCAGGGCATGGCCCTCAACCTCGAAGCCGATAACGTCGGCGTCGTGATTTTCGGCTCAGACGCTGAAATCCGCGAAGGTGACACCGTCAAGCGCACCGGCACGATCGTGGACGTTCCCGTCGGCAAGGAATTGCTCGGTCGCGTCGTTGACGGTCTCGGCAATCCGATTGACGGCAAGGGCCCGCTCAAGACCACACAGCGCAGCCGCGTTGAAGTGAAGGCACCGGGCATCATCCCGCGCCAGTCGGTGAACGAGCCTGTCCAGACCGGCCTCAAGGCTCTCGACGCCCTCGTCCCCGTTGGCCGCGGCCAGCGCGAGCTGATCATTGGTGACCGTCAGACGGGTAAAACCGCTGTCGCCATCGACACCTTCATCAACCAGAAGGGCGTCAACGCCGGCACGGATGAGAGCAAGAAGCTCTATTGCATCTATGTCGCCATCGGCCAGAAACGTTCAACCGTCGCGCAGATCGTCCGCGCGCTGGAAGAACAGGGTGCCATGGAATACTCGATCGTGGTTGCTGCAACCGCATCGGAACCGGCTCCGCTTCAGTATCTCGCACCGTATACCGGCGTCGCGATGGGTGAATATTTCCGCGACAACGGCATGCATGCCGTCATCGTGTATGACGATTTGTCCAAGCAGGCTGTGGCCTATCGCCAGATGTCGCTGCTGCTGCGTCGTCCGCCGGGCCGTGAAGCCTATCCGGGTGACGTGTTCTATCTGCACAGCCGCCTGCTTGAGCGCGCTGCAAAGATGTCGGACGCAAATGGTGGTGGCTCGCTCACCGCTCTGCCGATCATCGAAACGCAGGCAGGCGACGTGTCGGCCTATATTCCGACCAACGTGATTTCGATCACCGACGGCCAGATCTTCCTTGAAACCGACCTGTTCTATCAGGGCATCCGTCCGGCCATTAACGTTGGTCTGTCGGTGTCGCGCGTGGGTTCTGCTGCGCAGACCAAGGCGATGAAGAAGGTGTCGGGCTCCATTAAGCTGGAACTGGCTCAGTATCGTGAAATGGCTGCCTTCGCGCAGTTCGGTTCCGATCTTGATGCCTCGACGCAGAAGCTTCTTAACCGCGGTGCGCGTTTGACGGAACTGCTGAAGCAGAAGCAGTATTCGCCGCTTCCGTTTGAAGAGCAGACCTGCTCGATCTTCGCTGGCACCAATGGCTTCCTCGACGGCATCCCCGTTGCAGACGTCACGCGCTATGAAGAAGCGATGCTTGCTGACCTGCGCGCCAACCACGCTGACATTCTGAAGGGCATCCGCGACAGCCGTGACTTCAGCGACGACAGCAAGAAGGCACTGGTGGCTGCACTCGACAAGTTCACAAAGTCGTTCGCTTAAGCTGACTGTGCTCCGGCGCGAGCCGGAGCCCGGACCTCAATAAAGGGACTGGGTCCCGGCCTCGGTCGGGACACGTTAAGGGAAACAAGATGGCCAGCCTAAAGGCGCTCAAAATCCGGATCAACTCGGTCAAATCGACCCAGAAGATCACCAAGGCGATGAAGATGGTCGCTGCTGCCAAACTGCGCCGTGCGCAGGAAGCAGCGGAAGCCGCGCGCCCCTATGCTGAACGTTTGGAAGCTGTCGTGTCATCGATTGCCTCCAAGGTTGAAAAGGGGCCACAGGCGCCAAAGCTTCTGGCAGGCACAGGCAAGGACGACGTTCATCTGTTCGTCGTTGCCACGTCAGACAAGGGCTTGGCGGGTGCGTTCAACACCAACATCGTTCGTCTAGCCCGTCGCCGTGCCGAAGAACTTCGCGCTGCGGGTAAGACAGTCAAGTTCTACACAATCGGCAAGAAGGGCCGCGACCAAATCTCGCGGACCTATCGCAGCGACGTCGTGCACGGCATTGAGCCGGGTGACCTCGGCAAGCTTGGCTTTGAAGAAGTCCAGGGCTGGGCCGCAGACCTCACCGCGCGCTTTGATGCAGGTGAATTCGATGTCGCCCACCTGTTCTTCTCCAAGTTCGTGAGCGTCCTCACGCAGGAGCCCACCGAAATCCAGCTGATGCCAGTTGCTGTCGCCGAAACCGGTGCAGCCCCTGCAACGGCAGGTGCCTCAGTGGAATATGAACCCGACGAGGAGGAAATCCTCGCCGACCTGCTGCCGCGCAACGTCTCGGTCCAGCTGCTTCGTGCCCAGCGTGAAAACGCGGCATCGGAACAGGGGTCCAAGATGACCGCGATGGACAACGCCACCCGCAACGCCGGTGACATGATCAACAAGCTGACGATCCAGTATAACCGGACCCGTCAGGCCGCGATCACCACCGAACTCGTCGAAATCATCTCGGGCGCCGAAGCGCTCTAATCAGACACGAAGGCAAGGAAGACAGATATGGCTACCGCCCCGAAGAAGACCGCAGCTAAGCCAGCCGCCGCAAAGCCGGCTGCCGCAAAGCCCGCCGCTGCGAAGCCCGTTGCTGCCGCTAAGGCTGCTCCGGCGAAGAAGGTTGCAGCGCCTAAGGCCGCTGCTCCCGCCAAGAAGGCCGCTGCCGCGACCGCAACAGGCGCGACTGCGCTGAACATTGCGGGTGCCACTGGCCGCATCAGCCAGGTCATCGGCGCCGTCGTCGACGTGACCTTTGAAGGCCAGCTGCCGAACATCCTTTCTGCGCTTGAAACGAGCAACAACGGCCAGCGCCTTGTTCTCGAAGTCGCTCAGCACCTCGGTGAAAACACCGTCCGCACGATCGCTATGGACGCCACCGAAGGTTTGACCCGCGGCCAGGCTGTTCGTGACACCGGCGCCCAGATTTCGGTGCCGGTTGGTCCTGCAACGCTCGGCCGCATTCTGAACGTTGTCGGTGAGCCGATTGACGAACGTGGCCCAGTTGCCACCGACATGCGCGCGCCGATCCATGCCAAGGCACCGGAATTCGTCGACCAGTCGACCGAAACCGAAATTCTCGTCACGGGCATCAAGGTCATCGATCTTCTCGCGCCTTACGCAAAGGGCGGTAAGATCGGCCTGTTCGGCGGCGCCGGCGTTGGCAAGACGGTTCTTATTCAGGAACTGATCAACAACATCGCCAAGGGCCATGGCGGCACGTCCGTGTTCGCAGGCGTTGGTGAGCGTACGCGTGAAGGTAACGACCTTTATCACGAATTCCTCGACGCTGGCGTTATCGCCAAGGATGCCGACGGCAACCCGACGCCGGAAGGTTCCAAGGTTGCGCTGGTGTTCGGCCAGATGAACGAACCGCCGGGAGCACGCGCCCGCGTTGCTCTTTCGGGTCTGACCATCGCTGAATATTTCCGCGACCAGGAAGGCCAGGACGTTCTGTTCTTCGTCGACAACATCTTCCGCTTCACGCAGGCCGGTTCGGAAGTGTCCGCACTTCTTGGCCGTATCCCTTCGGCCGTGGGCTATCAGCCGACGCTCGCCACGGACATGGGCCAGCTTCAGGAACGCATCACCTCCACCAACAAGGGGTCGATCACCTCGGTGCAGGCTATTTACGTTCCGGCAGACGATTTGACCGACCCTGCACCTGCAGCCTCGTTCGCTCACTTGGATGCCACGACGGTTCTTAACCGCGCGATTTCCGAACTCGGCATCTATCCGGCAGTTGACCCGCTGGACTCCACCAGCCGCGTTCTGACTGTCGCTGTCGTCGGCCAGACGCACTACGACACGGCGCGCCGCGTTCAGGAAACGCTGCAGAAGTACAAGTCGCTGCAGGACATCATCGCCATTCTCGGCATGGATGAACTGTCGGAAGACGATAAGCTGATCGTGAGCCGTGCGCGTAAGATCCAGCGCTTCCTGTCGCAGCCGTTCCACGTCGCCGAAGTCTTCACCGGCATCAGCGGTAAGTTCGTGGCGATCGAAGACACCGTGAAGTCGTTCAAGGCTGTCGTCGATGGCGAATATGACCACCTTCCAGAATCTGCCTTCTACATGGTCGGCGGAATCGAAGAAGTTGTCGCCAAGGCTGCCAAGCTGGCTGCCGACGCCTAAGATTACTCCCCTCCCGTCCGCGGGAGGGGCATCAGGACACTAACGATGGCATTGCACTTCGAACTCGTCACACCAGAACGCCTCGTTCGCTCGGAAGACGTCCATATGGTCGTCGTTCCCGGGACAGAGGGCGATTTCGGCGTCCTTGAAGGCCATATGCCGGTGATGTCGACCATCCGCAGCGATGCGGAAGTCGAAGTCTACGCAACGGCAGGTGCTGCTGCTGAGCGGATCAAGATCACGGGCGGCTTTGCCGAAGTGAATGACAAGGGTCTGACGATCCTCGCCGAACACGCGGCCTGATCCATCTGGACATTTAGCGAATAAAAACGCCTCGGCAGAAATGCCGGGGCGTTTTGCTATCTGCCGCGCTTGGGCGTCGCACTGCGCCACAGAAACAGGCCCGCGCCGACAATGAGTGCTGAGCCCCCCAGAGATGCCAGATCCGGCATGTCCCCAAAGACTATGGCACCAATTGTCATCGCAACGATCAGCTGAACATAGGTCATGGGCGCAATGGTCGCCGCTGATGCTCGCGTGGTTGCCATAAAGATCAACGCATGAGCGCAGCTGGCCGAGACGGCAACGATGGCGCATCGCAGGATGACCGACCAATGCGGCCAATGCACGTCCATTGATGAAACGCCGGAGTGGTCTCCGATGACTGCCGCCACAACCAAGATCGGCGTTGCAAGTGCTGCCACGCTGAATTGAAGCGCAAGGACGGAGGCGGTGCCTGCTGCCTTGCGGTTGAGCAGGATCAACACCGACATGCCAAGCGCGGCTCCAATCGGAAAGAGAGCCGCAAGGCCAACCTCCGCCACATTCGGTCGCAACACGATGAGAACCCCTGCAAAGGCAACAAGGGATGCCAAAATCGTGGTCCGCGTCGCCTTTTCTCCAAAAAACAGGGCAGACAGCAGCGCCGTCAGTATCGGCCCGATAAAGGTGATGGCGGTTGCATCGCCTAATGGCATCAGTTTGACGCCAATGAAGAAGCAGACGGCCGACATGGACACGGCAAAGGCCCGCCCCCAGTGGAGGAGTGGGTTGGCCAAGCGGAACCCCGCCTTGCCTTCCTTCAGAAACAATATCACGCCGAGCCCGCCTGCTCCTATAAGATAGCGCAGCGCCGCAATCGCCGTTGCAGGCCAAAGCGGAACCATCGATTTTACAACGGCGTCGCCCATCGACAGCAGGATATAGCCCCCCAGAGCGAACAAAAGGCCCTGTGCGGTCGCCTGGGCGTGGTGGTGCTTTCCGGTCAACGGCATGATGCTGCGCTTCCAACAAAAGCCCATGGCCCGCAACCCAAATCATTGTGGTTAGGAGATTGTCAAAGTTTCCACCCTATTCACCCTATCTCACTGCACGGGATTAACCGGGCCAAATGGATATGGGTGGAGCATGAGCGCATTCGGAAAAAGGGGTGGCCCCGGGGGCTTTGGCGTGAATCGCCCTGCCTTCGGCGTGGCCAAACCGATGAGCGGGCCATCCCCCGTTGCGCCTGCTTTGCCGGCAACACCGTCCGAAACCTCTGGCGGAGTTCAGTTTCCGCCGGTTGAAGCGGCGCCGCTGCCGGGCGCCGCTGCGCCGTCTGCACCACCCTTGATGGACGCCATGGCCCGCCTTGCCGAGCGTGAGGCCGCTGTCCATGACTCCAGCTCCAAGGTTGAAGGCTTTGAAGCGTCGGTCCACCGCATCAAGGAACAGGTGCTGCCGCGCCTGCTGGAACGAATCGATCCGGAAGCCGCCGCGTCGCTGACCAAGGATGAGTTGGCCGAAGAATTCCGCCCCATCATCGGGGAAGTGCTCGCCGAACTAAAGCTGACGCTCAACCGTCGCGAACAGTTCGCGCTGGAAAAGGTGCTCGTTGACGAACTGCTGGGACTTGGGCCGCTCGAAGAGCTGCTGGCTGACCCGGAGGTCAGCGATATCATGGTCAATGGCCCACTTCAGACCTATATCGAAAAGAAGGGCAAGCTGCAGATCGCGCCGATTCAATTCCGCGATGAAGCCCATCTTTTTCAGATTGCCCAACGCATCTGCAATTCGGTCGGCCGCCGGGTCGACCAAACCTCGCCGCTCGCCGACGCCCGTTTGAAGGATGGCAGCCGCGTGAACGTCATCGTGCCCCCGCTCTCCCTGCGCGGCACAGCGATCTCCATTCGTAAATTCTCCGCCAAGCCAATCACGCTCGATATGATGGCCAAAGGCGGCTCCATGTCTGAAAAGATGGCAACAGCGCTGAAGATCGCCGGGGCCTGCCGGTTCAACATCGTCATTTCAGGCGGTACCGGCTCCGGTAAAACGACGATGCTCAACGCCCTGTCGAAGATGATCGACCCGGGTGAGCGCGTGCTGACGATCGAAGACGCCGCCGAACTTCGCTTGCAGCAGCCGCACTGGCTGCCGCTGGAAACACGCCCGGCCAACCTTGAAGGACAGGGCGAAATCACGATCCGCGATCTCGTCAAAAACTCGCTGCGTATGCGACCAGACCGGGTGATCTTGGGGGAAATTCGTGGATCGGAATGTTTCGATCTGCTCGCCGCGATGAACACGGGCCATGATGGCTCCATGTGTACGCTTCACTCCAACTCCCCGCGCGAATGCCTGGGCCGTATGGAGAACATGGTGATGATGGGCGATATCAAGATGCCTAAGGAGGCAATCAGCCGCCAGATCGCGGACTCGGTCGATCTTGTCGTTCAGGTGAAGCGCCTGCGCGATGGCTCCCGTCGGGTCACCAACATCACCGAAGTGATCGGGATGGAAGGGCCTGTCATCATCACGCAGGAACTCTTCAAGTTTGAATTTCTGGATGAAAGCGCCGACGGCAAAATCATCGGCGAATATCGCTCTCAGGGTCTGCGGCCCTATACGCTCGACAAGGCCAGACAGTTCGGCTTCGATCAGGCGTACCTCGAAGCTTGTCTCTAAAGATTAGCGCACATTTAGTGCGACGGCAGCGAACACTGCGGACGCAATCATCGCCAAAATCATGATGAGCGGCCAGGGCATGAACCCGACCGCATCAAGGTTTTTGCGGTTGGCGCGCCTGCGGTCTGCCCAAGCAGAAAGCGCTGCCAATCCCAGCGTCATTGCGCACCCTGTCCAAAGCGTCACTTGCAATGGTCCGATTCCATTCCCATCATGGCTTCACAACCCATGAGAGGATTCCCCATGCGCGCCAAAGCCCTGTTTCCTGTTGCCGCCCTAGCAGCGATTGCCGTTCTCGCCAGCCCGATAATTGCCGCCCCCGCCAAACCGGCTAAGGACGTTAAGGCGGCCGTCGCAGCACCCAACCGCTCCGACGCCAACAAGCTGCGTGACACATATCGCCATCCCGCAGAGACATTGGCGTTCTTTGGCCTGAAGCCAAACCAGACCATCGTTGAAATCTGGCCGGGCGGCGGTTGGTATACTGAAATCCTCGCCCCCTTCACCAAGGACAAGGGCCGTCTGATCGTCGCTGCCCCTGAAGGCCGTGCGACCGAAGGCATCACCAAATTCCTCGCCAGCAACCCTGATGTCTATGGCAAGGTTGAAAAGGTGAACTTCCCCACGTTGCTCGGCGGCACCGGTGTCGCCCCCGGCACCGCAGATGCAGTCGTCACATTCCGCAACGTCCATAACTGGCGCATGGGCAGCTACAAGGGCGACAATGCCGATTACAGCGTGGAGGCGTTCAAGGAACTCTATGCCATGCTGAAGCCCGGCGGCGTGCTTGGCATTGAAGACCACCGCCTGCCCGAAGGTGCCAGCGACGAACGCGAGCGCCAGAGCGGCTATCTCAAAGTCTCGACCGTTCGCCGTCTGGCGGAACAGGCTGGCTTCAAGTTCGCCGGGTCATCAGAGATCAATGCCAACCCCAAGGATACGAAGGATTATCCCAAGGGCGTCTGGACCCTGCCCCCCCGCCTTGCCGAGGGTGACACGGACCGCGCAAAGTATCTCGCCATCGGTGAATCTGACCGGATGACGCTGAAGTTCGTAAAGCCTGCGCGTTGATCTTTACGCGGCGGGTGGTGCTCGCAGGCGGGATGGCGGCCCTTGCTGCCCCCGCTTTGCGCGGCGCCACGCCCAATGATGTGGACATCGTCCGCCGCGCCTACACATTGCTCCATCCCGGTCTGCTGCGGTACAACACACCCCGGCAGATGGAGGCGCGGTTTGGTCGCTTCGCCTATGAATGGGGCAGCTCCAACGCGCTGGCCCCGAAGTATCTGGCGCTGACCCGACTGCTCGCCGGCATTAAGTGCGGGCATAGCTACGCCAATTTCTACAACCAGAGCGACACGGTGGCTGGCGCGCTGTTCAGCGGTCGCAACCGCCTCCCCTTCCGGTTTCGCTGGATCGGCAGCGAAATGGTCGTCACCGACGGAGACTTGCCCCGCGGCACCGTGGTTCGCTCCATCGACGGACGCCCGACCGCGATGATCCTCAACGCACTGCTGCCGCTCGCCTGCGCCGACGGCGCCAACGATGCCAAGCGCCGCCAGTTGCTCAGCGTCACCGGCGTCGATGACTATGAGATGTTCGACATCTACTATCCGCTGCTCTTTCCCACATCGGACAGCTTCCGGATCGAGGCGCGCTCACCTGGCGGGCAGCCTATCCGCGCCACGCTTGCCGCCATTGATCTGAAGGCCCGACAGGCGGCGCGCGCTACCGCCACGCCGACCGACAAGAACGCCCCGCAATGGACCATCACCCACGACGGCAAGACATCGGTGCTGACGATGGACGGCTGGGCGCTCTACAACAGCAGATGGGACTGGAAGGGCTGGCTCGACCAGAGATTTGCGGAGATGGACCGGCGCGGCACGGACCGGCTGATCATAGACCTGCGCCGCAACGAAGGCGGGCTCGACTGCGGGCATGAGATCATCGCACGGCTGATCGACACGCCGCTCATCCTCGGTGGCTTTGCGCGGCGCGTCCGCTATCGCCGCGTGCCCGATGACCTCCTGCCCTATTGCGACACATGGGATCCCTCCTTCAAGGATTGGGGTGCCGACGCCACGCCCGATGACGCACGGTTCTTCAACCTGAAAGGCGACAGCGATCGCCCCGCCAGCATCGCGCCCAAGGGCCTGCGCTTTAAGGGTCGCGTCTTCGTGCTGATTGGCCCCGAAAACAGCTCCGCGACCTTCCAGTTCGCGAGCCTGATCAAAGCGAACAAGCTTGGCACCCTTGTCGGCGAACCCACCGGCGGCAATCAGCGCGGCATCAACGGCGGCGCCTTCTTCTTCCTGCGCCTGCCTGAATCCGGACTAGAGGCGGATATCCCGCTGATCGGCTATTTCCCGGACAAAGCGATGCCGAATGCGGGCATTACGCCAGATGTGCTGGCAGCCGTTACCGCGCGGGACATTGCCTCTGGGCGGGATGCGGCGATGGAGCGGGCGCTGGGATCGCAAAAGGGGTTAGGGCAATAGGAGGATTGGTTCAGCGACAACCGAGATCCGGTATAGTATAGTTTCCTCGGAAATTGCCTAATACGCCAGACACGTTACATCCTCCCGGATCAGCGACGGAACGACTAGGAGCCAGTTTAGTTTGGTGTCCCCGGAATTGGTGTCCCCGGAACTGCCCCTCGCAAATTTGCGCATCACACTCGGTTCCGCATCAACCAGTCGCGAAACACCACCAGACACTCCGCCATGTTGCTTCGGCCAAAGCCGATGCGGAAATGGTCTTGCGGAACGGGGCCAAGTTCTGAGCGGTAGATGCTGGAAGGCAGCAGCAACACACCGGTTTCTTCCACCAGTCGCTCGGCAAAGCGCTCAACACCGTCCTCGCCCTTGTACCTGATGAAGGCCACACAGCTACCGTCTGGCCTGCGCCAATCGAACAGGCTGGGGAAGTCGGCAAAGAAGCTGTCGAGCAGGCCCAGATTGCGGTGTGCAAGATCGCGGTTGCGCCCGACAATGGCCTCGCGCGCCTTGAGGGCGATTTCGGCCAGCACTTCGGAGGGGGCCGAATTGCAGATCGAAAGGTAGTGCTTGTAGTGCTCGCAGCTTGCCAGGAACGCGCGGTCCTGACAGGCGAGCCACCCGATCCGCAAACCTGGGAGCCCATAGGACTTCGACATCACATTTAGCGAGATCCCGCGTTCATAGACATCGGCGACTTGCGGCACGCGCGCGTCGGAACGGTGCTCGATCAGGCGGTACACCTCATCACTGAACAGCCAGATCCCGCGCTCGCGGCAGAGTTCAACAAGTGTGGAAAAGGTAGCCTGAGAGGGGATCGCGCCAGTCGGGTTGTTGGGAAAGTTGATCGAAATGAGTTTGGTGTTGGGCTGCAGCGCCGCACGCACGGCATCCAGATCGAGCGCCCATTCGGCATTCTCGTCGAGCGCGACTCCGGTCACCGCGCAGATCGAGAGCGGTATCGTCTCGGCCGCCTGATAGTTCGGCGTAATGACGATACAGTGGTCGTCTGCCTGCAACAGAACGCGCATAGCCACATAAATGCCCTCTTCCGCGCCTGCGAAGCACAGCAACTGGTCTTCGCCAATCGCGTCATACGTCTGGGCAATCTCGTCCAGCAGTGGCACCGCGCCGTACGTCTTGGTATAGCCCAGGTGAAGGTCGTCAAACCGGGCGCGGTCCTGGGGTGAAGCATAGGCAAGTAGCTGCGAAAGCGTCATGCTCTGCGCGTCTGAGGCGGTGAGATGATACTTCGCCGCGAACTCCCACTTGGAAAAATACACCTCCAACGCAAAATTCCGCATAGTCCGATTGTCCTTCCTGAGCCCTGATTTCTGCACACCCAATTCCGTTTCCGGTGACAGTGCACTCAATTGACTTCGCACGCGTCTCAAGCATGAGTGATGGATGGCACGTTGAGCTCGCGATGTCATTCTCGGCGTCCCGCATCATGTCACCCAGCGTGGCAACGGACGCCAGCAGACATTCTTCGAGGGGAAATGAGTGCACTGTCACCGGAAATCGAACCTTAAAACAAAGGCGATTGTATACCTTAGAAACCCATTTTCTATTTGGGGACGCAGACGGCAGTCATCGAAGGATTATGAAAAACCACTCCGGGCTTCAATCCTTCCTCATGGGCTTGGCGACGGACTTCATCCCTTGCCCGCTTGCATAGGGAACCAGTCTTGTATTCAAATCTGGTCATTGCCTTGCCGTCTGAAATTAGCAGAGTGTGCGGTGTGGGTGCCAATACCTCACGCTTTGGCACTAGGTCGTCGAATGCCCCTGCTTGCGCAAGCACTAGCAAAGCCACCACCTTCATTCGGGCCTTTCCTCTTTCGGCTGGTGCTTCGCGACCTTCTTCAACTCGCCCTCAAACCGCGCCGCATCCTCATCGCAATCAAGGTCGAGGGCGGCCTGCTTGAACTTGTCGATTTGCTCTTGTTTGTTGTCAGGCATCGGCCCCGCCATCATCTTCAACTTCTTGCTCAAATAGATTGCTTTGCAGTGCCTCGTCAGGGAGTGGGCAAGCGCTTAGCGAGATAGCTTCAATATCACAGAGGCGCGCCCGTTCAGATAAACCCTTATCATCCGTGTAGATCGCACTGACGCCAGCAACCTTGCATATCGCAATAATCTGCCGGTCTACTTTCCGCTTCTGGTAAGGCTCTAGCTTGTTTTGGTCATCAGACTGCTTGAAAACTTCTCGATTCAATATCGCAAGTTCTGCCGCCGCACGCGCGTCAAAGGCAGCGACCTCAAAAACGCGCGTACGTGCGACAATGTTCAAATACTCTTGAGCATCCGGGCCAATTGCAGTCAGCAATTCCGCGCAGGCGGGAGTCGGCAATATGATCTTGCAATTGCTCTGAGCAATTTGCTCGACAGCCGCTGCCGCTCGTTCCTTAGGGTAGTCTATTGGCTTATCAGTCCCAGGAATCCTCGGAGGTTTCCCGCCCGGATTGAGCAAGGCACTAAGCATAGTATTATCAAACGCTACAGCACTCACATTTCCTCGTTTCGCTCTGCGAGCAGTCTTTCAACAGCATCTACCGGCCAAGTAACATTTACTGAGCGTAGCTTTGCGAGAGTTACCGATAAGGACTCATCCTCAAGCACATCAAAGCTGTTTACCTGCATCTTTTCTAAATTCCAACGACCGCTATCATCGCGTCCCCAGAATCCAGTTCCATGTAGTCTAACGGGGTCCCACATATGGTGGGCCAAATCCTTCGCTAAGGACCGTGAGGCAGTAAATCCGGACAAAATCTTTCCGCTGATATCTTGCAGTTGGATATTGGCTGTATCGGATGCCCCTCCGATCTTTATGAGCGCGCCGTCTACGCTGCTTGCCTGCCGAATCCCGGACAAGCTCGTTTCCCTTGGTGCGGCCTGTATTTGGAGGAAGACCGACCGCGAAGATCTCAGGATAGCAGGTTTGTCGCTTACACCGTCCTCCCTGAGCATCCGCCGAAGTTGATTCAAACCATCAAACTGTCTTTTATTGCCTTCTCCACGTTGCAGCCGCTGCGCAGTCGCCTGGACAGCTAAGGAAGTGGATACATCCGTATAAAATACGGGTTCGCAACTCCCCTCAAGAATCTGCATTAAGTGAAGTTTTTCTGGATGCCCGATAACAAGTGCTATCTGTTGCAGATACTCTAGCAGGCGGTTAAGCGGCATCGTCTCCGGTGTGTGCACCGGAATAACAAAAAATATCTTCTCAAAAGCCGCCATAGGCGGATTCTATACTAGAGCGGAATCGACGTAAAGTTATCTCTTGCGGTGCGGCTTCGCATGTCGCCGACTTCAATTCCGCCGCCGAAAAATTCCGCGAATTCCGGGGACACTAAACCAAATACCCCCAATCTCCTCAACGCTCGTCCTTGGCCACCTGCCCGCCCTTCATTACGAAGCGCACCGACTTCAGCACCGTCACATCGCTCAGCGGATCACCGGAGACCGCGATGATGTCTGCGGCCTTGCCCGGCTCCAGCGTGCCGACATCTGCCGCGACGCCCAGTAGGTCCGCCGCGTTGACAGTGGCGGCCTGAATGGCGGCCATGGGCGACATGCCGTGCTTCACCATCAATTCAAACTCATCCGCATTGCGGCCATGCTTTGAAACACCGGCATCGGTGCCGAAGGCGATCTTCACGCCCGCCGGATACGCCTTTTCAAGGCTCTTCCCCGTCACGCCGATGCGCCACTTCACCTTGGCCAGAACGTCGGGCGGATAGGCATTCGGATCAGCCTGCAGACGCGCGATATAGCCGTTCACCGTCGAGAGCGTGGGGACGTAATAGGCGCCCGCTTTCTTGAAGAGCTTGATGCTTTCGTCCGTCAGCATCGTGCCGTGTTCAATCGAGTCTGCGCCTGCCGCCAGCGCCGCATTGATGCCGTCATCGCCGTGCGCGTGGACCGCGACCTTCTTCTTGTAGAGGTGCGCGGTGTCGACCAGCGCTTTCACCTCATCATCAAAGAGCTGACGGCCAAGGCCTGCACCGATACGGCTGTTGACGCCGCCGGTGGTTGCAATCTTGATCACATCAACACCGCGCCGGATCTGCATCCGGATGGCGTGCCGGCAGGTTTCCACACCGTCGCACAGATTCTCCTGATTGATTGCGCTGTGCAGGTCTTCGCCAAGGCTGAGCGTTCCATCCATATGACCGCTGGTTGTGGAGATGGAGCGGCCTGCATCGACAATGCGCGGGGCAAGGATTTCACCCGAAGCCGCAAAATCGCGCAGGGCCAAGGTGGCACCCGTGCCATCCCCCAAATTGCGGACCGTGGTGAAGCCTGCCATCAGCGTCTTCTTGGCATTGCCCAGCGTGCGATACGCCGAGGTGGCATCGCTGCTCGTCAGGCCTTCCATGAACGCTGCGTTTCCACCCGCATCCGAGTCGAGGTGGACGTGGCTGTCGATCAAGCCGGGGAGAACGAACTTGTCCGACAGATCGACGATCTTCGCGCCAGCGGGGCCATCGACCTTGCCGGGCAGAATCTCAACGATGCGGCCATCGCGCACAATCAACGTGGATGGACCGCGCGGGGCCTGACCGGGCTTGTCGAGCAGACGACCGGCCTGAATGACGGTGACAGGACCACCCGACTGGGCGGCGGCGGGGGCAGCGATCAACGCTGCGGCGCAAAGCAAAAGGGCGTTCTTCATGCGCCCTTTGTTACCGCCTTAACCGAGCTTGTCTACCTTCGCCTGAAGCGATGCGAGTTGCGCCTTCAGCGCTGCGATTTCATCATCCTTCTGCGCGTTTGTTTGTGGCTTGGCGGGTTCCGCCTCTTCCTTCTTGGCACCCGGTGTCAGGATGCCGGCTGCGGCCTCAAACATGGCCATGTTGCGCTTGTGAAGTTCTTCAAATGGCCCGCCCGTAAAGGCGCCTTCCAACATCTGGCGGAATTGGGATTGGTTGCGCTGAAACGCATCCATCGACGCTTCCAGATATTGCGGGACCATGGACTGCATGGAATCGCCATAAAGCGAGATCAGCTGGCGCAGGAAACCGGCGGGCAGCATAGATTTTCCGCGGCCCTCTTCATCCATGATGATCTGGGTGAGGACGTTATGGGTAATGTCTTCATTGGACTTCGCATCGACAACACGAAAATCACGACCGTCACGAACCATCTGCGACAGATTGTCGAGCGTGATATAGCTCGACGTTTCTGTGTTGTAGAGCCGCCGGTTTGCGTACTTTTTGATCGTCACCGGGCCTTCGCCCGCGCCTGCCTTAGCCATGTGATTCCATTTCTATCCCAAGAACAAATGCTGCATAGCACCACAGACTATTGCACTGCAACATTTGGGAATATTGCGCAACATCCGCGCAACATGGCTTAGCGCCAAATGCGCTCAAATCGGCGGCCAAGCAGCGTCAGCAATTCATATTGGGACAGGCCAGACACAGCCGCCGCAGACGGCAAGTCATAGTCGATGGCGATCCAGTTCCCCTCGCCAACCTCAGGCGCGCTGCTCACATCAATGGCGATCAAATCCATTGAGACGCGCCCGATGATGGGGAAGCGCCCCTCGCCTGCTGTGCCCTTGCCCGAAAAGGCCCGCAGATAGCCGTCGGCATAGCCAATATTGAGGATGGCCAGCTCCATCGGCTGATCGGCGACGAAGGTCGCGTTGTAGCCCACACTCTCCCCCGCCGCGATGCGGCGGCGCTGGAGCACTTCAGCCTCAACCGCGACGACAGGCCGGATTTGGCCCGCTGCCTCTTGCCTGGGCGTCCCGCCGTAGAGCGCAATACCAGGTCGCGTCAGGCCGAAATGATAGTCTGCACCAAGGCAGATACCGGCCGAATTGGCGAGGCTGTAGCGCTGCGCTGCAATCGTCGCTGCGGCGTTGCGAAACAGCTCCAACTGGCGCCCATTTTGGACCACATCCTGATCGGCAGAAGCGAGGTGGCTCATCAGCGTGTGGATGTTGAGCCCCGACACATCAGCTCCAGCCGCCAAGCCCAACCGGTTCATGCCCGTGTCGACCATCACATCACAGGCGCGACCCGTTGGCTTCCATCGGGCGACTTGCTCCGGCGTGTTAAGCACCGGCCGCGCACGGGAGGCAAGCGCTGCCTCCATGTCCGCGGCTCGCACCCCATGAAAGACGGAGAGGCTCGCATCCTCTGGCAAAAGCGGCTCGACCTCGACCGCCTCTGCCCAAGTCGCCACGAAGAAATCGCGGCACCCCGCCTCCAGCAGACGTGTCGTGACATCCACCGCGCCAAGGCCATAGCCATTGGCCTTCACCGCAGCGCCACAGGCGGCCGCGCCGCCCGAAGCCTTCAGCCAGCGCCAGTTGTGCACAAGGGCATCGCCATCAAGGCGCAATAGCAGGGGAGCCGTCATCTCCGGCGCAATAGCCAACCCGCCCGCCTCAGTCCAAATCTTCCTTGCCCGATGTTTCCGGAAGCCAAATGGCCGACACGATAAACGCCATCGCGACAACGCCGACGGTGTACCACAGGCCCATGAAGGTGCCGCCCGTCTTCACCACGATGTACTGCGAGATGAAGGGCAGGAACCCGCCGAAATACCCGGCCCCGATATGGTAAGGGATCGACATGGATGTGTAGCGGATACGCGCCGGAAACATCTCGACAAGGATCGCTGCGACCTGGCCATAGGTCATCGCAGACAGCGCCACGAGGATGGCAACCGCAAGGATGATCTTGAACGGCTGGCGTAAATCCGGGTCCGACTTGTCGGGATAACCCGCGGCCTCCAGCGCGGCGACATAAGCCTTTTCATCAAAGCCCGCGACTTCAGACGATCCCACCTTCAGCGCCACGTTTTCCCCGGCGGCCTTGGTGTAGCTGATGCCCCGCTTTGAGAGGAAGGCGAGCGCTTTGCCGCATTCCGTCGTCTGCTTGCTGGCAAACACGCTGAACTCACATTCTGGCGAAACGAGCGTGACGGGAGAGGATTGCGTTGCCCGCGCAAGTGCCGGGTTGGCCGCATCCGCCATCATGTGAAACAGAGGGAAGGTGAGGACGATCGTCAGCGCATAACCGATCAACAAGATACGCTTGCGCCCGTAATGATCAGAAAGCCAACCCGCTGCCACGTAGAGCGGGGCCGCAAGCAGCGCGCCGACGGCCATATAGGACAGAGCGTCGGTCTCCGGCACACGCGCCGTGCCGGTGAGGAAGTAAAGCGTCCCGAACTGCGATGTGTAATAGATCACCGTCAGGCCCGCTGCGACGCCAAACAGCGCCACAAAAATGCGCTTCACATTGCCCGGATATTGGAAACTTTCGAGGAAGGGATTGTGCGAGGTCGTTCCCGCCGCTTTCATCGCCTTGAAGACCGGACTCTCTGACAGCATCATGCGGATGTAGAGCGAAATACCGAGCAGGAAGAGCGAGATGATGAACGGCACGCGCCAGCCCCAGCTTTCAAACGCTTCCGTGCTCATCGACGTGCGCGTTGCCAGAACGACGATGACGGCGAGCAAAAACCCGCCCGCGACCGAGGCCTGAATCCAGCTCGTATACTGCCCGCGCTTGCCCTTGGGCGCGTGTTCCGCAACGTAGATCGCCGCCCCCCCATATTCGCCGCCCAGCGCCAGACCTTGCAGACAGCGCAGGATCAGCAGGAAGGCCGCCGCCCAGATCCCAATCGACTCATAAGTGGGCAAAAACCCAATCGCCGCCGTCGCGCCACCCATCAGCGAGATGGTGATGAGGAACGTATATTTCCGCCCGACCTTATCCCCCAGATAGCCAAAGACGATGGCCCCGAGCGGACGCACGCCAAAGCCCGCGCCAAAGACCGCCAGCGACGCGAGCGTGGCCGCCGTCGGATTGTCCGACGGGAAAAACAGCCGCCCGATCAGCGCGCCCAAGATGCCATAGACGAAGAAATCATACCATTCGAACACGGTGCCCAGCGACGAGGCTGTGATGACCAGCCGGTCCCGCTTTGCATCGATTACAATCTGGTCTTGTTCTGTCGCCATGACGCTCCCCCGGGGTATCCTTATGCCCCCTTCCTTAGGGGCAATGCCGCCTGCGGAGCAAGCGCATCGCGTACGCGCCACCTGTCAAAGGTTTGGAAGTGGAGGAAGTTGAGGGCCTCGACGCCTTGAAAACTGGGGTTTGTAGGAAAGGGGTAAGTTCGGGAGTGCAGCGGCGGCGGTCGGTCGCGGGCATGGGCGGATGCTGGCATATTTTGGGGGCTGTAGGAAAGCGAAAAATGTTTCGTGGAGGGAGGAGCGGAAGGCGCATTGCTCAAAACCGTCATGCTGAACTTGTTTCAGCATCCATGAACACCTAGCCTTGACGGCATGGGACGATTTACATCGGCGTGACCAGCGATTTGATCCAGCGGCTTTACCAGCACCGGACCGGTTCCGTGGCCGGTTTTACGAGGGAGCACGGTGTTCACCGGCTCGTCCGCTATGAGGTGTTTGAGGACATGCCTTCCACCATTGCGCGGGAAAAGCAGCTGAAAAACTGGCATCGCAACTGGAAGATCAATCTGATTGAACAGGACAACCAGGATTGGCACGACCTTGCCGTCGATTTCGGGTTTGAGCCCTTTTCTTGAGCCGCCGTGCGAATGGATGCTGAAACAAGTTCAGCATGACGAAGTGGGGGACGGGTTCACGCGGAGACGCGGGGCGGATTTTGCAGTCTCAAGCGCTACGCCCCCCCCAACCGTCATCCTGAACTTGGTTCAGGATCCATTGGCATCGAAGCTGTCAGGTTCGCGCAAAGACGCAGAGGACCCAAATCCTCCGCCCCCTCCGCGCGCTAGCCCTTACCAAACCCGCGCGCGGTCTTCCGGTTTCAGGTAGAACTTTTCACTCGGCTTCACACCAAAGGCGTCATACCAGGCATCAAGATTGCGCACGACATAGGGGCGGAACTGGCCCGGTGTGTGCGGGTCGGTGGTCAGTTGTTGCAACAACACCGCTTCCCGCTGCTTGTTCTGCCAGATTTGGCCAAAGCCGAGGAAGAAGCGCTGATCGTCGTTGTATCCGTTCAGCACCTTTGCAGGCTTACCGGCAAGCGACAGCTTGTACGCGTCATAGGCGATGGTGGCGCCGGCCAGATCGGCCATGTTCTCGCCCAAGGTCAGATCGCCATTTACCTTCTTGCCGAGCAAAGGCTCATATTGGGCGTACTGGTCGACAACGCGCTTGGTGAGCGCTTCAAACTTCTTGATGTCTTCCTTGGTCCACCATTCGACCATGTTGCCCTTCATGTCGAACTTGCTGCCCTGATCATCAAAATGATGGCTGATTTCATGGCCGATAACCGCACCGATGCCGCCATAGTTGATGGCGTCGTCCGCATTCGGATCAAAGAAGGGTGGCTGCAGGATGGCGGCGGGGAACACGATTTCGTTCATCAAGGGATTGGCATAGGCGTTGACCGTCTGCGGCGTCATGAACCATTCGTCGCGATCCACGGGCTTGCCGATCTTGCCAATCTGCCGGCCATATTCAAACTCGGTCGCGGCAACAACATTGCCCCACAGGTCACCCCGGTCGACCTTCAGCGCTGAATAGTCCCGCCACTTATCAGGATAGCCGATCTTCGGGCGGAAGGCGGCGAGCTTCTCGCGCGCCTTGACCTTGGTCTCCGGCGCCATCCATTCCAAATTGGCGAGGCGCACGTCCATCGCCTTGATGAGGTTCTTCACCAACTCATCTGCCTTCGCCTTGGCTTCGGGCGGGAAGTAGCGGGCGACATAGATTTCACCCACCGCTTCGCCGAGCGAGCCGTTAACGAGGTCTACGCCGCGCTTCCACCGGTCCTTCAGCTGCGGCGTGCCTGTCAGCGCCTTGCTCCACTGGAACCGCTCATCGACGAACGCCTTGGACAGATACGGCGCCGCATCGGCAATCATGTGAAATTTGAGATAGTCCTTCCAGACCGAGAGCGGCTCCTTGGCGATGAGCTGGGTCGCGCCCTTGACCGCACTTTGCTGCGTAATGATCAGCGTCTGCTGGCCACCAAGATGCGCCGCCGCGATGTAGCGGGACCAGTCAAAGCCGGGATAGGCCTTGGCCAGATCCTTAACGGCGATCGGGTTGTATAGCTTGTCGATCTGACGCGATTCCGCCGATGTCCAATGCGTCTGCGCAATCTTTGCTTCCAACGCATAGACCGCTTCCGCCTTCGCCGTGGCGTCCGCTTCGGACACGCCGGTCAGGCGGAACAGGTTCGCGATATGCGCCTTATACTTGACGCGCATGTCCTTGAACCGGTCATTATCGACGAGATAATAATCGCGGTCGGGCATGCCGAGGCCGCCCTGGCCGACATAAGCCGAGTATTTGGTATTGTCCTTCAGGTCCTGCTCGACCCCGATTTCAACGGGAGACCCGATACCGAGGCGGATCGCGTCACCAAAGGCGCGGGCGAGATCTTTGCGGGATTTGATCGCGTCGATCTTCGCCAGTTCCGGCGTCAGGGGTGCCGCACCACGCGCTTCCACAGCAGCTTCGTCCATGAAGCTGGCGTAAAAGTCTCCGACCTTCTGGGCAGAGCTGCCCGCGGCATTGGTCTGCTTCGATACGTCATCAATGATGGCGCGGGTGCGCGTGTCCGAGAGGTCGCGCAAAATGCCAAAGCCACCCCAGCTGGAGCGGTCTGCCGGGATTTCCGTGCGCTTGGCCCATGCACCGTTGACGAAGGCGTAGAAGTCATCCCCCGGCTTTACGGCCGTGTCCATGCCGGTCAGGTCCACACCCCAATCGCCAAGCTTTGGCTTGGCAGCGGGTGCCGAGGTAGGTGCAGCGACGGTTTCAGCGAAGGCAGGCGCTGCGGCATTAGCACCCGCCAGCAGAGCAAGAGCGGCAACACTGCCGAGAAGACGATGAGACATGGACAACTCCCAAATGTGATTGGGCGTTTCCTAGACCGCAATGCGCCGCAGGTGAAGCGGGCGGCGTGTGTTTGTCGAAAAAGGGATGGGGTCGGTCGAAGGCCCTACCCCGCCCGCCAGTGGATCAAGCCGTCCTCGCCCCGCCCCGTCCGGCCCGACGCACCGACCGGTTCCACTTTGCCGTCCGTCAGAAACGCAACTATCGCTTCGTCCGCCGCATCGACCCGCGCGAGCACACGTGCATCTGCGCTGGTCCGCGCGATGACCGTGCCGAACTTCACAGAGCCGTCGCGGTTGTAAAAGACGGTGTAGCTTTCAATGGTGGCAGGGCCTTCATAGTCCTCGTCCGCTGCCGGCACAGGTCCGCGCATTGCATCGGCCAGCGGGTTCACATCATAGTCGTGCGGGAAGGTCGCCTCGGGGAGCGGGTCTGCCGAGAGCACGATGCCGTGAAAATGCGTCGCATAGCCGCCATTGGCGAACAGCATCGCCGTCCCGCGTTCCGCACGGAGCGTATCCACCATCGAGGCGATGGCATGGCTCATATAATTGCCGATGGGCCCGCCGCCGAAGGTCAGGCCGCCAAAGGCCGTGATCGGCTTATCAACCGGCCAGCCAAGGATGCGCCGCGCCATTTTGGGCACGCAGGGGAAGCAGGAATAGAGCTCAACATGGTCAAGGTCCGCCGCGGTCAGGCTGTTGCGCTTGAGCGTTTCCTCGATCGTCACGACCATGCCGGCGGGCTGCACATATTGATCGCGCTTAAGCATGTTGTGCGTTTCATGCGCGGCTGCACCCATGCCGACATGGATGATGTTCGCTGCAGGCACACCTGCGGCCTGCGCCACCGCAAGCGAGGTCACGATAAAGCCCGCGCCCTGATTGACGCTGGAATTGGCGACCATCCGCTTTTGGTAGGGGAAGGCGATGGGGCGATTATCCGCCTCAATGCTGGTAATGGCCTCTGCCGTTTGTGGCTTTCGGATCCAGGCATTCTCATTCGCTGCCGCAACCGCCGACATACCCGCCCAGATTTGCCCCGACTCCGCCTGCGCCTCGGCGAGCGACTGGCCCCAAGCCGCGCGGGTGGCGTTTTCATAGAGCGGATAAAGGTCGGTCGGCGCGACAAGGCCGTGTTGCTGCATCAGCGACTTGGCGCCGCTGCTGGCAACCGACCGGAGCGCATCCTTCTTCTCGCCAGTGGCGGCCCGCGCACGTTCCGCTGCCGTCCGCAAGGCCTCGGCACCGACAATCGCCGCGACCGAAATCTCGCCTGCGCCGATCCGGTTTGCCGCTTCGTTGAGCAGCTGCACCGGGCTTTCCCCGGTCGGGTGCGGGGTCTGTTCCACAATCTTGGGCGTCAGGCCAAAATGCTGCGCGAGATGCTCTGCACAATTGCCGAGCGTGGGAAAGCTGATCTGGTTGACGACGGCGATGCTGTCGAGCTTGCCGATCCAGCCCCCACCTGCATCTTCGTCCGCCTTTTCCAGCGCAGCGACCATCAGGCCGAGCGCATCATGAACACACTCCCGGTCGTTAAACTGGCCAACGCCGATGATGACGGGAATGCGGGCGGGATCAGTGTTCATGGTGCTTAGCCCTTACGTCCAACGGGCGCTGCGGCAGGCGTGCTGAGGAAGCGCGGCGCAGGCGCGGGCTGGTCGACGCCATTCACCTGAACAAATGTGCCACGCGCGACATTGTGCGGGTGGCTGAGCGCTTCGCCCATCGACTGGATCGAGCCGTAGCAGATGTCGGTACCTTCCATGATCGCCGACCATTCATCGCGCGTCTTGGTCTTGAAGATATCGGTGAGCTTGGCCTTGAGGACAGGCCATTGGCTCTTGTCATGCTGGGCATCAAAGGCGGGGTCACTATCGATGCCAAGCGTCTTGCGGAGCAGCGCGTAGAATTGTGGTTCGATCGAGCCGATCGATATCCACTTGCCGTCGGCACATTCATAGGTGTCGTAGAAGTGGGCGGCGGTATCCAGCATGTTTACGCCGCGCGTGTCTTCCCACATGCCAAGGCCGCGGAAGCCCCATTGCATGGCGTGGATGATCGAGGCTCCATCGGTCATGGCGACGTCCACAACCTGCCCCTCGCCGCCGCGCGCAACGTTGAGCAGAGCCGAGACCATACCGAAGGCGAGCATCATGCCGCCGCCTGCGAAATCGCCAATCGCGTTGGTCGGCGGGGTTGGCTTACCATCGGGGCGGCCATAGCCGTGGAGGTTACCGGTGATCGAGATGTAGTTGATGTCATGGCCTGCCGCCATGGCGAGTGGGCCCGTCTGGCCCCAACCGGTCATCCGGCCGAAAACCAGCTTGGGATTGTCAGCGAGGAGGACATCAGGGCCAAGGCCCATCCGCTCCATGACGCCGGGGCGGAAGCCTTCGAAGATGCCGTCTGCCGACTTTACGAGGTCGCGCACCTGCGCCACGCCTTCGGGCGTCTTGGTGTCGATCTGGACGACTTCGCGGTTGCGCGTCAGCACGTCGCGGCCCTGCATGTCGGACGCGCCGACACGTTCAATGCGGATGACCCGTGCCCCGTGATCGGCCAGCATCATGCCGGCAAAGGGACCCGGCCCAATGCCTGCCATTTCGATGATTGTGATCCCGTCCAGAACGCCAGCCATTCAGTCTCTCCATTCACATGATGCGTCAATCTTTGGCGCCAGCGTTGGAACGGGTTGCCGTTTGCGTCAAGTAGGAGACGCGCGGATGCTTGACCTTTTCGGAAAAGACGATGATCCTCCCATGACATAAAGAAATATGCGTAGGAGGGGACATGGCGAAAATGCCGAAAGGCCTCGAAGAGGCGGCTGATGCGGGCGTGGCACTCAATCCCTTGGTCGGACTGGCCAAAGAGGATTTGATCGGCGCGGTGGGCGTCATGCTGAAAGCCACCGCCACCCAGCCGGGCAAGGTGATCGAACACAGCAAATCCTTTGCCGACGATGTCATCAAAATCATCACGATGAAGTCGGACATTGCGCCCAACCCCAAGGACCGTCGCTTTGCGGACGCGACCTGGAACCAGAACCCCTTCTTCAAGGCGGGGATGCAATATTACCTCGCCGCCGAAAAGGGCGTGAAGAACTTCATCGGCGATTTGGAACTGGACGAGCTGGAACGCACCCGCGCGCATTTCGTAGCGGGCATGGTCATCGACTCACTCGCCCCCACCAACACGCTGGCAGGCAACCCGGCCGCACTGAAAAAGGCGGCAGAAACCGGCGGCGCTTCGCTCATTCGCGGCCTCAAGAACGCCTATGACGACATCGTCAACAACGACATGCTCGTCTCGCAGGTGGACAAGCGGCCCTTCAAAATCGGTGAGAACATCGCCTGCACGCCAGGGGCCGTCATCTACCGCACCGAGCTGATGGAGCTGATCCATTACAAGCCCGCGACTGAGAAAGTGCATGAAACGCCACTGCTGATCATCCCGCCGCAGATCAACAAGGCCTATGTCAACGATCTGAGCCCGGACAAAAGCATCGTCCGCTTGCTGCTCGCCAATGGGCAGCAGACCTTTCTCATCAGCTGGCGCAACCCGACCAAGGAGCATGCCGATTGGGGCCTCGCCAATTATGTGGACGGTATCATCGAAGCGATCGGCGTCATCTGCGAGGTGACGGGATCCAAGCAGATCAACGTCTCTGGCGCCTGTTCCGGCGGAATCACCATGTCGGCGATGCTTTCCAAGCTAGCGTCCAAGGGCGACAAGCGCGTCAACGCCGTCTCATTAATGGTGTGCGTGCTGAAACCCGAAATCACCGACAGCGAAGTCGGCTCGCTTGTGTCTGAACATGGCATTGAACTGGCCCGCCAACGGTCACGCAAGGCCGGTGTGCTCGACGGCGCCTCGCTCTCGCGCATGTTCGCCTGGCTGCGGCCAAATGACCTTGTGTGGAACTATGTGGTCAACAACTATCTTTTAGGGGAAGACCCGCCCGCCTTCGACATTCTGTTCTGGAATAATGACGCAACGAACCTGCCCGCCCAGCTCCATTCGGACTATCTGGACCTCTATGGCAACCAGCCTTTTGCCGAGCCGGGGACAGCCGAAATCGCAGGCCATGTGGTGGACCTGACCAAGGTGACGAGTGATCTGTACATCGTGGCCGGTGTGACCGATCACATCACGCCCTGGAAGGCGTGTTACCGCTCCACGCAGTTGTTCGGGTCCAAGAATATCGAGTTCGTCCTGTCGCACTCCGGCCATATTCAGGCGATGCTCAACCCGCCGGGCAACCCTAAGGCCAAATTCTACCGCGCCAATGGCAAGGCCCCCGAGGCGCCGGAGAAATGGATGGCCAAGGCGGAAGAACATGCCGGAAGCTGGTGGCCGCATTGGGCGGAATGGCTTAAGGCCCGGGCTGGCGCAGAAAAGCCTGCGCCGACGGAACTGGGCAGCAAGGCCCATCCGCCTGTCGGGGCCGCCCCCGGCCAATATGTGTTCGATTAAGGAAAGATAGACCTATGAGCCGGGCAAAAGCTGAAACACATATGGCCTCTGTCGATGGGCGCGACGTCTGTGTGACCCATTGGGATGCGGGGGAAGCGGGCGAGAATGCCCTGCCCGTCCTGTTTTTCAACGGCATCGGCGCCAATGCGGAACTGATCGCCCCCTTTGCCGAACGGCTGGGCCGCAACGTCATCACCTTTGATATGCCCGGCATCGGCAATTCCCCCGATCCTGTCTGGCCCTATCGCCCCTGGATGATGGCGCGTGTCGCCAACCAGATCCTCGATGATCTTGGCTATGCCGAAGTCGATGTGATGGGCATCAGCTGGGGCGGGGCCATGGCGCAGCAATTTGCCGTCCAATATGGCAAGCGCACCAACCGGCTTGTGCTGATCGCAACCACGGCCGGGATGCTGATGGTGCCCGGCAAATGGTCTGCGCTGAGCAAGATGGCCAACCCGCGCCGCTATGTTGAGCCTGACTATATGCTCAAGAATTTCAATGATTTATACGGCGGCCAAAGCAACGGATCTGAAGCCCATGTCAGCCGGATCAAGGCGCCGTCTATGTCGGGCTATTTCAACCAGCTGTTCGCGATGGTCGGCTGGACGAGTGCGCCCTTCCTGCCCTTCCTCCGCCATGAGACGCTTGTGCTAATGGGCGAGGAAGATGCCATCGTCCGCCCGATCAACGGCCGCATTCTCGAAACGCTCATCCCCAATGCGCAGATGGTCACGATCAAGGATGGCGGGCATCTGTTCCTGATGAGCCATTCCGAAGAATGCGTGCCGCTCATCCAGGGCTTTCTCGACAATGGCCACGCGGCCAAAGCCAAGGCCGCCTGAAGACGGCGGCTTGCCAATCCTGCCATAGCGGGGTAATTCGGCCTTGTGACAGGTGCTCTGTAGTGGAGCTGAAAAGGGAAGTCGGTTCAAATCCGGCGCTGTTCCCGCAACTGTAACCGGCGAGTTCCTCTCCGTTATACCACTGGGCAACCGGGAAGGTGGAGAGGCGCAGCGACCCGGAAGCCAGGAGACCTGCCCGTCACAGCCAGTCCTTCGGCTGTGCGGGAAGACGCAGGCGATCGGGGGTTTCCTCGCGTGACGGCAATGGGAGTCGTCGTGCGAAGGAGATTGAATTGAAATCTGTATTTTATTGTTCGGCCGCGCTGTTGGCGCTGGCCTCCACCTCTGCGTTTGCCCAAGAGGCGGACGAGGCCGAAACGATCATCGTGACCGCCAACGGCGCGCCGACGCGCAGTTCCGATACCGGCCAAGCTGTCTCAACTCTCAGCCAAAATGAGATCGACGTGCGTCAGTCCATTGGCGTTGCCGAATTGCTGGCTTCACAGCCCGGCGTCACCATTTCGCGCAATGGCGGGCTTGGCGGCTTTTCCGCGGTCCGCATTCGCGGCGCAGAAGGCGAACAGACGCTCGCGCTGATCGATGGCGTGAAGGTCAATGACCCCTCATCCCCCGGTGGCGGCTTTGATTTTGGCAGCCTGTTGATCGGCAACATCCAGCAAATTGAAGTGCTACGCGGCCCGAACTCTGTTCCCTGGGGTAGCGAGGCGATTGGTGGCGTCGTCAATGTCGTGACCGCCACGCCGACCGCGCAGCCAAGCGCCAAGCTGCGCGGTGAAGTGGGATCGAACGACGCCGGCAATATCGTCGGCAATCTGTCCGGCACACTTGGCTCTGTGCGCGGTTCGCTGGGCGCTGGCTGGTTCAACGAAGGCGGCATTTCTGCCTATAAGAACGGGACTGAGGCAGACGGCCTGCGGCAATATGGCGCCAATGGGCGCGTCGAAATCGACCTCGCCGACGGCATCGGCCTCGACCTGCGCGGCTATTACGCGAAAAGCCGAATTGATCAGGATGGCTTTCCACCGCCCTTCTACAGTTTTGCCGATGCGCCGGACGTCACCCATTCCGAACAAATCATGGGATATGCTGGGCTACGTGCTGATCTTGGTGATCTGCGCAACCAGTTCGGTGTGACCCTCTCCGACATCAACCGCGACAGCTTTGCCGCACCCGGCGATGCCACCCCACAATATCTCAACCGGGGCCGGATTGAGCGGATCGAATATCGCGCAGACTGGCGGGCGGGCGGAGCCGTGCGCGCGGTGTTCGGCGCCGAGCATGAACGCTCCCGCATCAGCGACGGCTTTTCGGACAACAAGACAAACACCAGCGGCGGCTATCTTCAACTGATCGCCAGCCCGCTGTCCCGCGTCACACTGATCGGCGGCCTCCGCGTCGATGATCACGCGACCTTCGGGACGCGCACGACGCTGTCCGGCAATCTGGTCTGGCGCGCGGGCAGCGGCACCACGATCCGCGCCGCCTATGGCGAGGGCTTCAAGGCCCCGACCCTGTTCCAGCTCTACAGCTTTTACGGGAATGTGACGCTCAAGCCCGAAAGCGCGCAAAGCTATGATCTGGGCGTTGAGCAGAAGCTGCTGGACGGGCGGCTGATCATCTCGGCAACACTGTTCCAGCGTGACACGCGCAACCAGATCGACTTCATTTCCTGCTTTGGACGAACGACAGGCATCTGCACCAACAGGGCCGATGGCACCTATGACAATGTCGACAGCACCCGCGCCAAGGGCCTTGAAACATCAATAGAAATGCGCCCCAGCAACACGCTTGGCTTTACCGTCAACTACACGCTGCTCGACACCGAAGACCGGACGACGGGCCGCGTGCTCGTGCGCCGACCACGACACAATCTGGCAGCGGATGTGGACTGGACGACACTTTTTGGCGCACGCCTCGGCGCGACGCTGCGATTGGCGAGCGACAGCGCGGATACCGACTTTGAGACCTTCGCCCGGACAGCGCTCGATGGCTATGCACTGGTCGGTCTGCGCGCGTCCTTGCCCATCGGGGACACGCTCGAACTCTACGGCCGTGTCGAGAACCTATTCGATACGCGCTATGAAACGGTGAGCGGTTACGGCGCCTATGGCCGCACCGCGTTCGTCGGCGTGCGGGCGACCTTCTGATGCGCCGCTTCTGGCCCGCTGTGTTGCTTCTCGCCGGATGCAGCGGCGGGCCGGAGGTTGCGCCCGGTGGGATCGTGTCGAACAATCCGTGCATCGACGCGATCCTCGCCCAAGTGGCTCCAGACGATATCGCCGCGGTCAGCAGTTGGTCCCACGACCCCGAAAGCGCCTCGGCGCCACTGGCTTGGGCGCGCGCCCGCCCCGCGCTGGGCGTGACGGCAGAAGAAATCATCGCGGCCAAGCCCCGCCTGCTCCTGACCGGCAATCTGGCGAGCAGCGGCACCAATGCGGCGCTGGCCAAAGCCGGCGTGCCGATGAAGACATTTGGCGTGCCGGCAACGGTTGCAGACAGCATAGCGCAAGTGCAAGCTGTCGCCACCGCCGTCGGCCATCCGCGCGCAGGCCAGCGCCTCGCTGCCGATATTG
>JBBATS010000010.1:22747-67482 GCA_040398625.1 Chakrabartia sp. | reverse complement strand
GGCGCAGAGGACGCAGAGACGATATCCTTACCTCTGCGATCTCTGCGTCTTTGCGCGAACCCTTCGCTTCTGGCTTCGCCGATAAGAGCTGAATCCCGCATTTGCGCCCTTCCCTCAACCTGCCTATATCGACCCCATGACCCAGTATCAGATCGTTACCGATGACACCGTCCCCGTCCGCTCAGGCGCCATTCGTCTGCATGGACCGGAAGCCTTTGATGGCATGCGCAGGGCAGGCAAGCTCGCGGCTGAAATCCTTGACGCGCTGGTGCCCTTCATTCAGCCCGGCGTGACGACGCAGGCGATTGATGATCTGGTCCGCGAGATGACTTTTGATAACGGCGCGGTGCCCGCCACGCTCAACTATCGCGGCTATACGCACAGCTGCTGCACCTCGATCAATCATGTCATCTGCCACGGCATCCCCGGCCCCAAAGCTTTGAAGAGCGGCGATATCGTCAATGTCGATGTGACCCCCATTGTCGATGGCTGGCATGGCGACACCAACCGCACCTATTTGGTCGGCGATGTGCCGATCAAAGCACGGCGTCTGGTGGAGACCACCTTCGAAGCGATGATGCTCGGCATCGAACAGGCCAAGCCCGGCAACCATCTGGGCGACATTTCGCATGCGATTCAGGTACATGCGGAGAAGCAGCGCTTTGGCGTCGTCCGCGACTTCTGCGGGCACGGCATTGGCCGCCTGTTCCACGATGCGCCTGAGGTGGTCCATGTCGGTCGCCCCGGCACGGGGCCAGAGCTAAAGCCCGGCATGTTCTTCACCATCGAACCGATGGTCAATATCGGCCGCCCGGACTGCAAGGTGCTGGAAGATGGCTGGACAGCCGTGACCCGCGACCGGACATTGTCGGCGCAGTTTGAGCACACCATCGGCATCACCGAAACAGGCTATGAGATCTTCACCAAGAGCCTTGCGGGACTCGATTTGCCCCACCGGCCAGCCGGAAGCGATTCGCTGGCCTGACACCCTCTCCGCGTCACAAAATGTCGCGGCGCAGGCGTCTTGCTTAAATATTGAGCGTGTTCTGCCTAAATATTAAGCATCCGCCTGTCGACCTGCCCGCTTTCCAAACAGCGCCGGGCAGGATTTCGCGGATTGCTTGCACCTTTGCATTTGGCACGATTATTGAAGGCCAAAGCGCAACCATAGGGGCCAAGCCACGCCATGAAAAAGATCGAAGCGATCATCAAACCGTTCAAGCTCGATGATGTGAAGGAAGCGCTGCACGAAGTCGGCGTGTCCGGCATCACCGTGACCGAGGCGAAAGGCTTTGGCCGTCAGAAGGGCCACACCGAACTTTATCGTGGCGCTGAATATATCGTCGACTTTCTGCCGAAGGTGAAGCTGGAGGTCGTCGTAGACGACGCACTGGCCCCCCGCGTGGTAGAAGCCATTGCCGCTGCCGCGCAAACCGGCCGCATCGGCGACGGCAAGATCTTCGTCATCCCCGTGGAAAGCGCACTGCGCATCCGCACCGGTGAAAAAGACAACGACGCCATCTGAATTTTTCGCATTCCCCGGCCTGGGCATTCCCGGGCGGGGCCACCAACAGTCCGATTTTAATCAAGGAAGGTAACTAGAACATGGCCACTCCGGCAGACATTCTGAAGCAGATCAAGGACCAAGACATCGAGTGGGTCGACCTTCGTTTCACCGACCCCAAGGGCAAGTGGCAGCACCTCTCCATGTGCGCCGGCGTGATGGGTGAAGACGAACTGACCGACGGTCTGATGTTCGACGGATCGTCCATCGAAGGCTGGAAGGCCATCAACGAATCCGACATGATCCTGAAGCCTGACCTCGACGCCGTTTATGTTGATCCGTTCAGCGCGACGCCGATGATGATCATCTTCTGCGACATCGTCGAACCATCGACGGGCGAACTCTATTCGCGCGACCCGCGTTCGACCGCCAAGCGCGCCGAAGCCTACCTGAAGTCCACCGGCATCGGTGACACCGTCTATGTCGGCCCCGAAGCCGAATTCTTCATGTTTGACGATGTGAAGTTCGAAAACGGCTACAACACCAGCTATTACAAGCTCGACGACATCGAACTGCCGACCAACACCGGTACGCATTATGACAGCGGCAACCTTGGCCACCGTCCGCGCGCCAAGGGCGGCTACTTCCCCGTGGCGCCCGTCGATTCGGCACAGGACATCCGCGCTGAAATGGTCTCGACCATGCTCGAAATGGGCCTGCCTTGCGACAAGCACCACCACGAAGTGGCCGCAGCGCAGCACGAACTCGGCCTGACTTTCGGCACGCTGACGCAGACCGCAGACCGCATGCAGATCTACAAGTATGTCGTTCACATGGTCGCCGAAGCCTATGGCAAGACAGCGACGTTCATGCCGAAGCCGATCAAGGAAGATAACGGTTCGGGCATGCACACCCACTTCTCGATCTGGGAAAAGGGTCAGCCGCTCTTCGCCGGTAACGGCTATGCCGGCCTGTCGGAAATGTGCCTGTTCTTCATCGGCGGCATCATCAAGCACGCCAAGGCGATCAACGCGTTCTCCAACCCGTCGACCAACAGCTACAAGCGTCTGGTTCCGGGCTATGAAGCCCCTGTTCTGCTCGCTTACTCGGCGCGCAACCGCTCTGCTTCGTGCCGCATCCCTTACGGTGCCGGTGCCAAGGCAAAGCGCGTTGAAATCCGCTTCCCCGATGCGATGGCCAACCCCTATCTCTGCTATTCGGCACTGATGATGGCGGGCCTCGATGGCATCCAGAACAAGATCCACCCGGGCGATGCCATGGACAAGAACCTCTATGATCTTCCGCCGGAAGAGCTGGCCCAGGTTCCCACTGTCTGCGGTTCGCTCCGTGAAGCTCTGGAATCGCTCGAAGCCGATCACGCCTTCCTTCTGAAGGGCGACGTGTTCAGCAAGGAACAGATCGACGCCTATATCGACATCAAGATGGGCGAAGTCGCGCGTTGGGAAATGACCCCATCGCCGGTCGAGTTCGACATGTACTACAGCGCCTAAGACCTTGATCGCCCGAGGCTGACCCAGCCTCGGGCGTGAATGATGGTCTCACAATACGCGCATACCCGATCCGTCTAACGGACAGCAGGACGCCCGGGGGGAAACCTCCGGGCGTTTTGTTATGGCCGAACGTTTTGTTTTTGGGATGCCTCGCCCTTGTCATGCGGGGAGCGTGCCCCCACACAGTCTCCAAACGCTTTCGGAGACGTACATGACCCGCACTTTCACCCGCACCGTCGCCCTTGGCCTGCTGCTGTCCTTCGCCGCGCCAGCGTCCGCCGCTTTGACGCCTGCTGAAACGAAGATGGCCGCGACAGTCGATGCTGAATATGAACGCACCGTCGGTCTGCTCGAACGGCTGGTGAACCAGAATTCCGGATCGATGAACCTCGAGGGCGTGGAGATCGTCGGGCGGATGATGCGGGCAGAGCTGGAGCCTTTGGGCTTTAAGGTGGACTGGGTGCCGATGACCGCTGCCAAGCGCGCGGGGCATCTGATTGCCACCAAGAAAGGCAAGGCGGGCACCAAGAGGATGCTGCTGATCGCGCATCTCGACACGGTGTTTGAAAAGGATTCGCCGTTTCAGGCCTTCAAACGACTGACCACGGCCGGCATAGATGAGGCCGAAGGGCCGGGCGCCGGGGATGACAAGGGCGGCATGGTCACCATCGTCGCAGCCCTGCGCGCCATGAAGGCGGCAGGCACACTGAAGGACGCCAATATCGAAATTCATATGACGGGGGATGAGGAAGATTCGGGCGACCCCATTTCCATTGCCCGCGCCGACCTGATTGCGGCCGGCAAGCGGTCTGACGCCGCGCTCGATTTTGAAGGGCTGGTGCGCGAGGATGGGCGCGATATGGGGTCGATCGCACGGCGGTCTTCCAACAGCTGGACGCTGACCGCCACGGGCAAATCCGGGCACAGTTCCGGCATCTTCAGCGCCGCCGCAGGCGATGGCGCGATCTATGAGATCAGCCGGATCATCACCCGTTTCCGCACCGACCTTCCCGAGCCGAACCTCACCTTCAACGTGGGGCTGATCGCAGGTGGGCAGGAAGCCACGCTCGATGCCGATGGCGTGCGCGCGTCCGCCAAGGGCAAGACCAACATCATCCCCGGCGTCGCAATTGCGCGCGGCGATTTCCGCACACTCTCGCAGGAGCAGACCGAACGGGTGAAGTCGAAGATGTCCTCCATTGTGGCCGCCCACGCCCCGCTGACATCAGCGACCATCACCTTTGAACAAGGCGGCTATCCCGCCATGGCGCCGACCCCGGGCAACAAGGCGCTGCTCGACCGGCTGAACGCCATCAACACCGATATGGGCCTGCCTGAAATGCCCGTGCTCGATCCGCTGAAGCGCGGCGCGGGGGATATCTCTTTTGTGGCCAATGATGTGGACAGCATTGCGGGCCTTGGCCCCTATAGCAGCGGCGATCACACGCCGGGCGAAACGGTCGATCTGCTGAGCATCAAAACACAGGCCAAGCGCGCAGCCATCATGATGTCACGGCTTTCGCGCGAAAAGCGCTGACGGCGCGTTGATGCCGCGAAAAGAGATGCGTTGGGCGTTGACGTTTACGTAAAAAGTCCCACATCGAAACCTGAACGTCGCGTCAGCGACTCACCGGATTCGACCTACGACATTCAAGGAGAGAGACATGGACAGCTATCTGAAGAACTACATTAACGGCCAGTGGGTCGACAGCATTGGTGGCAAGCGCCATCAGGTGATCTCGCCTTCGACCGAAGAGGCCTGCACCGAAATCGTGCTCGGCACCAAGGCCGATGTCGACGCAGCCGTCGCCGCTGCCAAGGAAGCCTTCAAGACCTTCAGCCAGACGACCCGCGAAGAGCGTATCGCCCTGATGGAGCGTGTTGTTGTCGAATATAAGAAGCGCGCTGGGGATCTCGCCGCCTCGATGTCGAACGAAATGGGCGCGCCTTTGAGCTTCGCCTCGACCGCACAGGTTGGCGCTGGCATCGGCGGCTTCATGGGCACGCTGGAAGCGCTCAAGACCTTCAACTTCACCGAGCAGGCCGGTGCTGCCAAGGTTGTGTACGAACCCATGGGCGTCGTGGGCCTCATCACGCCGTGGAACTGGCCGCTCAACCAGATCGCGCTGAAGGTTGCGCCGTGCCTTGCCGCTGGCAACACGATGATCCTGAAGCCGTCGGAAGAATGCCCCGGTAACGCCGCGATCTTTGCCGAAATCATGGATGCAGCAGGCGTGCCCGCCGGTGTCTTCAACCTCGTCCAAGGCGATGGCATGACCGTTGGCGAAGCGATCTCGGCGCATCCTGACATCGATATGGTCAGCTTCACCGGCTCAACCCGTGCCGGCATCATGGTCGCCAAGTCGGCAGCCGATACCGTCAAGCGCGTCCATCAAGAACTGGGCGGCAAGTCCCCCGACCTCGTCCTGCCGGGTGCTGACCTTCAGGCGACACTGCCTGCGACTGTCTCCGGCGTCTGGATCAATTCCGGCCAGAGCTGCATTTCGCCCGCCCGTATCCTCGTCCATAAGGATCAGGAAGCCGAAGCCATTGGCGTCATCAAGGGCATCATGGAAAGCATTCAGGTTGGCGATCCGCTGGCCGAAGGCGGCCATATCGGCCCTGTCGTCAACAAGGCGCAGTATGAAAAGATCCAGGGCCTGATCCAGTCTGGCATTGACGAAGGTGCCAAGGTGGAAACCGGCGGCGTCGGCCTGCCGTCCAACGTCAACCGTGGCTATTACATCAAGCCAACGGTGTTCTCCGGCGTCACGCGCAACATGCGCATTGCCAAGGAAGAAATCTTTGGCCCCGTCGCTGCTGTCATCACCTATTCGGACCTGGAAGAAGCGATCGATATCGCCAACGATACCGAATATGGTCTGTCCGCCGCCATCTCGGGCGATCCGGCCAAGGCTGCCGAAATCGCGCCAAAGCTGCGTGCAGGCAATGTCGCCATCAACAATTGGGGCCCGTCACCGGGCGCTCCGTTCGGTGGCTATAAACAGTCGGGCAATGGTCGCGAGGCGGGCATCTTTGGTCTGCGGGACTTTATGGAAGTGAAGGCCATTAGCGGCCTTCCTGCCTAAGGCCATCAAGGCGGTGTTCATCCGTCCGGAAACACAGGGGGTCATGGTTCGCCATGGCCCCCTTTTTCTTGTGATCGCCCTGCTCGCAGTGTTCCTATCCGGCTGCGTCGGACCGCCGTCTGACCGTCATGCGCGCGGGCCGCATGCGCCGCCGCGCCCGAACAGTGAAACCATGCGTCAATGCGTCGCAGATCTATCGCGCATGGGTGTGAAGTTCTCCGTGCTGCCCGATTTTGTGGGCAATGGCGGCTGCTCGGCCATCAACTCTGTTTTGATGACTGGCGCCGGCGCCTCCATTTCCAATTTGCGCGCGACACAATGCCCGCTGGCGCGTGCCTTTGCCGGATGGATGCGCGGGCCGGTGCAAACTCATGCCCGGGAAATCTTGGGATCGCCTGTCGTCCGCGTGGAGACAATGGGCAGCTATGCCTGCCGTCAGGTGAAGGGCGTGGCCTCCAATAAGCTGTCCGAACACGCCTATGCCAATGCGATTGACGTCGCAGGCTTCGTGCTTGCCGATGGCCGACGCGTGACGGTGCTGGGCGGCTGGCAGGGCAAAGGCGATGAGGCAGACTTTCTGCGCGCCATCCGCAATGATGCGTGCAAGCGGTTCCTGACCGTGCTCAGCCCCGACTATAATTTTGCCCACCGCGATCATTTGCATGTCGACTTGGGTGGGCGTCCCTATTGCCGCTGAGGCACAACGCCCATAGACTTGGCCGAATGACAGAGAGAAAAATTCCCGCGCGGGTCTTCGCGCGCGCCGCGCAGGACGCGGAAACCGCCAAGAATGCGCTTTCCACCCCCCAGACTGAAAGCCCGTCCTACAAACTTGCGTTTCAGGATGATGCCTTCCTGCTGCGCGAAGACTTGCGCCCGGTGCGCTTTCAGTTGGAACTGCTGAAGCCTGAGCTTCTGCTGGATGAGGCCAAGATCAAATCCACCCTCGTCTTTTACGGGTCCGCCCGCATTCCGGAGCCGGGTGTGGCCTCAGCTCATCCAGATCCCGAAATTGCCGCCAACCTCGAATCACTCTCCCCGCACTATGACGAAGCGCGCAAGCTCGCCACAATCGCCAGCCGCATTCCGCGGGATGATGATGGGTGGCGGCATTTTGTGGTCTGTTCCGGTGGTGGGCCTTCCATCATGGAAGCGGCCAACCGCGGCGCGAATGATGTGCTTGCCGACTCGATTGGCCTCAACATCGTCTTGCCGCACGAACAGGTGCCCAACAGCTATATGACGCCGGAGCTGAGCTTTCAGTTCCACTATTTTGCGCTGCGCAAAATGCACTTCCTGCTGCGCGCCCGCGCGGTTGCCGTCTTCCCCGGTGGGTTCGGGACGTTTGACGAGACGTTTGAGCTGCTGACCCTGATCCAGACAGGCAAGATCAAGCCCATGCCTGTGCTCCTGTTCGGCCGCGCCTTTTGGGAAGATGTCATCGATTTCACGGCACTGGTGAAGCACGGCGTCATCGGGGAGAAAGACCTCAAGCTGTTCCGCTATGTCGACAGCGCCGAAGAAGCGTGGGACTATATCCGCACCTTTTACGAAGAAGGCTAGGCCGCGCGAACACGTTCGCCTTCATACCCGCGTCGCCCCGAGCTTGACACGGGGCCGGGCTAACCTCCGCCCAGTCTTGACCGCCTTGCTTACCGGATTTGACGGCTCCTAAAGAGCCAAGCCCCGTGTCAAGCACGGGCGACGGACACTCCTTTGGAGGTCATTGCCTTCTCCCCACAACTTTTCTGGACACCATCGTGTCAAGAAGAAGGACAGCCCTTCGACAAGCTCAGGGAGAACGGCGCGGATTTAAAACTCGGTTCTCCAAAACGAAAAAGGGCCCGGAAATCCGGGCCCTTTCTCTATCAGATGTATGTCGCGCTTACTTGGCGGCAGGTGCCGCCGCATTCGCTTCTGCCGGAGCGGCGGCATTGGCAGCGCCTGCTTCGGCCGGTGCCGCATCAGCCGCAGGTGCAGCCGGCAGCGGCAGGTTAGACCCTTCCGCGTTTAGATAGGCAATCAGATTGGCGCGATCTTCCGGCTTGGACAGACCAGCAAAACTCATCTTGGTGCCTTCAACATATTTTTTGGGCGACTTGAGCCATTCGTTCATGCCTTCAAAGTCCCAGTTGCCCGGCTTTGCGAGCAGGCCGGCCGAATAGGCAAAACCAGCCATATGACCGTGCTTCTTGCCCATCACGCCCCAAAGGTTCGGGCCAATACCATTGGCGCCGCCATTATTGATGGTATGGCACGACGCGCACTTCTTGAAGACTTCGGCACCCTTGGTGGCGTCGGCGGTCTGGATCAGCAAGGCAATTGGCGGATCTTTGGCAGCACCACCTTCAGCGCCGCCATCGGCGCTTTCCACGGGATAGCCACCAGATTCAACCGGATGGTGCATAAACAATTGGCCGGTCACGATTGTCGCGCCCAGCGCCACGATGCCTGCAGCCAGTGTCCAGCCTGCGATGGTGTTGAATTGATCGCTATCGCTCATGCCCGTCGAAATCCCTGCTCTTTTGGCCCGAAAATGGAATCGCCGTCGCCTTAGCCGTCCATTGCGCGCACCGCAAGCACGCTTGCAGCGTTGCCGTCACAGCCGTAAGCGGTTCCGCAACATGAACCGATATCCTGCCCCCGCCCAGCCCATCGTTGCCGCAATGGAGGCCGCTGCTGCTGCCGAACCGGGCCGCGCCGTTGCCTTTCAAGGCGCGCCGGGGGCCAATTCGCATATCGCTGTGCTGCAAGACACGCCTGAAGCGCTGGCTTTGCCTTGCTACAGCTTTGAAGACGCGATTGATGCCGTGCGGGACGGGCAAGCGGGCAGCGCGCTCATCCCCATTGAAAACTCGCTCCATGGGCGCGTGGCGGACATCCACTTTTTGCTCCCCGAATCCGGGCTGGTCATCACTGGTGAGTTCTTCCTTCCGATCCGTTACGCATTGATGGGCACCGGCCCGCTGGAGGGCGTGCGTCAGGCGATCAGCCATCCGCAGGCGCTGGGCCAGTGCCGCCACTGGCTGCGCAGCCGGAATATTGAGCCTGTGCCCTTTCCCGACACAGCGGGGGCCGCTGCCCGCGCAATCGAACTGGCCGATCCCGCCGTTGCCGCCATTGCCCCGCCGGGAGCAGCGGCGATTTACGGCCTCAATACGCTGGCCGAGGCGCTGGAAGATTCAGACGATAATATGACCCGCTTCGTGCGCCTTGCCCGCACAGCGCCGGACGTGCCCAATGAAGGGGCCGTCATGACGACCTTCATCTTTGAGGTGAAGAACGTCCCCGCCGCCTTGTACAAAGCGATGGGCGGCTTTGCGACCAACGGCGTCAATATGACCAAGCTGGAAAGCTATCAGCGCGGCGCAAGCTTTGCCGCGACGACTTTCTTTGCCGATATTGAAGGCCATCCCGAAGACCCCGCCGTTGCCCGCGCGCTCGAAGAACTGAGCTTCTATTCGCGCACGGTGCGGTTGCTGGGGACCTATAAACAGGCCCGCAAACGGGGGTAATTCGAGCAAATTAGTGCTCCGGCCTTGAGCCGGAGCCCAGGGGTGAATCGGTCTAGATTCGGAGACAGCAAACATCTGCGCCCCTGCATGAACCAAACCTTCTTGCAGGTGGCCCTAGGCTCCGGAACAAGTCCGGAGCACAGCCAGAGTGCCGGGGACTTTACTCCGCCACCCAGCGACGCAGCAGGGTATTGGCGATGGCGAAGGGTGGCGGCGCACCAAACTTCTTGTCGGGCGCATCGGCAAGGGCGGCGCGGGCGTCGTCCTTGGTGATCCACATCGCGTCTTCCAGCTCATTGGTGTCCATCACGATGTCGGTGCTCGTCGCCTCAGCAATGCACGCGATCATCAGCTGCGATCCGCCAAAGGGCCAAGGCTGGCTGGTGACATAGCGCACAGCGCCGCAAGTGACGCCCGCTTCCTCATGGATTTCACGCCGCACGGCCTCCTCCACGCTTTCACCCGGTTCCAGAAACCCGGCGAGCGCGGAGTAATTGCCCTTGGGCCAAGCAGCTTGCCGACCGACAAGCGCCTTGCCCTCATGTTCGGCCAGCATGATGACAACGGGGTCTGTGCGGGGGAAATGTTCCTTGTTGCAGCTCCCGCATTTGCGGCCCCATCCAGCCCGAAACGTCTTGGTTTCTCCGCCGCACTGGCCGCAGAAACGATGGCCATTGTGCCAGTCAATCAGGCTGCGTGCCGTGCCATAGATCGCCGCTTCTTCCGCCGGCAATGTCGCCAGCGCAAGCCACACAGCGGGGGACCGCGGCGGACCGCCCTTAGCTTCGACGATGGGCACAAAATGCGGCTTGTCCTCATGCAGGCCAAGCAGAATCAGTTCGAGATCGAGCGAGACATCGGCCATGCCCTGCCAGACCAAAGTCCCTTCAGCCGACACCATGGGATCAAGCCCGTCCAGCCCGAGCACGCGGCCGCGCCAGTCGTTGAGCAGGCGGTTAAACGCCTCTAGATCCTGCCGGATGTGATCGACGCGGTTGAGGGGGGACCCTGTGAAACCGGGATTTGGCATCAGTTGGCCAGACTTGCGTAAACGGATTTGCTGAAGCCATCGACAAAGGGCTGATCCCCCATCGTCATGATCTGCGACCAGCCCGATGCGCGGATGCCCTTGGTCCGGTCCACCCAGCCGATGGTGGAGGCAGCGCCGCCCCAACCAAAGGTGCCGATGCCTTCCCCGTTCTTGCCGGGGTTGATGGTCACCCGCCCGCCCGCGCCAAAGCCTTGTCCGGTCACAAAGCTCTCCATCTTTGTGTCCGGGTGGACGAGGTTGGACATGCCAAGTTGTGCCGTTTCCCGCTTCATAATCCGCGTAGAGCCGATGGCGCCTTCGCCCATCAGCATCGCGAGGAAGCGGTCATAGTCCCGTGGGCTCGAGACAAGGCCTGCCCCGCCAAAGGGAAAGGCCGGCTTGTCAAAATAGACGCTGGCATTGCCCGGATCGATCGGGAAGGCCCCAAAAGGCGCTTGGAAATAATTGGTGGTCAGCCGCTTCATTTCGCTTTCCGGCACCTGAAACCAGCTGCTGGTCATGCCGAGTGGCGTGAAGATGCGCTGCTGGAGGAAGGCGTCAAAGGGCTGGCCGCTGGCGAGTTCAATGACCCGGCCAAGCAGATCAAGGCTGACCGAATAGCTCCATTTGGTGCCCGGATCCGCGATCAGCGGCAGCGTCGCCAACCGGTCGGCAAATTCAGCAAGGCTAGGCGCCGTCGGCACATCGGGCTGGCCGGGCAATGGCTTGCGCGAGGCAGAGGCCGGTGTGAGGCCAAGCTTCACATAAGCATCGAGCAGCGGCCCCTTGGTGACAATCGTATAGCCCAGACCGGCTGTGTGCGTCATGAGGTTGCGCACCGTGATCGGCGCGCGCGACGGGCGCGCCTCCAGGCTCTTTGTGGGGTCAATCATCACCATCGGATTGGCAAAGCCGGGAATGAAGTCTGCGATATTCTGGTCGAGCTTCAACTTGCCATCTTCGATCAGCATCATGGCCGCCATGCCGGTGATCGGCTTGGTCATCGAATAGCAGCGGAACAGCGAATCTGCCGTCACCACCGTTGGATTGTCAAAGGCGAGCTCGCCAGCAGATAGGAAGTCCGCATCCGAAGTGCCCCGCCCAATGGCGCCAGCGGCGCCGGGCACATATTTCTTATCGACAAAGCCCTGCAGCGCTGCCGTAACCGGAGACCAAGGAGCGACCTTCGGCGTGAGCGGCATGTTGGCGAAGGCCGGGGCTCCGGCGAGGCCTGCAGTCAGGGCCGAGGCCCCCATGAAATGGCGGCGATTAAGAATTAGGGTCACGCGTCTCTCCTGCTCATGGCCAATTTTGCGGCCTTCGCGAAGACCGTAGGTAGTCCGGCTTCATGGAGCCGGTCAATCGGCCACCATGTGGAGGCCTCCATCGCCTCCGTATCAGGCCCAGATGTCCGCCGGGCGACATCCAGCGTCAGGCGGAAATGGGTGAAGACATGGGTCACCTGCCCCAATGACTCCAAATCTGTGTCCGACGCTGGTGCCACGCCCGTGCCACGCCAGTCACATCCGGGCAGCGCGCGCATCCCGCCGAGCAGTCCCTTGTCCGGTCGGCGGACCAGCAACACTGCTCCCTCGCGCTCAATCCACCAGGCCACGCCGGACCGTTCCGGCTTCACAGGCTTGGCGCGTTTGACAGGATACCGCTCCGCCGCTGTCCGGCCTTTGCAGGCCTCGGCCAACGGGCACAGGATACAGGCCGGACTGCGCGGCGTGCAGATCGTCGCCCCCAAATCCATCATCGCCTGCGCAAAATCCCCCGCCCGGACGTCCGGCGTCAGCGCGTCCATCAGCGCCCCGATCTCGGGCTTGGCAGCAGGCAAAGGCGTCTCCAGCGCATAGAGCCGGGTGATGACGCGCTCCACATTGCCATCCACCACCACGGCGCGTCTGCCAAAGGCAATCGCGGCAATGGCAGCCGCCGTATAAGGGCCAATACCCGGCAGGCGTCGCAAGCCGTCTTCGCTATCGGGAAACAGGCCGCCATGCTCATTTGCCACCATGCGGGCACAGGCGAGGAGGTTGCGGGCCCGGGCATAATAGCCAAGCCCCGCCCATTCGGCCATGACATCGGCATCGTCCGCAGCGGCGAGTGCACGGACATCGGGCCAACGCGTTGTAAACCTTTCAAAATAGGCTTTCACAGCAGCAACCGTGGTCTGCTGAAGCATGACTTCCGACATCCAGACGCGATACGGGTCCGGCGCTGGCGCGCCCGGCGGACTGCGCCAGGGCAAAACCCGCGCATTCGCGTCATAGTGCGCCAGAATCTTGTTGGTAAGTAAGGGGGGTGTCTCGACGTGCATGGCTGGCTCTGGCATGGGGTGATCAATGGCAAAAGACAAGCAGCGTTCGCCCGTCGCAGAACGGCCGCGGGGAGGCCCCGCCCGCCGCGTGGCAGACCTTGTGCCCAACGTCGGGCAGGCCGCGTTCCGACGCTTTGGCTTCATCCAAGCCTCCATCGTCAGCCGCTGGACCGAGATTGCAGGCGACAAATATGCCGAAGTCTCCGCCCCGGAATCGATCCGCTTCCCGCAGGGCAAGAAATCAGATGGCACGCTGACGCTGATCGTGGAGCGCGCCTTTGGCCCGATGATGCAGCATGTCGAGCCTGTCATCATTGAGCGGGTGAACCGCTTTTTCGGCTATGCCGCTGTGGCGCGCGTCACCCTGAAGCAGGGCAGCATTGCGCGGCTGAAGGTAAAACCAAAAACACCCGAATTGCGCGCTGTGCCAGCGGAGATCGGTGACTCACTGCGCGAGATCGCCGACCCGGAACTGCGGGCGGTGCTCTCCTCCCTGGCCCAAGGCGTCGCCAACAGCGCGCCAGTGGGCATTCCCGTGCTTGGAAAAATCAGATGATCCGTCGCCTTCTTCTCGCTTTGGCCCTGACGCTGGGTGCCGTCGTTCCAGCTTCGGCCCAGAATTACACAGCAATGGTCACGAAAACCCCGGCTGGGTCGTTCGTCATGGGCAATCCCAAAGCAAAGGTCCGGCTGGTCGAATATCTCAGCTATACGTGCAACCATTGCGCGCATTTTACCGAAGAGGCGGCCGTCCCCCTGAAGCGCGATTATGTCGCCAAGGGGTTGGTCTCGGTTGAACTGCGCAATCTGGTGCGCGATCCCTTTGACCTGACCGCCGCCCTTCTCGCCCGTTGTGGTGGCCCCTCCCGCGTGTTCGGCCTCACCGAAGCGATCATGAGCCGCCAAGCCATCTGGATGGCCGACGCGCAAGTGTTGGTGGCCAAGCAGGGCGAGGCGCTTCAAGCCATGAAGCTCATCCCGCAGTTGCAGATGATCGCCAAGGAAAGCGGGCTTCTGGCCATTGCCCAGTCCAAGGGTGTTACCGCGGCACAGGCCAATGCCTGCCTGGCCGCCACCCAGATGCACAAGACCGTCATCGCCATGACTAAGGACGCGGTTGAGGTGCGTAAAATCAACTCAACGCCCACCTTCCTGATCAACAACAAGCCCGGCCCAAAAAGTTCAGAATGGGCCAATATGGACACTGCCCTGCGCACCACGCTGGGCCTTCGCTAAGGGAAATGAACATGAAGAAACTGCTTCTCGCAACATCGGCGCTGCTGCTGGTGACTGCCTGCAACGAAAAGACCGCCGACAAGAGCGGAGCTGCCGGCGACGGCGCGGGCGTGTCCGCCCCTGCAGGCGCCAAATGGACGGAAACCACGGCTGTCACGCCCGATGGCGGTATGCTGATGGGTAACCCCAATGCGCCTGTTAAGCTCATCGAATATGGCGCGCTCACCTGTTCGCACTGTGCCGAATTTTCCGAGCAATCTTCGGTGGAACTGAAGGCGATGATCGACAAGGGCAGTGTGTCCTATGAGTTCCGGACCTTCCTGCTGAACGGCCTCGATATTCCGGCGGCGCTGCTGGCGCGTTGCAGCGGCGCTGGTCCCTTCTTCCCGCTTGCCGAACAGCTGTTCGCCGCACAGCGGGACTGGCTGGGCAAGGCGCAGGCGCTCACCGCCGAAGACCAGAAGGCGCTGCAGGCGATGACGCCTGCCCAGCTGCCAACGGCGCTCGCCGACAAATTAGGTCTGGTCGAGTTCGTCCGCCAGCGCGGCATTCCGGAAGAAAAGGCCAAGGCCTGCCTCGCCGATGCCAAGGCGATCGATGCCCTCGTCGCGCTGACCGACAAGGGCGTCCGCGAATTCAAGGTGCAGGGCACGCCAACCTTCGTCATCAATGGCGTGACGCAGGAAAATACGTCGAACTGGGAATTGCTGAAACCCAAGCTGATCGACGCGGGCGCATAAGGGCCTGCCTTGCGGATCAAACGTCTCAAGCTGACCGGCTTTAAAAGCTTTGTCGATCCAAGCGAGCTTCGGATCGAGCCGGGGCTGACGGGGATTGTCGGGCCCAATGGCTGCGGCAAGTCCAACCTGCTTGAGGCGATCCGCTGGGTGATGGGCGAAGGTAGCGCAAAGTCGCTGCGCGGCGGCGCGATGGACGATGTGATCTTCGCCGGAACCGAGCGCCGCCCGTCGCGCGATTTCGCTGAGGTCTCGATCTTGGCAGAACGCGATGCCGGCAATGACGACCGCGAACTGGAAGTCGTCCGCCGCATCGAACGCGGCGCGGGCTCTGCCTATCGCATCAACGGGCGGGACGTCCGCGCAAAGGACGTCGCGCTGCTCTTTGCCGATGCCGCCACCGGCGCGCATTCCCCCGCCCTTGTTAGCCAGGGCAAGATCAGTGCTGTCATCGCCGCCAAGCCGGTCGACAGGCGCGCGATGCTTGAAGAGGCGGCTGGTATTTCCGGCCTCCACGTCCGCCGCAAGGATGCCGAACAAAAGCTGCGCGCGACCGAGACCAACCTCAACCGGCTGAACGAAGTCCTCTCCGACATGGAGCAAAGGGCCGGTACGCTCCGGCGACAGGCGCGGGCGGCCGAGCGCTATCGCAAGCTTTCCACCGACATTCGCATTGCCGAAGGGCGACTGATCTTTGCCCGCTGGCGCGACGCCGCAGCCGCTGCCGACAAGGCCAAGGCCGAAGCGGCTGTCGCTGAAGAGGCCGTGCAAAAGGCCGCCGAAGTCCAGCGCGCGGCGGCCGCCTATCACGCCCAGTCCGTCACAACCTTAGGGGACCTCCGCGTCGCCGCCATCTCCGCGCGCGACAAAGCCAATGAGGCAGGACACAAGCTCGCCGCCCTGCGCACCGAACGTCAGGCGCTGGACCGGCGGATCGCGGATCTGGCAGCGCAAGCCGAACGGCTGGAGGCCGACCGCGCCCGCGAAGGCGAACTGGCCAATGACGCCGCACAAGCACTCGCCCGGCTCGATGCTGAGGCCAAGTCGCTCGACGCGCGGATCAAATCAGCCGAGGCGGGCCGCCCGCAGCTGATTGAACGGCTGGCCACGGCCGAAGCTGCCGGTCGAGATTCCGAAGTCGCGCTCGCCCAAGCGCTGTCCGCACAGGCACGCGAACAGGCCGAAGCGCGCGTCGCAGACGCCGCCATGGCCGCCGCCGCGCAGCGGCTCGACCGCGCCCAGCGCGACGCGGCGCAGATTGACCAGCAAATGGCAGCGCTGGGTGACGATGCCCCGCTTCGGGCCTCGCTGGATACCGCTCAGCTTGCCAGCGCGGAAGCCGATGCCGATACGCAGACCGCACAGAAAGCCATGGCCGATGCTGACGCCGCGCGCGAGGCGGCCTCTGTGTCCCGCGACGCCGCACAGTCGGACCTTGCCTCGGCACAAGCCGCTCTGGCCGCCCTCGAAAGTGAAATGCGCGCGCTGGAAAAGGCCGTGGCACAGGGCAGCAGCGGCAACCGGGTGCTCGATGCGATCAAAGCCCAACCGGGGTTTGAACAGGCACTGGCCGCAGCCCTCGGCGATGATCTCGACGCTGCACTGGGGACCGATGGCAAGCGCGGCTGGACCGGCGCAGAGGTGCAAGCCGGTGACCCCAAACTGCCCGCAGGCGCTTTGTGCCTTGCCGATAAGGTGACAGCCCCGGCCGCACTCGCCCGCCGCCTGTCGCAGGTCGGGGTGGTCGACCGCGATGATGGCGCGCCGCTTGCGGTCGGGCAGCGGATCGTGACCAAGGAAGGCCGCCTGCGCCGCTGGGACGGCTATGTCGCAACGGACCTTGGTGCCGCTGCCGCAGAACGGCTCATCCGTCTCAACCGCCTCGATGCCTTGCGCGCAGACGTACCGGGTGCCCAAGCGTCGGTCGACAGTTTAAAGACCAGCGTCGCGACCGCCCAGACCGCAATGGAAACGGCGCGCGCGTCTGCTGAGGCCGGTCGCCGCGCCTTGGCCGATGCCGAAAGCCGCGCACGGCAAGCGGCGCGCGATGCCGATCAGGCCCAGCAGGCGCTCGAACGGCTCGCCTCCCGCAAAGCCGAAATGGCTGAACGGCTCGACCGCGTCGCTAAGGATCGCGCCGAGGCTGAAGCCGAAGCCCGTGCCGCGCAGACCGCACGACAGTCTCTGCCGGATGGCCGTGCGACGGCACAGCAGGTCGCGACGCTCCAGACCTCTGCCGAATCAGCCCGTGCCGTTGTCGCGCAGTTAAAGGCCGAAAGCGCGAGCCTTGATCGCAGCATCGGCGAGGACCGGGCGCGGCTTGATTCAGCACAGGCCGAACATCGCAACTGGAAATCCCGCGCAGGGGAAGCCGCCCGCCGCATCGATGAAATGACCAAGCGCGCCAAGGCCGCCGAGGCCGAAGCGCTCACGCTGGCCGATGCGCCTGCCAAGCTGGACGCGCAGATCGCGGCGCTTGAAACCGATGTGACCGCCCTGTCCGCCTCTGCGACCGAAGCCGTTGCCGCTGAACGTGCCGCCGAAGCCGAACTCCGCAAGCTGGAAGCGCATTTGGCCGAAGCCGGTGAGGCGCTAGCCGCGGTGCGCGAAACCCGAGCTGGCGCCGTCGCGCGCGCAGAAAATCAGGAACTGCGGCGCATCGAAATGGGCCGTGTGTCGGGCGAGCGCTTTGAATGCCCGCCGCCGCTGCTCCCCGAAAGGGCCGGGTTTGATGCCGACACCGTCCGCCATGCCGAAGCCGAATCGTCAGACCATGACCGGCTGATGGCGGATCGCGAACGGCTGGGGCCCGTCAACCTCGTCGCTGAAACCGAGCTCGCCGAAATTGAAGGCGAACACAGCCGCTCCATCGTTGAGCGTGATGAACTGATCGAGGCGGTCAACCGTCTGCGCGGCTCCATCGGCAGCCTCAACCGCGAGGGACGGGCACGACTGCTTGATGCCTTTGAGCGGGTCAACGGCCATTTCGAGCGCCTCTTTTCAACCCTGTTCAATGGCGGCGCGGCGCACCTTGCGCTTATAGACAGCGATGATCCGCTGGAGGCGGGACTGGAAATCTTCGCCCAGCCACCGGGCAAGAAGCTGCAATCGCTCACGCTGCTGTCCGGCGGGGAGCAGGCCCTGACCGCCGTTGCTCTTATCTTTGGTTTGTTCCTGACCAACCCGGCGCCCATCTGCGTCCTCGACGAAGTCGACGCGCCACTGGATGATGCGAATATTGAACGATTTTGCGGGCTGCTCGATGTCATGTCGCGCGACACCGACACGCGCTATTTGATTGTCACCCACAATGCCGTGACGATGAGCCGCATGCATCGCCTGTTTGGGGTGACCATGATCGAACGCGGCATCTCAAAGCTTGTTTCTGTGGACCTAGGCGGTGCGGAAGAACTGCTCGCCGCCGAATAAGGAGTGCCGCATATGGACATCGCCTTTTTGCTATTCCCCGGTGTCACCCAACTCGATCTGACGGGGCCTGCCCAAGTGCTGTCCCGCCTGCCCGACGCGCGCGTCCATCTGGTTTGGGAGAATCTTGTCCCCGTGCCGACCGATGCTGGTTTCTCGATCCTGCCCAATGCGACCTTTGCGGATATGCCTAAGCCAGACCTGCTGTGTGTGCCCGGCGGCATGGGCATTGCCGATGTGATCGACAATGAGGCCGCGCTTGGCTGGGTGCGCCGCGCGGGGGCTGAGGCGCAATGGGTGACGAGCGTGTGCACCGGCGCGTTGATCCTTGGCGCGGCAGGCCTGTTGGACGGCTATCAGGCGACGACCCATTGGGCCTGGCATGACAAGCTGGCGCTGTTCGGGGCAACGCCAGTTCACGCGCGGTCGGTGATGGACCGCAACCGGGCGACCGGCGGGGGCGTGACAGCGGGCATTGATTTCGCCTTGGCACTAACCGCGAAGATTGCGGGGGAAACCATCGCCCGGACCATTCAACTCGCGCTGGAATATGATCCGGCACCGCCGTTCAATGCTGGGTCGGTCGAAGGGGCCGGGGCGGAGATCGTTGCCGCCTATACCGACCGCGCCAACCGCATTGCGCCGGACCGGATCACACGATTGGACGCCGCTGCGCGTAGGCTTGGCTTTACCGGCTGATCAGGCGGCCTGTTTCCCAACACCATATTTGCGCATCTTTTCAATGAGCGTGGTGCGCTTCAGCGTCAGGAGGCGCGCCGCTTCGGAAATGACGCCGTCAGCGGCTTCCAGTGCCATCTGAATGCGCTCCTGTTCCATCGTTTCCACCAGCACCTTCAGATCAATGGGCGCATGCGGGTCTGCAGGCACCGTGTTGACGGTGCGCGCGTGGGAGGGCGACGCCTGTGCCGCTGCTAGGGGGAACGGTGTAACCGGCACAGGCGTCTCTTCGGCGCGCGATATGGCTTCGGCGCGCGCGGGAAGATCAACAATTCGAAGGGGCCGGCCCGAGCGGAGTCCGAGCAACTGTTCAACTTCATCCGACCCGATGGTCATGCCGCCAAACAGAATGTCAGCACGCTCCACGACGTTGCGCAGTTCGCGGACATTGCCCGGCCATTCATGCCCCATCAGGCGCATCATGGCATCACGATCAAAGGTTGCGCGTGACGGGCCGCCGCGGGTCTTGCGGAAATGGGCAATGAGGAGAGGAATGTCTTCCACACGTTCAGCAAGCGCAGGCACATTGATCGGCACAACACCAAGGCGGAAATAGAGGTCTTCGCGGAAGCGGTTGTCGCGGATGGCGTCGTCAATATTCTGGTGCGTGGCGGAAATGATACGCACGTTCGCAGCAATTGGCGCGCCGCCACCGACACGCTGAACCAGCCCGTCTTCCAGAACGCGGAGCAGCTTCACCTGCATATCGAAACGCATGTCGCCGATTTCGTCGAGGAAGAGCGTGCCGCCATTGGCTTCTTCAAAGCGACCGATACGTCGCGTGGCCGCCCCAGTGAAGGCGCCACGTTCATGCCCGAACAATTCGGACTCCATCAGCTCTGCCGGAATGGCGCCGCAGTTGAGGGCGACAAAGGTTTGGCTCGCCCGTGTGCTCGCCGCATGGATCGCTTGCGCCACCAGTTCCTTGCCGGACCCCGAAGGCCCCGTGATCAGCACCGACGCATTGGTCGGTGCGACCCGGGCGATAATCTGGCGCAGCGCACGGATCGCCGGGCTGTTGCCGACGATCAGATCATCGTCTTCCAGAACCTCTGTTGACCTGCGCGTTGCGACCTGCACCATTTTTAAACCCACCTGTTTTTGTCCGGATCGGACACGAACCAAGTGCGTTTCCCGCAGTTAACAAGGTCTAAATTCTGGCCTTTTCAGGCCCGACAACCGAGGCCGTATTGAGGGTATTTCATGCCATTATGGTGCGACTACTGCCGTAGTTTCACCTAAGTGTTTGTACGATCACGATCCTGTCCAGTTCGGCGCGCGCTTCTGGGCAAAGGCTGCCGCCCCTTCTCTTGCGTCGCTTGATGTAAAGACTTTGGCAGTCAGGGCGTACTGGTTCTTCCATTGTTCTGCCTGTGACCAGTCCTGCTGTTCCCGAATCACTTGCTTGGACGCCGCCACCGCAAGCGGACCATTGGCGCTGATGGCTTCAGCCAGCTGCAGGGCACCCTCCAATGCGACGCCTTCAACGATACGGTTGATCAGGCCCATTTCATAAGCGCGCTGCGCCGAGACGAATTCACCGGTCAGGGCCAGCTCCATCGCGAGCCGCTGCGGGATCTGGCGGGGCAGGCGAACAAGGCCACCCGCGGCTGCGGCCAATCCGCGCTTCACTTCGGGAATGCCGAACTTGGAATCCTTGTTGGCGACGATCAGATCGCAGGCGAGCGCAATCTCAAAGCCGCCGGCCAGCGCATAGCCGTCCACAGCCGCAATCAGCGGCTTGGCGGGCGGCGCCTCTGTGAGGCCCGCAAAACCCTTGCCCGGTATCTGCGGTGTTTCCCCCGCGAGAAAACCCTTCAGGTCCATGCCTGAACAAAAGGTGCCACCAGCCCCGGTGATGATGCCGACGCGCAGATCATTGTCGCTGTCGAGCCGGTCCATTGCCGCGGCCACGCCTTCGGCGAGCGCCTTGTTAGCTGCGTTCTTGGCTTCTGGGCGGTTGAGCGTGACAATCAGAATATTGCCACGGACTTCGGTCAGGACGGGATCGGACATGATAGGCTTCCTCTCTTTGCAGACGGACCGGCAGCTTCCGGCTTTACGTTTCCGTAAAGTGAACTGCCGGTCCGGTGCAAGAGGAGAATGACGGTCCCGGTCGGTCTTTTCCCGTCGGAAGGATCAGCGTTCCCGCGCCGCTGTGGTCCGTGCGGATTCAATGGGGCTGATGAGATAGTCAATCAGACGACGTGATCCGGTGCGGACGTCGACGGTGATTTCCATCCCCGGCCGCAAGGTGAAGCGCTTGGCATCCTTGGCGTTCAGTTGAACACGCACAGGATAGACAAGGCCCCTCTGCTCATCCGCCACGGCATCGGCACCGACCGAGACGACTTTCCCGGGGATCGTCCCATGGCGGCTATAGGGATAGGCGTGGACCTTCACGGCCACTTCTTGCCCGACGCGGACAAAGCCAACATCGCTGTTCGACAGCATGGCCTCCGCCGTCAGCCCATCATTGGGCACGATCGCCATGATCGGACGCAAAGCTTCCACCATGCCGCCTTCGGTATGCACGGCCAGTTGTGAGACTGTGCCACTGACCGGCGCCACGATGCGACCAAAGCCTGCACGCTGCGATGCCTTGGCCAGTTCGCCGCGACGCTGCACAACTTCAGCCTCTGCCGTGATCAGCATCTGAAGAAGATCCGCACGGCCACCGACACTGGCGCCTGCACCGCGATTGCGCTCCGCTCCTGCTTCGGCCGCGGCGCGGGCCGCGGTTTGGAGCGCTGCCTCCCGGTCGCGTTCCGCCGCCAAACGTTGGCGCCGCAGTTCAAGTACCCGCAGTTTGGAGACATAGCCTTTCTCAAGCAGCTTCTCATTGGCCTGCAACTGCTGATCAAGCAGGGGCAGGCTCTCTGTGATCTTGCGAGCCTGCGTCCGCGCTTCAGCGGCCGCCAAAGCGGAGGCCTGGCTGGAATTCGCTTGTTCGCCGGATTGTGACTGAAGCTGGGAGAGCTGCGCCCGTGCAAAGCTGCCATGGTCCGCAATCATCTGCGGCGTCGCCCCCTGAGGAGCCACAAAGTTGAAGCCCTTGCCCGCAAGCGCATCCAGCACCGCGCGGGCGCGGGCGACCGTCAATTCGGCGACCAGCAAGGCTTCGCGCGTTTGGCCCAATTCCGTTCCCGAAACGGTCGGATCGAGTTCCACCAGCAACTGGCCCTTGGTGACCTTCTGCCCGTCCTTCACATAGATGCGACGGACAATCCCGGCCTCTGCAGGTTGGATCATCTTGATGCTGCCCTGCGGGGAAAGCTTCCCATTGGCCGAGGCCACAATGTCCACTGACCCGAGCACGAGCCAAAGGACAAGCGCCACCAATCCTGCGAGCAGGACATAGGCCGTGCGCCGCCCGAGCGGCGACACCGGCTGTTCAATCAGTTCAAGGGCAGCAGGCAGAAAGGCGGTTTCAGAAATGCGGTCCCGCGATTCGCGCTTCCGGTCCTCTTCCAAAGCCTCGCGGATGCTGGCCCAGGTCTGTGCATAGGCGCTCATGCGGCCTTCCTTCCGTTGTGAACGCCCATCTGGCGGTTGTAGAGTTCGGCATAGCGGCCACCGGCCATCAGCAGCGCCTCATGGCTGCCGGCTTCAGCGATGCGGCCCTTTTCCATGACGATGATCTTGTCGCACTGGCGCACAGCCGAAAGCCGATGTGCGACGATCAGCACGGTCCGTCCGGTCGCGATCTTTTGCAGATTGTGCTGCACGATTTCCTCGCTTTCGGCATCCAAGGCAGAGGTGGCTTCATCGAGCACGAGAATGCGGGGATTGCCGGCCAGCGCGCGGGCAATGGCGATGCGTTGCCGCTGCCCACCCGAAAGATTGCTGCCGCGCTCCACAATCGGCGTGTCATAGCCCTGCGGCAGCTGCATGATGAAATCATGCGCGCCTGCCATCCGGGCCGCTGCAATTACATCAGATTGGCGCATGGCGGGATTGGCGAGCGCGATATTTTCCCGCACCGAGCGGCTGAACAGGACATTCTCCTGCAACACCACGCCGATCTGACGCCGCAGATGTGCGGGATCGACCTGCGCGATATCGAGATCATCCACCAGGATGCGGCCTTCTTCAGGTGTGTAAAGCCGCTGCAACAGCTTGGTGAGCGTCGACTTGCCCGAGCCTGACGACCCGACAATGCCGAGCATCGTGCCGGGCTCTATGTCGAGGTCAACGGCATCGACCACACGCGGGCTGCCATCGGCATAGCGGAAGGAGACCTTTTCAAAGGTAATATGGCCCTGCACCGCCGGCATAGGCACACCGCCTGTCGGGCGTACTTCCGGCGCTGCGTTCAACAAGTCCCCCATGCGTTCCACAGCGACGCGCACCTGCTGGAACTCGCTCCACAGTTGCGCCATGCGGATCACCGGTCCGGAGACACGCTGGGCAAACATGTTGAAGGCGACGAGACCGCCGACTGACAAGGCCCCTGCAATCACCGCCTTCGCTCCGAAGAAGAGGATGGCGACGAAGCTGAGCTTGGAAATCAGCTGAATAGCTTCCGACCCGATATTGCCCACATTGATGGCGCGCTGGCTGGCCGAGCTATAGGCGGCCAACTGCTTTTCCCAATGGTGCTGCCACTGCGGCTCAATGGCGCTGGCCTTCACCGTCTGCATGGCAGAGACGCTTTCCACCAACAGCGCGTTGGAGGCAGCGCCTTCGTTGAACTTGTCATCCAGCGCATCGCGCATCGGCCGCGTGATCACGAGCGACACAGCGGCATAGGCGACCATGCTGATGATCACGATCAGCGTGAGGGCGGGCGAATAGAAGAACATCGCCACGAGGAAGACGAGCGTGAAGACCGGATCGACCAGCACGGACAGGGACGCGTTGGTCAAAAACTCGCGGATCGTTTCGATCTGGCGGACGCGGGTGACAGTATCGCCCACGCGGCGCTGCTCAAAATAATTGAGCGGGAGCGCCAGCATATGGCGGAAGATGCGCGCGCCGAGTTCAACATCGATCTTCTGCGATGTTTCCGAAAAGACCCGCGTCCTAATCCAGCTGAACACCACTTCCCACAGGGCCACCGCAACCATGGCAATGGTCAACACCATCAGCGTCGTCATGGTGTTGTTGGCCAGCACCTTGTCGATGACATTCTGGAACAGGAGCGGCGAGGCCAGCCCGAGCAGATTGAGCGCCAGCGTGATGAGGAGCACTTCGCCGATCGGCTTACGATAGCGCACGACCTGCGGAATGAACCAGCGGATGTCGAAATTGGCGAAAGGCTCAGCCGCCTTGCGCTGCGTGAGCAAGATAAGGTCACCTGACCAGAGATGGTCGAGGGTTTGCCGGTCCACCTTTTCAATGTCGCGCCCGGGGCGGTGAATGAGGACGCCGTCATTGGCCAGCGCCCCGACAAGAAACCACCCTTCCGGACCACTGCCAAGCGCAGGAAGCGGCACATGGGCGAGCCGCGACTTTTGATCGGTCAGCAACTTGACGCGCATACCCGGCATCTTTTTGGCCAAGCGCAGCAGATCTTCTGCCGACGCCTCTTCGCCATGGCCCAGTTCATGCCGCAACTGTTGCGCGTCGGCTGCGACACCATGGACCGTGAGCAGCGCCACCAGCGCCTCCAGCCCGGTATCATCGCATTTCCATTCCGCGTCAGGGAGCTCAACGCCGTCTTCGAAGCGATAGAACTTCAACATTTCCTTGCCGGGTTCCGTCAGTCGCACAGAGATTCTCCTCACAGCGTCCGGCTAGGTGTCCAGCCTTTGGCGCGCACGCATTTCTCTGCCAAAAAAAGGTTAACATACGGCGAACCACATTGTCGTTTCGGCGGCAAAACAGCGCTTTTTAGGTGAGTAGTTCTACGGTCGGGGTGGCCGGAGCGGGTGCCCACCTGCCCTGTTACCGAAATGCAAGGTTCCGGCCACTCCGATGTAAGCCGTCCGCTTTATGGCGGGGGATGAGGGGATGCATGCCGCAGCCCCCGGGGCAGGAGTGAGGCTTTGCAGAACAAGCGACGCGGTGTGCGCATCTGCCTTGCGGCATCCGGTGGCGGACATGTGCGCCAACTGCTTGATCTTGAACCCGTCTGGGGCGCGCACGACCATTTTTTCGTGACCGAAGATACGTCGCTTGGCCGCAGTATCGCTGAAAAACACCGCACCCATTTCGTCGATCATTTCGCGCTTGGTCAGGCCAAGCTCGGGCATCCGTTAGAAATGGCCAAATCCGGCTGGCGGAATCTGCGCCAATCGATTCGCGCCATCCGGGCAGAACGGCCCGATATCGTCATCAGCACCGGGGCCGGCGCGGTCCTGTTCTCCTGCCTCGCTGCCCGGGCGACCGGCGCACCCTTCATCTCGGTCGACAGCTTTGCCCGCTTTGATAAGCCATCCGCCTTTGCCCGCATGGCCAAGCCCTTTGCTACCTCTGTTGTCGTGCAGTCCGCCGCGCTCAAGGCAGTTTGGCCTGACGCGCTGTTGTTTGACCCGCTCAAGATCCTTGATACGCCGCCCCCGCCCAAAGAAGATCTGATGTTCGTCACCGTCGGCGCGACGCTTGGCTTTGAACGCATGATCGAGACCGTCGCGCAGCTGAAGCGCGCAGGCGCTATTCCGGAGCGCGTCGTCTTTCAGACCGGTTCAGGCCCCTTCCCGACCGGATTGGGAGATGACGTGGAGATGGTGCGGGAGATGCCTTTTGATGCCGTGCAGGCGCTGCTCCAGCGGGCCAAGATTGTCGTCACGCATGGCGGGACAGGATCGCTCATCACAGCGCTGCGGGCGGGTTGCAATGTCGTCGCCATGCCGCGCGAATTTGCGCGCCGCGAACATTATGACGACCATCAATCCGAAATCACCGATGCGTTCGAGGCGCGCGGGCTCATCTTGGCTGCGCATGACGAAACCGAAATGGCCACCGCCCTTCAAACCGCGCGTCATCGCACACCGACATTGGCGACCACCGACCCCAGCGAGCTGCGGGCCTTCCTCTCCGCTGAAATTGCAAAGGTGGCCGCGCGTCAGGCGTAAGCGCGGGGCGGCCTCAATAGGCGTTGCGCGGGGCCATGACCGCCCAGACCGTCCGGATCAGGATGTAGAGGTCAAACCCGATCGACCAATTTTCGATATAAAACAGATCATGCTCGAGACGACGGACGAGCTTTTCTTCCGTATCTGTTTCCCCGCGCCAACCACAGACTTGCGCCCAGCCGGTCAGACCCGGCTTCACATTGTGGCGGGCAGCATAAGTATCCACGATTTCGTTGAAGAAGCGGTTTCCCGCCCGCGTCGACGGCGCATGGGGGCGCGGGCCGATGATCGACATTTCCCCCTTCAGCACATTGATGAGCTGTGGGAGTTCGTCGATGCTCGATTTGCGCAGGAAACTGCCGACCCGCGTGATGCGCGGATCGCGTTTTGAGGCCTGCTGGATATTGTCGAACTCCAGCCGGTCGGTCCGCATGGACCGGAACTTCCAGATGTGGAACTTCTTGTTGTTAAAGCCTTCCCGCTCCTGCTTGAAGAAGATCGGGCCCGGGCTGTCGAGTTTGATGGCGATGGCGGCTATCAACATGACCGGCAGGACCAGCGGCAAGATGAAGAGAAGAAGGACCATGTCCTCAAACTTCTTCATCACCTGATCAAGCCCCGTGATCGGCCGCTCAAACAGCGTCATCACCGGCAGGTCGCCGAGCAGCACAATCGGCCGCTGGGCAAAAGCAAAACTGGCGAGATCCGGCGCGAGGCGGATACGCACCGGCGTAACGGCAAGCGCGGCGACAATATCCTGCAAGCGCCGCTCCGCCGACCAGGGCAAGGCGATAATCACCTGATCTATGCGCCCCTGCCGGACCAGTGACACCAGTTCCGCCAAATCCCCGCACAAGGGCAGGTCGGTCGCCACGCCCGTGATGCGCGCCGGCTCCCGATCGTCAAAAAAGCCGACAAGGTCGATGGTGAGCCGTTCATTGCCTTCGATATATTGGGCGAGCCGCTGCCCCTGTTCGCCGGTCCCGAAAATGGCGACGCGCAAGTTGAACAGCCCTTCGCGCTTCTTGCCCTGCATCCACCCCGTCAGGGCAAGGCGCCCGCCGCTGAGCGACAGGGCCCCGGCTACAAACCAGCTGACAGCCCAGAGGCGCGAATAGTCCTCCGAGACCTTCAGAAAGAAGCCCACCGTCATCACAAACATGGCGGTGGCAAACAGCGCCGTCAGCACCCGTCCCGTCGCCCGCCGCATGGAAAAGCGCACGTCCATGTCATAGGCGCCAATGGCTTCGGCAACACCTGCATAGAAGATGCCGCCAAGCAGCGCCGCGCGAAAATAAATGGGGCCGGCACTGGGGCCGGTGCGCTCAACCAAAAGCAGCTGCATGAGCAGTCCGACAGCCACCAAGGTCAGCGGTTCTGCAACCCTCATGAAGATTGTTGTGAGATCCAGCAGCAAGGGCGCGCGGGCGTGGTCTGCCTCAATCGGGCCGGAACTGCGCATATACTTGGGGTTAGGCGGCGTTACGCCCTCCCGCCCATCGTCTGCAGGTGGCCGGGCCATCGCCTCCAGCTTGTCCATGCCCTTTGGTTCCACCACAATCAGGCCCGGCTGCCGAGATCCCGGTCGAGGGCTGCAGCCGGCCCGTCGCCGACAAGGACGCGACGGACAGCGGGAGAGACTGCAGCCATCAGGTCTGCTGCGAATTTGCGATTGACCTCGAAGGAGATCTTCGGACCTTCCATCACCGTTGAGAAGCGGACCAGAACGCCATCGGGAATAATCCCCGCCAGTGCATCCTTCAACTTTGCGGCGCGCTGTTCCCCCCCTGTCGTCGGCAAGGCTTGGCCCAGACGCGTCCAATAGGTCACATATTCGGTGCGTTCAGCATTCACAGCGACGAGGTCCCGCCCGGGGATCGACACTGACCGCGACAATGGCACCACGGCCAGATCATTCTCGGTGATTTCCATGCCAAAGGCCGGATAACAAACCTCTGGCCGGTGGAGCTGGAGCGTATCACTTTGCGTGTCGCCATAGGCGATCAACATCATCGCGAACTCATCATCGCCGCGCACGTAGAGGCGGCCAACCGACTGGCTGTAAAGCTGACGGGCAAGACTGTTTTCGCTTTCCGGCACCACGATCTGGTTGGAGTCATATTGCTTCCAACCGTTGAACGCCTTGGGAATGGCGTCCTCAAGCTTGAGCTTGCCCATCAGCGAAATCCGCTCCCGCGGCTTCATCGCATAGGAAGTGGCCGCCGCCGCAAGGCACCCGGCCCCGATGATAAATCCGCGACGGTCCATTACATCCAGCCCTTTTTGAGGAAGATCGGTGCGAGCAACCTGTCCACCGCGAAAATGCCGAGCAGCGCCGTCACAAACATGACCATGCCTGCAGTATTGTGGAGGAAACCCTGTGCCGCCTCATTGCCGAGATGGTAGGTGATGAGCACCAGCATCAGCACGCGGATAAGATTCGCGAAAATGGCGATCGGCAAGATCCAGAATGTCAGGAACAGCGCATAGCGCCAGGACGATGCATGCAGCAGGTAGATATAGAACAGGCTGACTGAGGTCAGGCTGACGATGGAGTTCATGCCCGAGCACGCATCTTCCACCAGCAACTGGAATTGCGCGACATAGAGCGTCACGCCGATGCGGGCGACGGGATAGCCCATCCAGTCAATAAGATAGGTCGCCGCCCAGGAAACAAAGGTCTTCAATCCGGCCGTCAAAAGATCAATCAGCCAGCCCGGCGGCGGGATGAGAAAGCCCAGATAGAAGATCGGGAACCACACATGCTTGCACGCCCGAAACCCGAAATAATTATAGAATACGGCCAGCAAGATGCCGAGCATCGCCGCCACTTCAATGCTGAGAAAATCAAAGGCGCGGCCAAAGATATAGACCGGCAGCAAGAGCAGGAAGCCACCCCAGGCGATAAGCGGATTGCCCGGTTCCTGAAGCTCCAGCAAGGTTTGCCGCTGCCGCAACAGCAGCCAGATGCCGGTGGCCAGCACGATGGGGCCATGCACGCCGGCTTCCTGCGACCAGAATTGATCCGCCATAGCGATTATGGTCGGCCCGATCAGGACCGACAGGCCAAGGACCAGCGCCCAGCGTTCCAGCGGAAGACGGTCAGACGGCGCGGTGTTTGAACCTGCGATGCTCGCCATGATCAAAAGTCGTTCAGGACGGTGCCAACGATGACCGACTTATCTGCACGGAGGAGCTCCGCCAGAGCCTTGACGTCGTTGAAATAGGTTTCGTCCTTATGGGCAACGACCAGGCTATAGCCGACGACCGTCGCCACCCGCTGCGCATCGGTGCAGGTGTTGGACGGGGTTGTGTCGAAAATCGCCAGATCATATTCCCGCAGCAACTGGCCCACAAAGGCCGCGAAGCGTGCTGAGGACAGCAATTCCTGAGCGTTGTCCGACGGCGGACCTGCCGGGATGATCGACAGATCTGGAATGACATCACTCTCAACGATGTCGTTGTACCGCACCTTGTCGTTCGACAGAAAGGCGCCCAGCCCCGGGCGGTCTGCCGGACAATCGAACACGTGCCCAACCGTCCCGCCGCGCAGGTCGGTATCGACGAGAACGGTCTTCACCCCAATCTGCGCCATGGCAATGGCGAGGTTCGTCGCAATAAAGGTGCAGCCCGCACCTTCATTGGCGGTGCACACCGCCAGCGCACGCCGCCCTTCGCGGACATGCTGTGCAATCACGCGGGTGCGCAGGCCGCGCAGGGCTTCTGCCTGCATGCTGGAGGGGTCAACCACCAACAAGGCGGAGGTGCGGCGGGAAAGAACCTGCGGTTCAAGCGTTGCGGTGTCGTTCATTCTGCGGCCTCCGGCGAATAGTCTCCGGCGGCGCCGGGATCCTTGGCTTTGCGACGACCTTCAAGAAAATCGACGATCCGGCGCATGAACCAGCTGCGCTGATTTGCACCCACGGTGGCAAAGACAGGCGCCGACGCCGCACCCGCCAGATCATCTTCGCTACGCACGCGACGGTTGAGCAGTTCCACCAGCAGCGCGAGCAAAATGCCCAGACCAAGGCCCGAGGCAATAGCCGACCCAATGATCAGCGGACGGTTGGGGAAGGACGGCTTTGTGGAACCGGTCGTTGGGCCAAGATCCGTGATCTGCGCGTTGGTCGTGTCCGCTTCAAGGCGGAGATCAGCAAAGCGTTGTGCCGACTTCAGATATTGATCCCGCTTCAGGGCTACATCATTTTCCATGCGCTGAAGCTGATCGACCTTATCCCGGTCTCCGACAACGCGGGCGCGCTGACGCTCAAACGCACTTTCGATGGCTGCCGCGCCACCGCCGACCGCTGAGGGGCCGCCGGATTTGGCCGCAAAGGATTCATACAGCTTCTTCTGACGGAGCAGCGCCTGATAGGTCGGGTGGTTCGGCCCCAGTGTCGCGGCGGCCTGCGCCAATTGCTGGTTGATCGTTTCCAGTTGGGCTTGTGCCGGATTGATGGCAGCCCCGCCGACAATTGACGGTGCCGCCACTGCCGCTGCGCTTTGCTGGCTCAGCGTGGCCAGCTTGGAACTTTCAAGGTCCATATTGCCCGGCTGCAGCACGATGTTGTTTGCCTTGGCATAAGCCGTACGCTCGGCTTCCGCGATTTCGAGGGCCTTCTTGGCCTTGGCCGCCTGAATTCGGAACCAGTCCGCATCTTCACCCGCGGATTTCCGCTTCGCATCCAACGCTTCGTCTTTGTAAGACTGGCGGATAAGGTCCGTCATCTGCTTGGCGGCTTCGGCCGATGGGCCGTCATAGACGATCTCGAGGATGTTGCTGCCATCAAGGACATTGGCCTTGATCTTGTCGCTCACCTGACGGGCGAGCCACATACGGGCATCGGCGCCGGGATCGGTGTTTTCCTTTTCGTAGCGCGTAAGCATCGTCGGATCATTGGCCCAGCCAAGCTGATCAACGACGCGTCCGGCCACCGCAGTGCCCTTGATCATTTCGATCTGGGTCACCGTATAGGCACGCATGAAATTGTTCGACATGACCTGACCGGTCACAGGATCGGGCTTCAGCACGTCGAGCATGAGGCGCGCCTGCGCTTCATAGCGGGGCGGCAAGATGAACGCCGTCAACGTCGCCGTGATCAGACAACTGAGCAGGGTCGCGAGCACGATCATCCGCCGTGCGTAAAGCATCCGAAGAAACTGGATGAGGCTCATAATTTAATATCCCTGTTCTATCGGCGCGTCAGAAGAGACGCTCACCGACCACGATCACGTCGCCAGATCCGACCTTGCTTTCGAGTGACACCTTTGTCGGCTGCCCGTTGCGGAACACCTGAACCCGCTTGTCGCTGCCGAGTGACGTGAGGCCACCGGCGCGGGCGAGTGCCTTGCGCACTGTCATGTCTTCCTGGATCACAAAGGTGCCCGGCGCATTGACCTGGCCATAGATGAAGAAGGTTTCAGCTTCCGGCACGAAGATCTTGTCACCCGGATAAACGGCGGGATCATCTGCATCCGAACCCATGGCGAGCTTCTTGAAATCGAGCTTCAGCTCTTGCCCGTTGACGCGGCGGACAATGACAACAGGCGCGCCGCTGGGCTTGATGCCGCCGGAGCGCGCGATGATTTCAGACACGCGGTAAGAACGGTTGACCGGCTGGAGGCCAGGCTGTGCCACTTCCCCCAATACAATCACATAGCGGCTGGCAAAGGAGGTGACCGTGACGGTGGCGACAGGATTGGTGTAATAGCCGCCAGCCTTCAACCGCGAGGAAACCGCCGCCGCCAGCGTCAACGGCGTCTGCCCGTTGACCTGCTGCTTGCCCAGGAAAGGCAAAGCGATGGAGCCGTCCGATTCGACGCGGGCCTGCGTGCGGAATTCCGGCTGGCCAAGGACGTTCACTTCAATCACGTCTTCCGGGCCGATGATGTAGCCCTCGTCTGCGGACGGGGCCGGCGCGGGCGTTGCAGTGGACGGGCTGACAGGTACCGACGTGACGGTGGCCGGAGCAACCGTCGGGGCAGGTGCGGCGGTCTGGGCTATCGAGACGGCCGGCAGGGCGAGGACCGCCAGAACCGACAGGAGGAAACGCTTTGCACTCGTCATCACAGACCTAACCCCTGTTTTGTCCTACCGGCCGCGCCCCCATCTGAATGTGGCAGTGACGCCGAACCGGGTGGACCCGTAGTTAAAAATCGGCACCACGGACTTGCGGTGCTCACGGCTGGCATCGAAGGCGATTCCCACGGGGCCAACATTGCCCGCCGTCAGTCTGGAATAAACGCTGATGGTGCGGTCCCGCGAGTTAAAGTTTGGTAATTGAAATAGCGGGGATTGCTGCTGTTTTCTGCGGACATAGGCCGCTCCGGCGGAAAGCCGGAACCGGTCGTTAAAGGCATAGTCCCCATTGAGGCGCAGCGACGTGTTGATGCCATAGGTGTCGCCCAACAGATTGGACTGCTCCACCGAGCGCGCAAAGCTGAGCGTTCCGCGAAAGCGGTTGCGGCTGTCATACGTCAGATCGACATCCCAGCTGGCGCCCTTGAAATCGGGCGTGCCGGGCAGCCGCGGGTCGACGCGGGTATAGCCGAGATTGACCTTGCCAGAGAGCCGCGTGCCAATCTGCCGTTGATAGCCAAAGCCTGCGGAATAGACGTTCGCCCCGTCGGCCGGAGCTCCAGGAAGGAGCGCCAGACGCAGCGGATAGCGCGACTTCGCCGCCGTCACGTAAACCGACACAGTGCCCAGCTGCGGGCGTGAATAGCCAAGCGAAGCCATCGCATTGTCATTCACATATTCATTGACTTGACGGACGAGCGAGCTGTTCTTGGCCCGGGTGCGGCCGATGCTGAGCGACGGTGCCAGCCCGCTCGCGCTCTGGCAGCCCATTTCGGCCGAAATACCGCCAATCTTTTCAACATTGGTCGGATCAAGTCCGTCAACGATGTCGTAGAGGTCACTCTGCTGCTGCAGGTAGCGGCCCGTGACCGTCGTGACGCATCCCTTGATCGCGCGCAGGCGGAAGCCGCCCTGCCCATTGATCGCTTCGCGGTCGAGAAAGCCGTTATTCTGATGAAAAACATAGCCAACCTGCCCGTTGAGGAAGGCGCTCTGCCGCCCGATGGGCGCCACAATATCTGCTGTTACGCGCGGCGAGATCCGGAAATCTTCATTCACGGCATCCGGGCGCACATTGCGAATCGTATCGCCGCGCAAAGCATCGCTGTCATACGTGCCCGACACATCAAATCCGATGTCCATCTGGCGCTCATCCCGCGCATCAGCCGGGCCTTGCGCGCGCGCCTGTCCGGCGAGGAACGTCGCCAGAATTGCGATGCCGGCCCGCGCGGCATTTACCCCCGCGCTCTGCCCTACCCGCGAACGCCCAAAGCGCGTGGTGCGACTGATCATGATCCCGATTCTCCCTCGTCGGCACGTGGCCAAGTGGCGGGGGGTTATCGCCATATTGGATGTAAGGCAATGGAATCACGGGGCCTCAAGCCATAGTAACGGCCCAAATTGCTTCGGTTCACCCAGCATCATGAACAATGTTTAACCTGCAATGCGCCGCCATTTCGACCTATGATAGACCACACTAAAGAAGGCGATGCGGACAAATGGGGGCACTCCATTGTCTGGGCAATGGAGCGAAGTTCAATGCAGACACCTTATGACTGGATCACAGTTGCCATCTTTGCCGGCATCGTCGTTCTTTTTCTTCAGCGGTCCGTCGGCGACTCAGACGTCGAGGATTCCCTGATCAGTTACTTTCCGCCGGCCATTACCTGCGCTGTGGCCAACCAGTTTGGCAATAACGGCTATGATGCCATCGCAATTGCGATGATCGCAGGCGCGCTCGTCTACTGCTGGTACGTGCTCAAGCCCTTCGCCGGACGTTCCTGAATATTAATTAATCCGCCCGATATCAGGATGTTGGGTACTCCACGCTAATCAGCAGCAAGCAATAGAAACAGAGGCAGGTCATGGGAATCTTCGGCTCCATCTGGAACAGACTGCGCGGACGCAGCGACGACATGGACGGCGACTATGGCGATTCGGCGGAACGCACAGTTGCGCTCGATGACGTGGCCTCCATCAAACGGCGGCGCGGCCGCAACGATGGCGAAGACGCCTTCCCAACCTTCCGCGCCTCAGCGATTGACCGCCCGCAGGACAATGGACCTGCCTTCTCATCTGCACGGCTTGCCCTCAATGAAGTCTTCACCCCCGCCCAGCCGGTAACAGACCGGGCGCGCTTTGCGGGACGGCTTGATGTTCTCGTCCGCCTCATCTCCATTCTTGAAGACCAGCGCGCGCATGTCGTGCTCTATGGCGAACGCGGCATCGGCAAGACATCGCTTGTCCATATCCTTGCCGATATTGCCCGCGAGTCGCGCTACCATGTCGCTTATGCGTCGTGCGGGTCTGGATCGCGCTTTGATGAGATTTTCCGGGGCGTCCTCAAAGACATCCCGATGCTCTACACCAAGAATGCCAACCCGGCGGGCCGCGATGTTGAAAGCGGTGCATCGCTGGCGGACCTGCTGCCCGAAGGCACCTTTGATGCCCGCCATTTGGGCGACATTTGCGCGACGATCACTGGCACACGCGTTCTCGTCATCCTCGACGAATATGACCGTATTCAGGACCCGGCGTTCCGCCAGAGCATTGCCGAACTGGTCAAGAACCTTTCTGACCGCGCGGCGCGCGTCCAGCTCGTCATTGCCGGTGTTTCAGCTAATTTGCAGGAACTGGTCGGCTATATTCCGTCGATCCGCCGGAACGTTGTCGGCCTGCCCATGCCGCGCCTCGACAGCAAAGAAATTGCAGCGCTCATCGACATCGGGGAACGTGAGGCCGGCGTAAAGTTCAGCCCACGTGCGGTGGAAACCATTGATCTGCTGAGCAACGGCTCGCCTTATCTGGCGCGTCTCGTCTGCCATCATGCTGGGATCAACGCGCTCAATGACAACCGGATGGATGTCGATATTCCCGACATCAACCTTGGCCTTGATGAGATTGTGGAAGAGGCCGAAAACCGCCTCTCCCCCCTTGCCCGCACGCGCAAGAAGGAGCTGCTGACCACCAAGGATGTGGCGGTGCTGGGCGCAATTGCGCGCGGCGCCTCAACGCCGGACGGCAGCTTCCTCCTCGACGATGTGAAGGCCAATCTGTCTGACAAAACGACCGAGGCGACTATCTTGGCCGAATTGAAGCGCATCGCAGATCTGGGCGGTCTGCTGGAACAGTCAAAGGGGGCGGCAGGCACTGTCTATCGCTTCACCGATGAAGCGCTGCCCTTCTTCATCTGGATGTCGGTTGCGCGCAGCCATGTTTCCGACGGCGGAAGCCAGTTGCGCGTCGCCTGAAACGCTTAGGCCAATATTGGGGTTTTCGGGGTCGCGTTCGCGCACTAGAGCCGGTCTATGGACGACACACTCTCTATTGCCACTTGGAACATCAACTCCGTCCGTTTTCGACAGACAATTGTCGAGAAATTCCTGACGGAAATGGCGCCCGACATCCTGTGTCTGCAGGAAACCAAAGCGGTGGATGATGTCTTCCCGCGCGACCTGTTCCAACGTCTCGGCTATAAGCATATCGTGCTCCACGGACAGCCGATGCACCATGGTGTCGCAACCGTTTCGAAAATCCCCATTGCCGAAGACTTGCGCCATGACTGGCAGGACAATGGCGAGGCGCGCCATGTGGGCGTGCGCCTGCCCAATGGCTGGCGGCTGGAAAACGTCTATGTGCCCGCAGGCGGCGACGTGCCCGACCGGGAGGCCAACCCCAAATTCGGCCAAAAGCTCGACTTTCTGGGACGGATGATCCGCTGGTCGGAAGAGCTGCGCGACCCCACGATCCTGACCGGCGATTTCAACATCGCGCCGCTCGAATCTGATGTGTGGAGCCATAAGCAGCTGATCGATGTCGTCAGCCACACACCCATCGAGATCGAGACCCTTGGAAAGCTGCAGGCAAGCCATGACTGGGTCGATCTGGGCCGGCATTTCATTGCCGCACCTGAGCGGCTCTACACTTGGTGGAGCTACCGCGCGAAGGACCACACGGTCGGGGATCGTGGGCGGCGGCTCGACCACATGTGGGCCTCCCCAGATGTCGCGGCACAGGCCATCGCCCACCGTGTGCATGAACCCTGCCGCAGCTGGGAAAAGCCGTCTGACCACATCCCGCTCGTCACGGAGTTCCGCATTTGAGCGATGCAGCCAATGCAGCGCGCGCCATTGATGCGCTTCGGCGCGGCTGGCCCGTTTGTATTGGCGGGCAAGTGACTCTGCTGGCGATCGAGACGGCAGACAGCGCCTCGCTGGCCACCTTTGATCCTGACCACAAAGCCGACATTCTCATCTCCGCAGGCCGCGCCTTCACGCTGAAGCTGGCCAACCAGATTGAGGCTGCTGTGCCAGACGCCCCCGTGCTCGTGGCGCGGCGCAGCTGGCTCGGCCTTCCCGAAGCGACGGCGTTGGCCGATCCGGCGATGGACCTCGCCACCCCCATGAAGGGCCCGTTTGAAGCCATCCATTGCGAAACGCCCGACGCCGCGCGCGCTGCGCTGACGCTCGCACGACATGCCGGATTGTTACCGGCTTTCTTCCTGCGGACAGGCCCGATGGCAGGGGCAACGCCTGTCTCGATTGATGAGATTGACGGCTATGAAGCCTCTGGTCGCCTGCGGATCGTCGCCCGGGCGCGCCTGCCGGTGGCCGCTGCCGAGCAGTGCGAAATCGTCGCCTTCCGCACGCCCGAAGCGGGGCTGGAACACGTCGCTTTGCTTGTGGGTAGCCCCAATGGTCAGCCGCCTTTGGTGCGCCTGCACAGCGAATGCCTGACAGGCGATGTGCTGGGCAGCCTGAAGTGCGATTGCGGGCCGCAACTGGATGCAGCGCTCCGCCTGATGGCGGAAAGCGGCTGGGGCATCCTGCTCTATCTGCGGCAGGAAGGGCGCGGCATTGGCCTTATCAACAAGCTGCGCGCTTATGCGCTTCAGGATCAGGGCTTCGATACCGTCGACGCCAATACGCGGCTCGGCTTTGCCATTGATGCGCGCGATTTTTCGGTGGCCTCACGGATGCTTTCGCTGCTCGGGCAGGATCGCATCCGTCTGCTGACCAACAATCCGGAAAAGGTCGCACGGCTCGCAGCGGAGGGCGTGGAGGTGATCGAGCGGGTGCCCCACAAATTGCCGCCTAATCCGCACAATGCCCGCTATCTGGATACCAAGCGGGACCGGACCGGCCACGCGCTTTAGGCGAGCAACGCCACCACCTCGTCAAAGCTGTGCGCCACTGCGTCGACACCCTTATCCAAAAGCAGCGCATCATGCCCGTCGTTGCAATGGCGACCGGCCGCCAGCCCGATGACGAACGCACCGGACGCGACAGCGCCAGTCGCCCCCACCGGCGAATCTTCGAGGATGACGGCGCGCGTGATATCGATCCCCAGAGCCTCGGCCGCATGGAGATAGATGTCCGGCGCAGGCTTGCCCCGCGTCACATGTTCGCGGCCCGAATAGACGTGATCACCAAAGACATCCGACAGGCCAAGATGCGCCAAGTGCGTGCGGATCCAATGCGTCGTGCTTGAAGAAGCAATCGCACGCGGAAAATCGAGGGGCAGCGTTTCAACAAAGCGGACGGCGCCATCCACGGCATCGAGCCCCTCATGCATCACACGGGCGTCTTCTGCCTTACGCGCTTCAAAAAAAGCCTCCGGTATCTCGCCGCCAATCCAATTGCCGACCGCCTCCACAAAGGCAGGCCCGCCGACACCAACGAACTGCGTGTGCGCCTCTGCATAGCTGGTCGGATGACCCAGCGACGTCAGCAGTTCAGCAATATGGAGCGTGCTGACATGTTCGCTCTCAATCAGCACACCATCAAAATCGAAGATGATCCCATCAAACCGCATCAGCGCGCTCCAAACAAAGCGGTGCCGATGCGGACATGCGTCGCCCCGAGCATGATCGCCGCTTCAAAGTCCCCCGACATACCCATGGACAGCTGTGTCAGTCCATTATCGCGCGCGATCTTGGCGAGCAGCGCGAAATAGGGGGCGGCTTCTGTGTCGGCAGGCGGGACCGCCATCAGGCCCACCATATCCAGCCCAGCCGCACGGGCGGCGGCCAGCAAGTCCGGCACATCCGTTGCCGCACAGCCGCCCTTTTGGTCTTCCTCCCCGATGTTGACCTGCAGGAAATAGCGCAAGTGCCGCCCCGTCTTCACCTGCGCCTTGCCCAGCGCCGCAATGAGCGAGGCACGGTCCACCGAATGGATCACGTCGAACAGCCGCAGCGCATCTTCGGCCTTATTGGATTGGAGCTGGCCGACCAGATGCAGCTCGATATCGGGTGTCTCTGCAATGAGATCGGGCCATTTGCTTTGCGCTTCCTGCACGCGGTTCTCCCCAAACAGCCGTTGGCCGGCTTCGATCAGGGGACGGATGGCATCGGCATCCTGCGTCTTCGAAATGGCAATCAGGGCGATATCTGCCGGATCGCGGGCAGCCGTTTTGGCGGCCTTCGCCATCTCTGCGCGGACATCCCTCAAGCGGTGCTTTGCGTCGGTCGTCATGGCCGCGCTATAGGGGCGGGAATGCCAAAGCGCCACCGTCCCTCCGCCCAAGCCTTGCCCCGCATCTGGCTGATGACGGATGAGCGTTTAGGCGCGGGCCTGATTGATGCCGTGCGGGCACTGCCCAAGGGTTCGGGCATCATCTTTCGCCATTATGCGACACCGGAGACAGAACGGCGGGCGCTGTTTCAGTCCATTCAGGTGATCGCGCGGCGCAATAAGCATGTGCTGCTGCTCGCCGGACCTGCCCGCCTTGCCCGATATTGGGGCGCAGAAGGCAGTCATGGCCGCCATAAGGGTGCGGTGACCGCCCCTGTCCATTCGCTGCGGGAAATGCGGGCGGCTGAACGGGCGGGGGCGCAGCTTCTATTTGTTTCACCCGTCTTCGCGACCCGCAGCCACCCCGGAAAATCGGGCAAGGGGCCCCTTCATCTCGCCAGCCTTACCCGTCAGGCAAAGCGGCCCGTCATTGCACTCGGCGGCATGACGCGCGCCCGATTCAAGGCGCTGAGACAAACGGGCATTTATGGATGGGCAGCGATTGACGGGCTGACCGTCAGACGCGGTTAGAAGCGGCCCGACTTAGAAGCGGAAGGCTGTTCCGAGATACACCGCTTGGCTGTCACGGCGGTTGTCTTGCAAGGCTTCCAGACGGTTGTTGCGTTCCGACTTGTAGCGGACACCCGCTGTCACCGCGATATTACGGTTCAGGCTGTAGGAACCGCCAAAGTCCACAGCAACGCTTTCACCCGAATCGACGATCCGCGGTTCGGCACCGACCGGACGTTCGGCAGCGAGTTGGACGCGCGTGGTCCACTTCTTGACTGTGTAGCTGACGCCAACATCGGCAGCCTGACGGCGGCCCTGCGCGAGACCAAGATCGGCCGTTGCCACATCACCCGAAATCGCAAAGCGCTTCCAGCCCACCGAAACGCCCAGATTATAAGCAACAGGCGCCACATTCATCAGGGCAGCATTCGTCGAAGGGCGGTCTGCCGACGGTGTCACAGCGGTCGAGCGTGCCCGAACAGCAACTGTCACCTTGCGGTTGGCCTTGGACGCCGAGCTGGCGGGCGTAAACCGGAAACCGGATGTCGCCAAAGTGCTGCGTGCAAACGCAGCGGCAAGCTTTGGATCAGCGGCGGCAGGCGTAAAGCTTCCAAAGCCGACGCGCGAAATCTTAAAGGGGGCAGGGCCGCCTGACTGCAGGCTTGCCGCAATGGCCGGAGACAAGGCAAGGCAAAGCGCAGCGGATGCCGCGCTTACCAAACCAAATTTGCCCCCTCGACTCATCATTCTCTTCCCTTGGCACACGGATGTGCATCGCCCTACAAGAATCAGGCCATAGACATCAGTTGCCCGACAAATATTGCAAGCCTGTTGCAAGACTTCAACAACCTGTCGCGTCACCACCTTGCGGAGACGGGCAATCCGCCTATAACGCGGCCCCAGTTGGCCTGCGTTTTTACGAGGATTTTCATGCGTCGCACTTTTTCCGCTGTCACCGCCCTTTCGCTCCTCGTGGCGCTGCCTGCCTGCTCTTGGGTGAAGGAAGACCTGTCCAAGGGAATCAGCGGCGGCGGAAAGAACAAGGAAAGCGTCCGGAAAAAGTCAGACCTTGCCGCATCCAAGGTGACCACGATTGGCGTCAACGCCTATCTGTGGCGCGCCACGCTCGACACGCTTTCGTTCATGCCGCTGTTGCAGGCTGATTCGAATGGCGGCGTCATCGTGACGGACTGGTATTCGAACCCGAACAATCCGGGTGAGCGCATGAAGCTCACCGTTTCCATTCTCGATCAGGACCTGCGCGCCGATGCGATGCGGGTCGCGGGCAGCCGTCAGATCAACCAGAATGGGACATGGGTGGATGCGCCGATTCAGGCTGCAACCATTCAGAAGCTTGAGGAAATCATCCTCACCAAGGCCCGCGACCTTCGCCGCGCCGCGATCGCAGGCTAAATTTCGGTTCCCCGTCGGCCCCATGGTCCTGCGTGGTGCATTTACACGTGGGATGTGACCGCTATTGAGCGGGACACTCTCGCCCCAAATTCAGGCTGTTGATCTTATGAGCACGCGCTTCAACCCCTTTAAGGCCGATGGCCATTGGCAGAAGATTTGGGAGGAGACAGGCGTCTTCACCGCCCCGCCCGCCAGTGACCCGCGCCCCAAGGCCTACGTGCTGGAGATGTTCCCCTATCCCAGCGGGCGCATCCATATGGGCCATGTCCGCAACTATACGATGGGCGATGTGCTGGCGCGCTATAAGGGGATGACCGGCCATGCCGTGCTCCACCCGATGGGCTGGGACAGCTTTGGCATGCCGGCTGAAAATGCGGCGATGGAGAAGAAGGTCCATCCCGGAGATTGGACGCGGTCCAACATCGAGGCGATGAAAAAGCAGCTCAAGCGCCTTGGCCTCGCCATTGACTGGACGCGTGAGCTTTCGACCTGCGAGCCCGAATATTACGGACAGGAACAGGCGCTGTTCCTCGACATGTACAAGGCCGGTCTCGTCTACCGCAAGGAATCGACGGTCAATTGGGACCCGGTCGACATGACGGTGCTCGCCAATGAACAGGTGATCGACGGACGCGGCTGGCGTTCCGGCGCGCTCGTTGAGAAGAAGAAGCTCAACCAGTGGTTCCTCAAGATCACTGACTTTGCCGATGAGCTTTTGGAGGGCCTCGAAACGCTCGACCAATGGCCCGAAAAGGTCCGGCTGATGCAGGAAAACTGGATCGGCAAAAGCCAGGGCCTGAACCTGACGTTCGATCTGGTTGGCGGGGAAGATGGCATCGACGTATTCACCACGCGGCCCGACACGCTGTTCGGTGCAAGCTTTGTCGCCATTGCCGCCGAACATCCTTTGGCGCAGGCGCTGGCGGAAAATGCCCCGCGGCTGCAGGACTTTATTGCTGACTGCAAAAAGGGCGGGACGACGGCTGCCGAAATCGAGACCGCTGAAAAGCGCGGCTTCAACACCGGCCTGTCGGTCGAGCATCCGCTTGATCCAGCCTGGCATCTGCCCGTCTATGTCGCGAACTTTGTGTTGATGGACTATGGCACGGGCGCTGTTTTCGGCTGCCCCGCGCATGACCAGCGCGATCTGGATTTCGCCCGCAAATATGATCTGCCCGTGCGCCGTGTGGTGGCAGAAGGCGACAACGAAGACTCCGACTTTGACGGCGACGTCGCCTATACAGGCCCCGGACGTATCGTGAACTCACACTGGCTCAACGGCATGACGGTGGACGATGGCAAAGCCGCCGTCATCGCCAAGGCGCAGCATGAGGGTTGGGGTGAAGGCCAGACGCAATATCGGCTACGCGACTGGGGCGTCTCCCGACAGCGTTACTGGGGCACGCCGATCCCCATCATCCATTGCGACTTTTGCGGCGTCCTGCCGGTGCCGCGCAGCCAGCTGCCGGTGAAGCTGCCCGAGGATGTGACCTTCGATGTGCCGGGCAATCCGCTCGACCGCCACCCGACATGGAAGAATGTCCTTTGCCCGAACTGTAAGGAACCGGCGCAGCGCGAGACCGACACGCTCGACACGTTCGCGGATTCCAGCTGGTACTTCATTCGTTTTGCCAGCCAGCCCGATGACAAGCCGTTCGACCGCGAAGAGGCCGAAGCATGGTTGCCCGTCGGCCAATATATTGGCGGCATTGAACATGCGATCCTCCACTTGCTCTACGCCCGTTTCTGGACCCGCGCGCTGGAGCGCATTGGCAAGATCGGCATCACGGAACCGTTCGCAGCGCTGTTCACGCAGGGTATGGTGACGCATGAGACCTACAAGTCACCCGAAGGCACTTGGCTCAGCCCGGAAGATGTCCGCATCGCGGGCGAGGTCGTCACGACGCTTGATGGCGCGCCCGTCACGCGCGGCCGCATCGAGAAGATGTCCAAGTCCAAGAAGAACGTCGTCGATCCTGATCCGATGTTCGACCAATATGGCGCGGACGCCGTGCGCTGGTTCATGCTGTCGGACAGCCCGCCCGAACGCGATCTGGAATGGTCGGAAAGCGGCATCGAAGGCACCTGGCGCTTCGTTAATCGGATTTGGCGATTGTTCGACACCGTTGAAAACGCGACGGGCGAAGACAAGTCCATCGACAAGCTGCTGCACAAAGCCATTGCCGGCATTGCAGTCGACATCGAGGCACTGACCTTCAACAAGGCCGTCGCCAAGGTGCATGAGCTGGTGAATGCCATTGAGAAGGCGGCACCCTCGGCCTCGCGCACCACCGCCATCCGCACGCTCGCGCGTCTCATCGCCCCCATGCTGCCACATCTGGCCGAAGAAGGCTGGGCGCATATGGGCGGAGCCGGTCTCGTCTCCACCCAACCTTGGCCGGACCATGACCCTGCCTTGCTCGTTGATGATGAAGTCACCATTGCCGTGCAGGTGAACGGCAAGCTGCGCGATACGCTGACAGTGGCCAAGGACATGGACAAGGATGCGCTTCAGGCGCTGGCGCTCTCGTCGGACAAGATCATCCGCACGCTGGATGGGGCGACGCCGAAGAAAGTCATTGTCGTGCCCGGTCGCCTCGTTAACATCGTCGCATGAGCCGCTTTGCCGTCCTCCTCTTTGCGTTGCTGCTGTCTGCCTGCGGGCTGAAGCCGCTTTACAGCGGCGGCAGTCAGGGAGCGGCAGGCCAATTGCTCGGCGCCGTCGAGGTGTCGGCCATTCCCGGCAAGGCCGGTTGGCTGATGCGCGATTCGCTGCTGCGACGCTTTGGCGCGGTTGCCGAAGGGCAAAAGCGTTACCGGCTGGACGTTGAACTCGATGATCAGATCACCGGCTTTGGTGTCCGCCGTGACGATGTGGTCACGCGCGAACGCCGGACGCTGCGTGCGCGCTATAAGCTTGTCGATCTGGCCAGCGATACGGTGCTGATTGATGCCACCGCCGGTTCGGACGCGGGCATCGACGTGGTCTCGTCTGAATATGCGGCCGTCGCGGCGGAGAACACGGCGCTGGAACGACTGAGCGATATCGTGGCCGATCAGATCGTGGCCCGGCTGGCGCAGCAGGCGACGGCATCGCCACAGCCCAAGTGAAGGGCACCGATACAGAAACCCCGCGCGCGCTGGATGCGGCCGATGCGCGCTTCCGCTTCTTCCTGCTCTACGGTCCCGATGAGGCCGGGTCCGTCGCGCTCGCCCGCAGGCTGGAACGCGCCATGGGGGCCGATGCCGAACGGATCGACCTTGAATCGTCTGACCTGAAATCTGATCCATCGCGTCTGCTTGATGAAGCGGCGAGCATTTCGATGTTCGGCGGCAAGCGCTGGATCCGCATCCAACCCGCGACCGACGATGTCGTCACAGCTGTGCAGGGCCTGCTCGAAGCCTCTGTGGCGGGCAACCCGGTGGTCGCCATTGCCGGCGCACTGCGGCCAACCTCTGCCCTCGTCAAACTCGCGCTCGACAGCAAGCTGGCGCTGGCCCACCAGAGCTATGAGCCAAAGCCTGCCGCCCTCCTCCAGATTGCTGATGCCTTGGGCCGCGAGGCCGGGCTGCGACTGTCGCGCGATCTGTGCCGGGCGCTGCCTGCCGCGTGCAGCAATGATCGCGCGGTGATGGCGCAGGAAGTTGAAAAGCTGGCCCTGTTCCTTGATGCAGCGCCCGACCGCCCCGCCGAGGCAGGCGTGGAAGATTATGCCGCGATCAGTGCGGAGAATATTGAGGGCGAACTTTCCCGCGTGGTGGACGGCGTGATGAGCGGACATCCGGACCGGGCCGCCTCTGAACTTGCCAAGCTTGCCCAGTCCGGTCTGTCGGGGATTCCGGTTCTGCGCGCCCTGTTCAAACGCACGGTCCTGCTCGCCGCCTTACGCAAGGATGTCGACGCGGGCCGCACCCCCGCCGATGTTGTCGAGGCACGCGGCAAAGCGATTTTCTGGAAGGAAAAGCCCGCCATTACCGATCAGACGGGCCGCTGGACGAGCGACCGTCTGGCGATATTGGCCGACCGTATTCTCAAGACCGAACGGGCCCTCAAATCATCGGGCAGCGCAGGCGAGCTTCTCGCCGATGC
>JBBATS010000010.1:0-22647 GCA_040398625.1 Chakrabartia sp. | reverse complement strand
GTGTTGATGACGCTGCCGTCGATCGCGCGGTTGCCGTTCGAAACGCTGCTGCGGCCAAGGCGATAGAGGCTGTTGCGGTCAAGGTTGAAGCCACCGGCCTTATAGCCACGCGAGAAGCTGGCATAGGTCAGCACATCGTCGCTGGGCTTGTAGCTGAGGACAGCCGTGCCGGTGAACTTGTTCTCCTTGATGACCGCATTGTCCTGAGCATAGCTGCCGTTCGGGATGGACGGGATGATGCAGGCGAGCTGGCCTGTGCCATAAAGCGGATGCGCCGTCGGCAGGGCAGAGAGCGCGCGGCACATGACATTGTTGTCGGTGAACGCGGCGTCGAGCGTCTTCTTCTCATTGGTGTAGCGCACGCCAACCGTGAGCGAGAGCTTGTCGGTCAGGTTCAGCGTGTTGTGCGTGAACAGCGCCCAGTTGCGGCTGTTCTGCTTATAGCTGTCGTTGATCTGCACGCCCCGCAGCGTCAGCGGTGCCGTCGGGCTCAGGAGACCACCGATGGCGGCATAGCCCGGGAAGGTCGGGCTGGAGAGACGGGTCAGCGCATCGGCGTAGCGCGTATAGTCTGCGCCATAAGCGAGGTTGTCGTTCAGCGTCAGATCTTCATTGGCGAAATAGCCGCCGACGAGCCAATCAAGCTTATCCCCCAGCGCATTGCCCTGCAGCCGGATTTCCTGCGTGAAGGTGGAAAACTTCTGGTTCGCCGTGCCATCATCCTGGCGGTGCAGAATGTCGAGGTTGTTGAAGTCCGCATCCTGCCCACGCAGCCAGCGCCAGTCGCGATAGGCGGTGATCGAGGTCAGCTTGGCGCCGCCCAGATCATAATTTAGCTCACCCGAGACGCCCCAGTCACGCACGTCGCCGCGATAGGACTGGCCCGGCGTGATCGAGGTGTCGCGGACAAAAATATTGTCGTTGACGATGCCGCCCAGACCACGAACCAAAGCGGCAATCGGGCTGGCGCTGCGGTTGATGGTGCCACCGGCACCCGCCGTCACAAGGCTGGCCGGATAATAGGTTGCGGCACAGCATTCTTCATTGCGGTCCGAATAGTCGGCAATGAGGCGGAAGGACAGATCGCTCGAGGGCTCAAACAACACCTGACCACGCAGCAAATAGCGGTCGCGGTTGTTAACAGTGCGGCCCGACACAACATCGGTCAGGAAGCCGTCACGCTTGGAGTAGATGGCGTCCAGACGGGCGGAGACCGTGTCCGTCACCGGGCCAGTGATACCACCGACAAGGCGATAGGCGTCATAATTGCCGTAGCTGGCTTCCAAGCTGCCACCAAATTCGTCCGACGGCTTGGCCGTGATCACATGGATAAGACCGGCAGAGGCGTTGCGGCCGAACAGTGTGCCTTGCGGGCCGCGCAACACTTCGATGCGGTCAATCGCGCCAAGTTCGGTCAGGCCGACGCCCGCGCGGTTGCGGTAAACGCCGTCGACAAAGGTCGCGACGGAGCTTTCGAGGCCGGGATTGTCCCCGACCGTACCGATGCCGCGGATACGGGCACCGCCACCAGCAGCTTCCGAAGAGGTCGACGACACGAGCAGCGAGGGGGACAACTGGTTGAGCTGGCGGATGTCTGACGCACCCGAACGGGCGAGCGTTTCAGCACCAATGGCCGATACGGCAAGCGGCACATCCGAAAGCTGCTGTTCACGGCGGGTGGCCGTGACGATGATTTCGCTGTCATCTGCAAAGGCGGCTTCGTCCTGCGGGGCAGTAACAGCGTCCTGCGCATAAACAGGGGCGGACAGCGCGGCAAAAGCTGCCGACGCCAGCAAAATGGTTTTTTTCATGAAAGACATCCTCAGAACTGGGGAGTTGAAACGGTATGTTTTGTTATGGGCTGCAAATAGGTGGCTTTTGCTGGATTGCCAGCACTTCGGCGCCAGTTTGGATGAAATTCAGCGCGCTAGCGGCAGAAATGCAACACTTGGTTAGGTGATCTGACAATCAGCAAAAAGGGCGGGTCTGTGTGCAGGCCCGCCCAAATTCGTTGGCGCAATCGGCGGCGCGTTCGGCTTACTTCGGTGCGAGCACCATCAGCATCTGACGGCCTTCCATGCGAGGATACTGTTCGACCTTGGCTTCTTCGGCCATGTCTTCCTGTACCTTCTGGAGCAGCTTCATACCGAGCTGCCCATGGGCGAGTTCGCGGCCACGGAAGCGCAGGGTGACTTTCACCTTATCGCCTTCGCCGATGAACTTGTGCATCGCGCGCATCTTCACTTCATAATCGTGATCGTCGATGTTCGGACGCATCTTGATCTCTTTGATCTCCTGCGTCTTCTGCGACTTACGCGCGGCGTTGGCCTTTTTCTGGGCCTCGTACTTAAACTTGCCGATGTCGAGGAATTTGGCGACGGGCGGATCAGCGTTCGGCGAGATTTCAACCAGATCAAGGCCGACTCCGGCTGCCTGATCAATCGCTTCGCGGGTGTACATCACACCCAGATTTTCGCCGTTCTCATCAATCACGCGCACCTTGGGCGACACGATGAATTGGTTGAAGCGCGGTCCGTTCATCGGCGCAGGGCCAGGGCCCATGGGGCGCCGGGGGGTCATCGGAGGGATAAGCAAAACTCCATTGTTGATCTCAATTGGGCGCGATCTACCTTGAATCGGCGCGCGCGGGAAGAGGATTCGGCCCGAATATTCGCGGTTTGCGTCTCACCTGTGGCCTCAAGGCAGCAGTGGCGGGACCGATTAGAGCGTCCGCAAGGCAGCCGCTGGACGTGCACGCAAGACCGGAAGGGCGCCCAGCAGGCCCAAGGCCAGCGTACCCAGCCCTCCGGCCGCCACGGTCCCGATGACCACCGGCCAGTCCGGCGTCCAGCCCAGTTCGAACACGCGGGTCGTGACAAACCAGCCCGCCGCACTGCCGATCGCCAGCGCCAGACCGGAGAGAATGAGGCCGAGGACAGCATATTCGATCGCCTGAACGAGCAATACCTGCCCGCGTGTCGCGCCCAGCAGCTTGAGCAGGACGGCGTCATAGCTGCGTGTCCGGCGGGCCGCCGAAATCGCACCGATCAGCACCGCGATGCCCGCCAGGATAGCGACCGACCCGGCAATGGCGATGGCCGTGGCGAGCTGGTTCAGCAGATCCGACACCTGTGTGATGACATCCTTGATGCGCACCATCGACACCGCCGGAAAGGCGCCTGCGACCGCGCGGCTGACCGCGGTTTCACGGGACAGCGGCATGCCGAGCGTTGCAGCATAGGTGTAGGGCGCACCCGTCAGCGAGGCGGGGTCGAACACCAGCACATAGTTGAAGCCGAGCGTGTCCCAGTTAATCTCGCGCATGGACGCAATCCGCGCCTCAATCTCCACGCCCAGCACAGAGACAATCATCGTGTCGCCAATCTTGAGCCCGGCCGCCTGCGCCGCCTCCTGATCAATCGAAACGAGCGGCGGGCCGCTATAGTCTTTGGGCCACCATGTGCCTTGAGTCACCCGACTGCCCGGCGGAATGTCCGCCGCAAAGGTCAGCCCCCGGTCACCTCGCAGGAACCATGCATCGTCGGGGATCTCCTTCATGTCGGCGACGCGCTTGCCCGCAATCGCGACCACCGGCCCGCGCAAATTGGGGACCATCTGAATATCCGCGCCCGGTGCTTCTTTCTGCACAAGGGCCTGAAAGCGGGGCGCATCCTCTTTGGGAATGTCGAGCGCGAAGAAGCTTGGCGCGCGTTTGGGGATGGTGCTTTCAATCTGGCTGTTGAGGCTCGTTTGGATGACGGCGAGCGTCGCAAACAGGGTCAAGCCAAGTCCAAGCGCCACCACAAGCCGACCGGTCTGCGCGCCCGGGCGGTGGAGGTTGGCAACCGCCAGACGGGCAAGCGGCGCCTTTGGATGCGGCAGGCGCGCGGCCAGGCCGCGGATCGCGACACCAAGCAGGGTAAGGAGGAGAAGCAGGCCAAGAACGCTCGCCACGAACATCGCGGCAAAGAAGGGTTCCCGCGCGGTCAGGATCGCAAGCGCGGCGATCAGGCCCGCAATCGCAACAATGGCAAGGAGCACGCGGACGCCCGGTCGCCCACTGCCCTCAACGCCTGTGCGGAACAAATTCGCCGCCGTCACTGCGCGGGCACGGGCCAAGGGGGCCAGCGCGAAGAGCAGCGCAATGAGCAGGCCATTGGCCGCGGCGAGCGCCAGCGGGATCGGATAGAAATCGAGCCTTGGCGGCACAGGCAGGACGTCCCCTGCGAAGCGCACAATCATCGACGGCGCCAGCGCCCCGACCAAAAGCCCTGCGACAATGGCAAGGGCCGCCACAACGACGATCTGGACGAGATAGACAAGGAAGATCGTGCGGCTGTCCGCCCCCAACACCTTCATGATGGCGATGCTGCCGCTTTTGCCCTCCAGCCAGGACGCGACACCGTTGCCGACGCCAATGCCCGCCACGGCAAGCGCGGTCAGCCCGACGAGCGCCAGAAACTGGCCGAGCCGTTCCACAAAACGGCGGGTGCCCGGTGCGCCGTTGCTGCGGTCACGCACTTCCCAGCCCGCGCCTTTAAACTGCGTGTTGATCACCTGCGCCGCCGCCTCGGGCGTCACGCCCGGCTTCAGCCGGATGCGATAACTTGCCGAAAACAAGCTGCCCGGCTGGACAAGCTGCGTTGCGGCCAGCCCCTCCATGTCGGCGATGACAGCAGGCCCATAGGTAAAGCCGGAGCCCGACCGGTCGGGCTCTTCTCCGATGATGCCCATGACGCGGAAGTCTGCTTCGCCCATACGGAACCGGTCCCCCGGCTTCAGGCCGAGCCGGTCCGAAAGGCCTTCCGCAATAACGACATCATTGCCCTTGGGCCGCGTGCCGAGCGCGCCTTTTTGGAGCGTCAGTTCGCCATAAAGCGGGTAGGCCTTATCCACGCCCTTAAGTTCGGACAGCAGGGATGTGCCGGTGTCCGCACGGATCGCCATCGCGCGCATGCGGACAACTTCAGAGACGGAGCCCAGCTTTTCAAACGCGGCAAGCTCCGCCGGATCCGCCTGGCGTTGCGCCGCTTCAAACTGGACGTCGCCGCCCAAGATCAGCTGCCCGCGTTCTGACAGGCCGCCTAAGATGGCGCTCGACAGACTGCCAATCCCCGCAAGCGCGGCGACCCCCAAGAACAGGCACACGGCCAACAGCCGCAAGCCCGCCCGGGAGCCGCGCAGATCACGCAGCGCAAGACGCCAAACGAGACTCACGATTTCTTGGACGCAATCCAGGCATCAACCTGTTCTTCCAGCACATCGAGCGGCACTGGCCCGTCTTTCAGGACGACATCGTGGAAGCCGCGCATGTCGAACTTATCGCCCAAGGCCGCTTGCGCCTTGTCACGCAGCGCGCTGATCTTCAGGCGGCCCACCATGTACGCCGTCGCCTGCCCCGGATAGATGATGTAGCGCTCAATCGCCTTGACGATGCCGCCCGGCGCGTCGGCCGAATTGTCCTCAACATATTTGATTGCCTGTTCACGCGTCCAACGCTTGTGGTGCAGGCCGCTATCAACAACGAGCCGGATGGCACGGTGCAGCTCCAGCTGCAGCCGCCCGAAATCGCGATAAGGGTCCGTATACAGCCCCATGTCCTTGGCGAGTTTTTCTGAATAGAGGCCCCAGCCTTCAGTATAGGCGGTGAACCCGCCGAAGCGCCGGAAGGGCGGCATTTCGGTCAGCTCGGTCTGGATCGTGCGCTGCAGGTGATGGCCCGGCAGCCCTTCATGATAAAAAAGCGCCTCCACCTCGGTCAGCGGCATATCGGCCATGTTATAGAGGTTGGCATAATAGGTGCCGGGGCGCGACCCATCGGGCGATGGGCCCTGATAAAAGGCCTTGCCCGCTGACTTTTCGCGGAAGGCCTCAACCCGCTTCACAACCAGCGGAGCCTTGGGCAGAATGCCGAAATATTGGGGCAGAAGCGCTGTCACCGCGTCGCGCGCTTTTTCCGTTTCCGACAGATAGAGGGCGCGGCCTTCTTCGGTGTTGGGCGCATAGAAGCGCTTATCTTCGCGCATGAACTTGAAGAACGCCGGGAGGTCGCCCTGGAATCCGGTCTTCTTCATGATCTCACGCATTTCGCCGTGGATGCGCGCAACCTGATCAAGACCCAGCTGGTGGACCTGATCGGGCGTCATGTCGGTCGTCGTGTAATTCTTCAAAAGCTGCGCATAATAGCCCGCGCCATCCTTGAACCGCCAGATGCCGTCATCGGTGCCGGCCCGCTTTTCCTGCCGCTCCATCTCGGTGACGAGTTCGGCATAGGCCGGCTTAACCGACGTCAGCAGCGCATCGGCCCCTGCCTGAATGAGGGCGTCCTTCTCGGCCTGCGGGATGTCGAGCTTGGTCACTTTCGCCTTTAGATCGGCATAGAGCGGCGCTTCTGTCTCGGTCTTGGTGAAGGGAAAGCCGGAGACGACATTCTTCGCATCGGCAATGACATAGGGGTAGACCCATTTGGGCGGGAGGATGCCCTTGGCCGCACGCGCCTTAGACTGTTCGGTGGCCTGACGCAGGGCGGTCCCCATACCCTGCAGGCGGCTGACATAGGCTTCAGCATCCGCCTTGGTGTCGACGCGGTGAATGTTGATGAGGAAAGCGGGCAGCTCACTCTGCGCGCCATTCATCTGGTCATAGACGTAACCATAGCCGCGATAATTGAAGTTTGCGTCAGACCGCGCACGTACCTTTTCAAACAGACGGTAAGACAGGCGGCTTTCGGGGGAGACTTTCGCCGGGTCGAACCGCTTGCGCATCTCCTTAAGCGCCGCCATGTCCGCTGCATGGTCCTTGGCCTCAGCCGCGTCGGTGAAGTCATCCCATTTGCCGTAATCGGCGTCTTTGATGCCGCGATAGGATTTGGACAAAGGCGAGCGCGCCAGCTGGTCGGCATCGAATTTGTCGAAGAACGCCTTGAGCTCGGCATCCTGTGTCGCCGCAGCAGGTTCGGCGTGGGCAGAATGGTCATGCTGGGCCAGCGCCACTTGCGGCGCGGACATCAGGGCGAAGAGCGATACGGCAATGAGCGAACGGGGCATGAGGGTCTCCTTCAAATAGCTTTATCTTGGTCTAGCGACTGGCAGGCGAAGTGTCGGACAAGATCGCGCCGTCCTGCATTTCGACCACGCGCGCGCACCGGGCCGCAAGCCCGGCATCATGGGTGATGATGAACAAGGTGGCCCCTGTCGCAGCCTGACGGGCAAAGAGCAGATCCATTATCTGCGCGCCTGTCTTGGCATCAAGGTTGCCGGTTGGTTCATCAGCGAAGAGGATTTCCGGACGCGGCGCCAGCGCACGGGCAATGGCCACGCGCTGCTGTTCGCCACCCGAAAGCTGCACGGGATAATGCCCTGTCCGTCCGGCGAGGCCGACCCGCTCCAGTTCAGCCGCAGCACGGCCAAAGGGATCCTCCAGCCCCGCCAATTCCAGCGGGACGGCGACGTTCTCGAGCGCCGTCATCGTCGGCAGCAGGTGAAAGGCCTGCAGGATGATGCCGATCCGCCCGCGCCGCGCTTTGGCCAGCCCATCTTCATCAAGCGTGCCGAAATCCTGCCCGCCGGTTTCAATCGTGCCGCCGGACGCGCGCTCCAATCCGGCCAGAACCGCCATCAGCGATGACTTGCCGGAGCCCGAGGGGCCGAGCAGGGCCACGGTCTCCCCTTGGCGCACTTCAAGGTTGATGCCCTTTAAAATATCAACCCGCGCCTCGCCTGACCCAAGGCTGAGGGTGACATTGCGGGCATTCATCACAATATGGGGGGGAACGGCACGATGAGATTCTGACACAGGGAAGCTTTCGAATGAAGCGTTTCAAGACATATGGGTTGGCTTTGGCAATTGTCCAAGCACTGCTTTGCTTTTTCGCGACCCCGGCAATGGCGCGGGAGAAGTTGGTGCTGGCCTTTGGCGACAGTTTGACCGCGGGCTATGGCCTTGCTGCGGGCCAGTCCTTCCCGGCGCAGTTGCAATCTGCCTTGCGCAAACAAGGCCTTTCCGTGCGTGTCCACAATGCGGGCGTATCGGGAGAGACGACCGCTGCGGGCCGCGCCCGGCTCAATTGGGTGCTGACGAGCCTGAAGGTGAAGCCCGATCTGGTCATCCTTGAACTCGGCGCCAATGATATGCTCCGCGCCTTGCCGCCCGCACAGGCGAAGGCAAATCTGGATGCAATGCTGGCCGAGTTGAAGCGCCGGAAGATTCCCGTGCTGTTTGCAGGCATGCGGGCCTCATTCAACAACGACAAGACCTACCGGGCGCAGTTTGACGGCATGTACCCAGCACTCGCCAAGAAGCATGGCGTGCGCTTCTACCCCTTCTTCATGGACGGGGTGACGGGCAACCGGTCGCTGTTGTTGAAGGATCAGCTCCACCCGACGGCGGCAGGCGTCGCCATCATTGTGCGGCGGATCCAGCCACTGGTGTCAGCCGCGCTGCGCTAGGTTTCACGGGCACACCGCACACACCCGTTTGTGTCGAGCGAAGTCGAGACACGCAGCACTGTCTAGGTCCCTCGACTTCGCTCGGGACGAACGGGGGAATCAGTCGGGCGCCTACGTCAAAGCCTCGGCAACCTGCGCCAGCCGCTCTTTGCCGAAGAACATGTCATCGCCGACGAAGAAGGTCGGAATGCCAAAGGCGCCGCGCGCAACGGCGCGCTCGGTGTTGCTGACCAGTTCGGCTTTGACGTCATCCTGTTCAGCGGCGGCCATCAGCGCGTCGGCATCATGACCTGCTTTGGCCAGCACGGTATGTAGCACCACGCGGTCGGACAGGTTCTCACCCGCCTCCCACATGGCTGTCATCAACGTTTCGATCACCGCAGGCTGGATGCCCAGACGGCCAGCCGCGACAACCACCCGCATAGCCGCCAGCGAATTGGGCGGGAAATGGGGGTTCATTTTGAAGTTGGACAGTTGGTTGGCCGCAATGAAGCGCTGGAACTCCAGTTGGTCATACGCGACCTTGGCAGGCACATCGGCATAGACCATCCAGGGCGGGCGATTGCCCGTTGCCTTCATCAGCCCGCCGAGCAGGACCGGCACATAGACCGCCTCCGCCCCTGTGCGCGCGCAAAAATCCGGCAGCACCCGATGGACAAGATAGCCATTTGGCCCGGCGATATCGAAGATGAATTCAAAGGTCTTGGTCATCGCTTTACCAGCTTTCCATCCATGGTCTCAGGTCCAGTTCGTGCGTCCAGGCACTGCGGTGTTGCTTGTGGAGGCCCACATAGGCCTGCGCAATGGCATCGGGTGAGAGCACGCCGTCCTTTGCCTTGATCGCCTCAAAGTCAGGTCGCAGACCGCGGATAAATTCGGTGTCGATGCCGCCATCGATGATGCTGTGGGCGACATGGATGCCCTGTGGCCCCAGTTCCCGTGCCATCGACTGGGCGAGCATGCGGAGCGCCCCCTTCGCGCCGGAGAACGCGGAAAAGCCTGTGCCGCCGCGCAGGCTGGCCGTGGCGCCGGTGAAGATGATCGTGCCCTGCCCACGCGGCACCATGACGCGCGCCGCCTCCCGCCCCATCAGGAAGCCGGCAAAGGCCGCCATTTCCCAGACCTTGCGATAGACCTGCGCCGTCGTTTCGCGGATGCCGAACCGCACATTCGCGCCAATGTTGAACACAGCGACTTCGATGGGACCGACCTCAGCCTCGATGGTGTCGACCATGGCGATCATTTCATCTTCAAGACGCGCGTCACCGGGAAAGGCGCGCGCGTCATGACCTTGCGCACGGATGGAGGCCGCTAGCGCCTCGAGTTGATCGGCATTGCGGGCGCGGCGGTTGACGCAGGCGACATAGCCTTCAGCGGCAAAAGCACGCGCAATCGCGCTGCCTGTGGCATCTCCGGCGCCAATGATGAGTGCTGCTTTTGGCATATCGCCCCCTCCCTTTTGCTGGTGCTTAGCAACGCTGGGGGCAGAGGTCACGCAGGCTGTGCGTCAGGCCTTTTCAAGCGTGCATTGCAGCGGGTGCTGGTTCTGCCGGGCATAGTCGATGACCTGGCTGACCTTGGTTTCCGCCACTTCATAGGTGAAGGTGCCGCAAATGCCGACGCCCTTTTGGTGGACATGGAGCATCACGCGCGTGGCCTGTTCCAGATCCATTTTGAAGAAGCGTTGCAGGCAATGGACGACAAATTCCATCGGTGTGTAATCGTCATTGAGCATCAACACGCGATAGGGCTGCGGCTTCTTGGTCTTGTCGCGCGTTTTGGTCGCGACGCCGAGCCCCGTGCCGGTGTCGTCCTTATCGGACCTATCTGACATGTTGGTGAGCATCATTTTCTTTGAATATGGCATGTGACACCCCAAGGGCAAGCCACAGCTATGGATAACGCATGAAAAAGGGCCGCTCCGGTTTCCCGACGCGGCCCCTTCATTTTCCGGGAGAGGAAAATTTTTGGCTTAAGCGGCGAAGCGCGACTTCAGCTGTTCCGTGGCCGCCGCATAGCGGTTCTGGATCGGCTGGGCGATTTCACCGGCGAGCTTCATGTAGAATTCGGTCGACTTCGAAAAGTCAGACACGATCGCATCGAACTGGCCGCGGGCAAATTCGGTCTGCGCCTTCATCAGATCAACCGGCGACTGCATGCCGGCGAGCGACTTCATGTGCGCGGTCGTGGCTTCCCAGCTCTTCTTGCCGAGTTCGACATTGTGCTGGGTCACGTCCTGCAGACCCTTGGCCGCTGCCTTGCCCGAGGCAACGACAGCTTCAAGATTGGCCTTCTGGAACTCAACGGCTTCCTTCGAGATGTCGCCGGTCTTTTCAAAAGCGGCCTTCGCCTTGGCGGTCATGTCATGGAACATCGTCGTTGCCTTTTCGCTCATGTCGGCAGCGGCGGTCTTGATGGTTTCTTCGGTCATCGTCACAAATCCTTGGTTGGTGGCCGCATCCTTGCGGACGGGCGCGTCTACGCCTGAAACAACAGGCTTCGGGGCTTTCGCCCTTGGTGCCGCCTTTTGGCGACCGGCGGTTTTTGCCGCCCCCTTTATGGTTGGTGCTTTTGCCATGTTGCGGTGCACAATAAACACGATTCATCCGCTGTGCAAGCACTTTTTGTGCAGTGCAACATAAGGCGAGAAATCAGACGTTTCGGCGGGGTTCAGCGCAGGATGCGGCGGTATAGAAACTCATCATCGCGGTGATTGCCGACCATGAAATAGGTGTCGGCAATCCATTCAAATCCATAGCGGTGATAGAACCGCTGGGCGCGGGTATTCTCGGCCCAGACGGAGAGGATCATCTCATCGGCACGGAGCGCGTCGGCTTCGGCAAGCGCCCAGTCCATCAGCGTTTGCGCGACGCCCGTCCCATGGTGCGACGCCATCAAATAAAGCTGGCGCAGTTCCATGACCGCCTTGTTTCCGGGATCATAGTCGAGCGATCTATCAAGCCCGAGCTTGCAATAGCCGACCATCTGGCCGTCTTCCTCGGCCACGCGGAATTGATAACGCGAGCTAGTGATCTGGTGGGCGACGCCACCCGGATCATACGCATGCGACAAAAAGGAGGCGAGGTCCTCCGGCCGGTACAAATGCCCGAAGGTTTCAACAAAAGAATTGCGGCCAAGGGCAACGAGCGCCGGCGCCTCTTCGACGCGCGGCGCCCGATAGGTGATCATGCCACGTCGGATAGCGTCAGCTGTTCATACCGGTCAAGGTGCCAGTCAGCCGAGCCGAACTGACCTTCGATCATGGTGGCGCGCTTGAAATAATGGCCAATGGCCAATTCCTGCGTGATGCCGATGCCGCCATGCGTCTGCACCGCGTTCTGGCCGACAAATTTGGCTGAGCGCGAGACCTTCGCCTTGGCAAGGCTCACCATCGCCTTGCGTTCTGCAGCAGGCAGATCGAGCTTGAGCGTGGCCATCAACGTCATCGACATGATCTGTTCCACTTCAAGGAACATATCCGCCATGCGATGCTGGAGCACCTGGAAGCGCCCAATCGGCTGGCCGAACTGCTGGCGCTGCTTGGAGTAATCGAGCGTGCCTTCGTGCAGCTTACGCGTGACGCCACAGGCTTCGCCGCAAACGGCAACGGTGGCTTCGTCGACAATCTGTTCGATCAGATCAATGCCGCCGGACAGGAGCGCATCGCCAGGGATGGCGACGTTTTCGAAGTAAACTTCCGATGCCTGGAAGCCATCGACGGTCGGATAGTCGCGGCGCGTGATGCCGGCTGACTTCGCATCGATCAGGAAGAGGTCAACCCCGGCGCGTTCGCGCTGGCTGCCGCCGGTGCGCGCTGTGACCAAAAGATGCGTTGCCCATGGGGCTGCATAGACAACCGCCTTGTGCCCGTTGAGCACATAGCCCGCGCCGTCCTTCTTTGCCGTCGTCGAGATATTGGCAAGATTGTAGCGGCCCTTGGGTTCCGCATAGGCAAAGCCGATGATGACATTGCCGCCGATGATTTCGGGGATGACGGCATCCGCCAAAGCGCCGCCCGCAGCCTTCAGCGCACCGCCGCCGATAACGACCGTCTGGAGATAGGGCTCTACGGCAATGACCTTGCCGAGTTCTTCCATCATTATAAGGTTTTCAATTGCGCCGCCGCCAAGGCCGCCCTGCTCTTCCGAGAATGGCGCCGACAGGATGCCGAGTTCAGTCGCAAGTGCGCGCCAGATGCCGGGATCACGCCCTGCATCGCTGGCAATCATCTTCTTGCGCGCTTCAAAATCATAGGTGTCAGCAAGGAAACGGGCGAGCGTGTCGCGCAGCATGTCCTGCGTGTCGGTGTAATTGAAATCCATGGTTGCCTCTCTCCAGGTCAGTATCCCCTCCCGCACGCGGGAGGGGTTCGGGGAGGTAGCGAGCGCAGCGAGCCATGCAGGCCAACTCGCCCTCCCCCGGCCCCTCCCGCAAGCGGGAGGGGAGAATTACGATTAAAGTCCGAGCACCATCTTTGCGATGATGTTGCGCTGGATCTCGTTCGATCCGCCATAAATCGTCGTCTTGCGGACGTTGAAATAGACGGGTGCCGAACGGTTGGCATATTCCGGACCAATCGGGTGCTCATTGTCACCTTCGCCAAAGCCACGGAAGTAAGGCGCGCCATAATGGCCAGCCGCTTCCAGCGTCAGTTCGGTGATGCGCTGCTGGATTTCGGACCCCTTGATCTTCAGGAGGCTCGATTCCGGCCCCGGGCCCTTGCCCTGTGCTTCACCGGCCAGCGTGCGCAGTTCGGTATATTCAAGCGCCGTCAGATCCATTTCCAGTTCAGCCACCTTGCGGCGGAAGAACGGGTTGGTGAGCAACGGACGGTCATCATCCATCTCGGTCTTGGCGATTTCCTTGATCTTTTCCACACCACGCTTGGAGGCGGCAACACCGGCAATGCCCGAGCGTTCATGCGCGAGAAGGAACTTGGCGCAGGTCCAGCCCTTATTCTCTTCATAAACACGGTTTTCAACGGGCACGCGCACGTCCTCCAGCCAGACTTCATTGACTTCATGCTCACCGCCGAGCGTGATGATCGGACGGACTTCAATGCCCGGCGTCTTCATGTCGACGAGAAGGAAGCTGATGCCTTCCTGCTGCTTGGCATCGGCATTGGTGCGGACGAGGAAGAAGCCCCAATCGGCATATTGCGCCATCGTCGTCCAGGTCTTCTGGCCGTTGACGACATAATGGTCGCCATCCTGCACCGCCTTGGTGCGCAGCGAAGCAAGGTCGGAGCCGGAACCCGGTTCCGAATACCCCTGACACCACCAATCCTCACCGGACAGGATGCGCGGCAGGAACTTGGCTTTCTGCTCCGGCGTGCCGAAGGTGTAGATGACGGGGCCGACCATCGTGAGGCCGAAAGGCATCAGACGGATGCAATCGGCACGCGCCGTTTCTTCCGACCAGATGTAGCGCTGCGTCGGCGTCCAGCCGGTGCCGCCATATTCGACCGGCCATGCCGGCGCGACCCAACCCTTTTTGGCGAGCACTTTATGCCAGCTCAGAAAGTCTTCTTTGGACAATTCGTCCCCTTCGTCCTGCTTGCCGCGCAGTTCGACGGGATAGTTCTCGGCGATGAAAGTGCGCACTTCGTCACGGAAGGCGATTTCTTCGGGGCTGAATTCAAGATTCATGCGTCAGACTCCAGGTAACCTCTCTTGACGACGGGATAGGAACCGTTGACGTTAACGTCAATCGGGTCAGCGCTCTATTTTGGGCGATTTGCCCTAAAGGGAGATGAGGATGGACGAATGGCGGCGTGGTTGGCCGGTGGTGACAGGCGCAGCGCTTGCTGCGGCGACCGGAATTAACCTGCTCTATTATGTCTTCAGCATCTTCATTCCGCCCCTCCAGCAGGAAACGGGCTGGACGCTGGGGGAGTTTTCGCAGCTTCAGGCGCTGGTCGGGGTCGGTTCGCTGACCGCCCCCGTCGTCGGCTGGGCGATGGACCGTTATGGCGTCCGCCCCGTCTACGCGCTGGGCATGGCCATGCTCACTTTGTTGTTCCTGACCGTTGCCATCATGCCTTTTGTGCCAACCCTGTTTGGCGTCATGGTGTTTATCACGGGCCTGATCGGCGTGTGGACCACCTCCATCGCCTATACGCGCGCGGTCGCGGGCTGGTTCCATGACAATCGCGGCATGGCGCTGGCGCTGGCCGCGACCGGCCTGTCGCTCTCCGCCGTGCTCATGCCTCCTTTGTTCGGGCTGGTGATTGAAAACCAAGGCTGGCGGGCAGGGTATCTCTTGCTGGCAGCGCTGAGCGGGCTGGTCGGCTTGCCGGCCATCCTATTTCTGCTGAAGGGCACGCCCGAGGCTCTGCTCACGAAAGACGCGCCGGACGTTACAGACCCCTCCGTGCTCCGCTCTCCCGGCTTCTGGCTTCTGATCTTGAGCATGTTGTGCATCAATTTCCCCGGCTCCGGCATATTGAGCCAAATGGTCCCGATGATGCTGGAAGAAGGGGTTGCCGCCGGTGCGGCTGCCCTTGGCATTTCCGCATTTGCCGCTGGGCAAGTCGTCGGCAGGCTCGCTTGCGGCTATCTGCTCGACCGCGCCAATCCACAGCGCGTCGCCTTCTTCTTTACGCTTGTTCCGGCGCTCGGCTGTTTCCTCCTCTGGCAGATGACGGGGAGCCCGGCCGTCGCCTTCCTCGCGGTCGCGGCCATTGGCGTCCAACAGGGGGCGGAGATTGATCTGTTCGCCTTCTTTGTCGCCCGCCGCTTCGGCCTTGCCCGCTATGGCACGATCTATGGTTGGATTCAGGTCGCGGCCTGGGCGTCCACCATCGTCGGCGTGCTCAGCTTCGGCAAAGTACATGATCTCACAGGCGGCTATGGACTGTTCCAACTCGCAGGAGGGTTGGCCTATGTGGTGGGCGCCATCCTGATCGCCATGGTCAGCCTGCCGCCGGTGCGACGGAACTAGACACCGACACCATCAAAAATCCGTTCGTGTCGAGCGAAGTCGAGACACCCAACGCAACGCCAACGTCCCTCGACTTCGCTCTGGACAAACGGTGACTTGGCCTCCAACGTCAGGCCGCTTTCGCAGCCTTGCGTGGGCCTGCTGCGGCACCCAGCAGCAACTTTTCAAGCGTCGCCGTGCGGCTCGGGCTGATGATCTTGTCGCCGGTCAGATCGGTCACATAGAAAGTGTCCACCGCGCGTTCGCCATAGGTTGCGATATGGGCGGAATGGATCGTCACGCGCGCTTCAAACAATGCGAAAGCGAGATCATAGAGCAGGGCCGGACGGTCCCGCGCATTGGCCTCAATGACCGTAAAGCGGTTTGACGCCCGGTTATCGACAAGGATGTTCGGCGCGATATCAAAGGCTTCCGCCCGGGCGCGCGGCAATGGGCGGGCCGCGAGCCGCTCGATCAGCTTGGCCCGATTGGCGAGCGCATCTTCAATCGCCTGTTCAATGCGCTGTAACTGGTGGATGTCATCAAAGGGCCGGCCGAGCGGATCCTGCACAAGGAAATTGTCGAGCGCCATGCCGTCACGTGTCGTGTGGATGCGCGCGTCGATGATGCTGCCGCCCGCCAGATGGATGCCGCCTGCAATACGGTAGAAGAGACCTGGATGGTCGGCGGCATAGACCGTCACCAGCGTCGCCCCGCGCGACGGATAGACCGTTGCTGCGATGGAGAGATCGGCCGCCCCCGCCTTGTCGACATGGCGGGCGTTGCTCTCCAAAACGTCATCAGGCTCTGCCACCCAATAAGGTTCGGCCAGCCGCTTGGTATAAGCGGCGAATTTGGCGGGCGTCCAAGCCAGCGCCTCTTGCAGCAATTCCTGCTTGAGGTGGACACGGTCTGCACGGCCGCGCTGTTTGTGGCCCAGCCGCAGCACCTCTTCGGCGGACTCGAACAACTCGGTGAGCAACTGGCGCTTCCAGCTGTTCCACACGCCGGGGCCGACCGCACGGATGTCGACAATGGTCAGGACGAGCAGCAGACGCAGCCGCTCCGGCGACTGGACGATGCCGGTAAAGTCGAGCACGGTCTTAAAGTCAGACAAATCGCGCTTGAAGGCGGTCGCGGACATCAGCAGATGCTGGCGCACCAGCCAGGACACCGTTTCGGTTTCCGCCGCTGACAGGCCAAAGCGCGGGCACAGTTTGAGCGCGATGTCCGCCCCCAGAACGCTATGATCCCCGCCGCGCCCCTTGGCGATATCGTGCAGCAGCACGGCCACATAGAGCACGCGCCGCGACACCACCTGACGCAGGATCACAGTGGCGAGCGGATGGTCTTCCCCAAGCACGCCCTTTTCAATGCGCGCCAACAGGCCGATGGCGCGGATGCTATGCTCATCCACCGTATAATGGTGGTACATATCGAACTGCATCTGCGCCACGACGCGACCAAAATCCGGCACAAAGCGTCCGAACACCGTCGCCTCATTCATCCAGCGCAGCACCGTTTCCGGGTCCTTGTTTGACGTCAAAACGTCAAGAAACAGAGCGTTTGCCCGAGGGTCATTGCGGACCTTGGCATCAATGAGCCGCGCATCGCGCGCCGCCGCCCGCATCGCCTGCGGGTGGATTTCGACACCTTGCGCCGCGGCGAGCGCGAACATCTCAATAAGGCGCACCGGGTCTTCGGCAAAAAAATCATCCTTGGGCAGCGCGAGCCGACCCCGGTCCAGCACAAAGCCCTGCAACGTCTTGGGCGACCGACGCAAACCGGCAATGCTCGGCAGCGTGAAGCGCCGCCCTTTGGTCGCATGGGCATCATCCAGATGCGCCAGGAACACGCCCGTCAAATCGCCCACGACCTTCGCGTTGAGGAAGTAGTGCTGCATGAACCGTTCGACCGCAGACCTTCCGGGGCGGTCATTGTAACGCATCCGCGTTGCAATCTCGCGCTGGACGTCAAAGGTCAGCCGCTCTTCGGGGCGCTTGGTGACAAGATGCAGATGGCAGCGCACCGCCCAAAGGAAATTCTCGGCCTTTTGAAACTGACGCAATTCGTCTGCTGTCAGCAGGCCCTTGTCGACGAGTTCCGGCACGGTCGTGACGCGGTAGAGATATTTGCCAATCCAGAAGAGCGTGTGGAGATCGCGCAGGCCGCCTTTGCCTTCCTTCAGGTTGGGCTCAACGACATAGCGGCTGTCGCCCATGCGCTGGTGGCGGACATCACGCTCGGCAAGTTTCTCGGTGATGAAGGTGCGCGCCGTGCCAGAGACGATCTCGGCCGCAAAGCGCGCAGACGCTTCCTCATAAAGCCGCTCATCCCCCCAGACGTAGCGGCCTTCCAAAAGCGCGGTGCGGATCGTGAGATCCTCTTTCGCCATCCGGATCATTTCATCGAGAGAGCGGCTCGAATGTCCGACCTTCAGCCCTAAGTCCCAAAGGGTGTAGAGCATGGATTCAATCACCTGCTCTGACCAGCCCGTCTGCTTATAGGGCGTCAGAAAGGCGATATCGATGTCGGACTGGGGCGCCATTTCGCCGCGGCCATAGCCACCGACGGCGAGCAGCGAGATCCGTTCCGACGCGGTCGGGTTGTTGAGCGGATAGAGCCTCTGGACGGTGAAATCATAGATGAGCCGGAGCAACTGATCTGTCAGGAAGGCATAGCTTGCCGCCGCTTCGCGCCCCTGGCTCGGATGCGCCTCAATCCGCCGCGCGATGACGTCACGGCCGGCATCCATAGCGGGTCTCAGGATCGCGACCGACGCCGCGCGCAGCTTGGTCGAATCGCTTCCTTCGAGCGCCAGCAGCGCATCGGACAGCGCCCGACGTTCAATAATGGCCCGCCGCTGCGGCACGAGATCAAAAAGCTGCGTCATCCGCGTGGGATATGCGCATTCGCAGCGTGCGGCACAAGGACGATTGGCACCGCCGGGGCAATCCGGTTAGGAGACGCATGAGGGGCCCATGGACAACCAGACACTTCAGACCATCGCGCAACGCGGATTTGCAGCGCTTCAGGGGCAGAATTTTGCCGAGGCCCACCGCCTATTTGGTGAGATTGTCGCGGCGGGCGCGGCGACCCCGCCCATCTTTTATCTTCAAGCCGAAGCCGCTTTTCACCTGAACCGACTGGAAGAAGCAGACACTGCGCTGGCCCAAGCCTTGGCCGCTGACCCGTCCAACATCCCCGCCCTGATCCTCAAAGCCGACATTCTTTCAGCGCGCGGTGAAGACCGAAACGCAATGGCTTGGTATCAGCGCGCGATCAGCTTGGCCGATGGCAAAGCCGGCCTGTCACCCACAATTCTCAGCCGGTTGGACCACGCCAAAGCCCGCAGCCGCGACCTTGTGGCGCGCTTTGAAACGCATTTGTTCGACAAGGTATCTGAAGCGGGAATCGTGCCAGCGGCGCTGGACCCGCGCTTTGCAGAATCGCTCGCCATTCTGACGGGGCGGCAGCAGCCTTTTTATCAGGAGCCAAAGGTCTTTCTCTATCCGGGCCTGCCCCAGATCGCCTTTTACGACACAGCGTTGTTCGATTGGGTCGAAAAGCTGGAAGCCGCCTATCCCGCCCTTCGTGCCGAAGCCTTGGCCGCCCTTGAAAGCGGCGAAGGCGCGAGCCCCTATGTGCAGGTGGAGGGCCATCTGCCCGATCGCACCCATGAACTCACCAATAATCGCAGCTGGAGCGCCTATCGCTTTTGGGAGAACGGACAGTTTTTTGAAGACAATGCCGCCCGTTGCCCGGCCACGCTCGACGCCATCGGCCAATTGCCGCTGCCCGTCATCAAGGAAAGGTCCCCCATGGCGATCTTCTCAATCCTTGAACCGCATACCCATATCCCGCCGCATAATGGCATGCTCAACACGCGGCTGATCTGCCACTTGCCGCTGATCGTGCCGGAGAATTGCCGTCTGCGGGTCGGCAATCACACACGCACCGTCGAAGAAGGCAAGATGCTGATCTTTGACGACAGTATCGAGCATGAGGCCTGGAATGACAGCGATGACGTGCGCGTCATCCTGCTGTTTGAAATCTGGCGGCCCGAACTGAGCGCGGACGAAGTCAAAGCGCTCACTGCGCTCTACGAAGCGGTCAACCTTTATCCTCAATCAGGATCCGCCTGAGCGCATAGAGCTCATCCAGCGCATCGCGCGGACTGAGCCCGTCAATGTCGAGCTTGGTGAGTGCATCGCGCAGGGGATCGCGGACCTCTTCGACTTTTGTGGCCGCAAACAACGGCAGATCATCAAGCCCTGCGGCCAAGCCCCCCGTGGCGTCGCGCCCGGCCTCTAGCTTGTCGAGCACGGACTTTGCACGTGCCAAAACCTTGGGCGGCAACCCCGCCAGACGGGCAACGGCGATACCATAGCTGCGATCAGCAGGTCCTTCTCCCAACTCATGGAGCAGAACGAGATCCCCCCGATATTCGCGCGCACGGACATGATGAAGCGACAACGCAGGCAGTTTTTCAGCAAGCCGCGTCAGCTCATGATAATGCGTGGCGAACAGGCAGCGGGCGCGGTTGACCTCGTGGACCGATTCCACCACCGCCCAGGCAATGGCGAGGCCGTCATAGGTGGACGTGCCCCGGCCCACTTCGTCCAATATGATGAAGCTGCGCTCGGTCGCCTGAGAGAGGATGGCCGCTGTCTCCACCATTTCGACCATGAAGGTAGAGCGTCCACGCGCCAGATTGTCCGACGCCCCGACCCGGCTGAACAGCCGGTCGACAAGGCCCAGCGTGGCCGAGGTCGCAGGGACGTAGCAGCCCGCTTGTGCCAACACGGCAATGAGCGCGTTCTGCCGCAGGAAGGTCGATTTACCGCCCATATTGGGGCCAGTGACGAGCCACAGACGCGACGATGGCACCAAGCGGCAATCATTCGCCACAAAGCGGCCACCAGCTTTCGCGATAGCCGTTTCGACCACCGGATGGCGTCCACCCGATACCTCAAACCGCGCATCGGGTGCAAAGGAAGGCCGCGCCCAGCCGCCTTCAATCGCGCGCTCCGCCAGCGCTGCGGCCACGTCAAAACGCGCCAAGGCGTCTGCGGTCGTTGCAATCTCGCGCGATCGGGCGAGCGCAATTTCAGTCAATTCTTCCAGATGCGCGGCTTCGGCGGCCAAAGCATGGGCACCCGCCTGCGTCACCTTGACCGCCAGCTCATGCAGCTCCGGCGCGTTGAAGCGCACGACCCCGGCCAGCGTCTGGCGATGGGTGAAGCCTGAGTCCGGTGTCATCAACGCATCGGCATTCTTCGCCGACACCTCGATATGATAGCCGAGCACATTATTGTGTTTGATCTTAAGCGCGGAGATGCCCGTCTGGTCGCGGTAGCGTGCCTCAAGCGCGGCCATTGCGCGACGGCCATCGCCACCGAGCCCTCGCAGCTCGTCCAACGCCGCGTCATAGCCTTCGGCGATATAACCGCCTTGTGCCGCATCCAGCGGAGGATTGGGCACCAGCGCCCGCGACAATTTATCGACCAGCGCGCCATGCCCATCGAGCGCAGGCAAGAGTGACGCCATAAGCGGGGGGACGTCACCGCCACGCGCCAGCCGTTCCCGCATCATCCGCGCTTCGCCAAGTCCGTCACGCAGCATGCCGAGATCACGCGGCCCGCCGCGGCCAGCCGCCAGCCGCCCGAGGGCACGGCCAATATCGGGCAGCGCGCGCAGATTGGCGCGCATCGCATCACGCGCGGAGCCATTGTCCGCAAACCAAGACACAAGATCGAGGCGGTCCTCAATGGTGCGCACATCCATCAGCGGTGCTGAAATATCTGCCGCCAGCCGCCGCGCACCGGCGCCGGTCACTGTCCGGTCAACGGCGTCAAGAAGGCTGCCCGCACGCACGCCGCCAGTGGAACGGACCAACTCCAAACTCTCCCGCGTGGCGGCATCAATGAGCATGTGATCGCTCGACTGCAGCCGGACCGGCGGCGAGAGGAACGGCAGATTGCCCTTCCCGACATGGTCCAGATACGCGAGCAGCCCGGCGCAGGCGGCCAGCTCCGCTTTGGTGAAGGCCCCAAAGCCGTCGAGCGTCGACACGCCGAACAGCGCCTTCAAACGACGTTCGCCTTCCTGCGGCGTAAAGTCCGCGCGTGGGCGAACACTGGCCCCATCGATAAGGGCGTCCGGCGCCACCAGTTCAGATGGAGACAGGCGCGCCAGTTCCGCATCCAGCCCGGCGGCATACACCTCGCACAGTTCAAACCGGCCCGTGGAAATATCGGCAGAGGCCAGCCCGATCACATCGCCGACCGGTGCCACGGCGGCGAGCCAGTTCGCACTGCGCGCTTCGAGCAGCGCTTCTTCCGTCAGCGTCCCTGCGGTCACGACCCGGACGATGCCGCGCGCCACCAGAGATTTAGACCCGCGCGCTTTGGCTTCAGCCGGCGTTTCAATCTGTTCGGCAATGGCAACCCGGAAGCCCGCCTTGATCAAACGGGCAAGATAACCTTCGGCGGCATGAACCGGCACGCCGCACATCGGCACGGGTTGGCCCGCATGTTCGCCCCGCGCCGTCAGCGCAATGTCCAGCGCCGCCGCTGCTGCCTTAGCATCCTCAAAGAACAGCTCAAAAAAATCGCCCATGCGATAGAAGAGCAGGCAATCGCCAGCTTCGGCCTTTAGCGCCAGATATTGCACCATCATGGGCGTAGTTGTCGTTGAGCCTGTGTCGACCATGTGCTTGGCGATAACGGTTTCCTTGGCGGGCGCAATCCCGGCTTCCCGTCTGGGCGTTAACCGCCTAAGCGGCTGTGGAAATCATTGGGATCAAGTAGAGAGGGTCGTCCATGAGCGAGTCAAAAGTTCAGTTTTCGGATCGTGAAGCGCTTAACTATCACGCAGCAGGCCGCCCCGGAAAAATCGAGATCGTCGCCTCCAAGCCCATGGCGACCCAGCGCGACCTGAGCCTTGCTTATTCGCCGGGTGTAGCTGTGCCCGTACAGGCCATCGCTGATGATCCCGCCACAGCCTATGACTATACCGCCAAGGGCAATCTCGTCGCGGTGATCTCCAATGGCACCGCCATTCTCGGCATGGGTAATTTGGGCGCGCTCGCCTCCAAGCCTGTGATGGAAGGCAAGGCTGTCCTCTTCAAGCGCTTCGCCGACGTCGACTCGATCGATATCGAGCTGGACACGGAAGACCCCGAAGCCTTCATCAATGCCGTCGCATTGATGGAGCCGAGCTTTGGCGGCATCAATCTGGAAGACATTGCCGCCCCTGAATGTTTCATCATTGAACA
>JBBATS010000009.1:59245-69536 GCA_040398625.1 Chakrabartia sp. | reverse complement strand
AGACGATGCGCGAAGTTCGCCGCGTGTTGGACAGCGCCGAAGGCACGACGCCGCTCGGCATCCACATTGTGGTCGGGCAGCACCATACGGTGTTCATGGCCGATACAACGGTCAATGAGCGCCCCTCTTCGGTCGAACTGGCCGATATCGCCGAGGCAACGGCGGCCTTTGCCCGCCGCATGGGGCATGAGCCGCGTGTCGCCTTCCTGTCCTATTCCAATTTTGGCAACCCGCCGGGCAATTGGCTGGAACCAATCCGCGAGGCGGTGGCCATCCTCGAAACGCGGGGCGTCACCTTTGAATTTGAAGGCGAAATGTCGCCGGACGTGGCGTTGAACCCGCGCCTTGCCGCCGCCTATCCGTTCAGCCGCCTGTCGGGACCTGCCAATGTGCTGGTTATGCCGGGGCTCCAGTCGGCCAACTTGTCCGCCAAGCTGCTGCGCGAACTGGGTGGCGATTCGATGATCGGCCCGATCCTTGTCGGCATGGAGAAGCCGGTTCAGGTAGCGCCGATGGTCTCAACCGCGTCGGAACTGGTTACGTTAGCCGTTCTCGCGGCGAGTGGGATCGCCCGGTAACGACACATATCCCCGTTTGTGTCTAGCGAGGTCGAGACATGTCCCTCGACTTCGCTCGGGACGAACGCAGTGAGAAATCAGTTGGGGTTGTCGGCAGTCCCTGCGGATTCGCCGACAGCACCAACCGAACCGATATTGCCGAACAGTTCTTCAAAGAAGCTGCGTTCGCGGCCTAAGGTTGGCGTCTTTTCCCGGGTCGGGCGAATGCTGGCGATCTGTTCCCCGCCGCGACGGTCAACGGCAATGACGTTGCCGGCAGCGTCAAAGCGGACGCGCAGCACAAGCTGTTCAGACGACTTGGGCAAGTTGAAAGCATATTGGCGCGTTTCGCGCGCGAAATAATAATAGTCCTTCGGGCCAAATTCGCTGATCCAAGTCGGACGCCCGAGCGTCTTTTCCACCGAATCACGATTGTCCACGCCGGCCTGAATCGAATCGATCAGGGTTACATCAGACACAAAGCCCTGATGCCCGCGGATACGCGTGCATGCGGAAGTCGACAGAAGAACGACTGTCAGCGCCACAGCGGTTGCGAGTTTGCGGTTCATACACGGGGGCCTTTCCATTACGCCATCTGACCCCTTGCTGAACGGGCCGGAACCCCCAATATGCCGGGGACACAAGAACAACAAGCCGGTCAGGACATTTGCCGCATGGCATTCAGCTTTTTGAAGAAGATTTTCACACGGGATGAAGGGCGTCATGCGCTCAGCCCACTCTACAACGCGGTCGTGGCCGAGGCACGAAACCCTGTCTGGTATCTCGATGGGAAGCTCCCCGATACTGTCGACCACCGTTTTGAAATGGTCTCCGCCCTCACCGCGCTTGCCATATTGCGGCTCGACCTAAGCGGCGGCGACGGCAAACGCAGCGCCGTCATGCTCACCGAGCTGTTCGTTGACGATATGGACGGCCAGTTGCGGCAGGAAGGCATGGGCGACCTGGTGGTCGGCAAGCATATCGGCAAGATGATGGCCTCGCTCGGCGGGCGGATTGCCGCTTATCGCGACGGGCTTGAGGGCGATGGGCTGGATGAGGCGCTGGTGCGCAACCTTTACCGTGGGGAACATCCCGGCGATGCGCCGCTGGCCTTCACCGTGGCACGGCTCCGCCAGCTGTGGCAACACCTCGCCGCCCGAGATGACGATGCCCTTTTGTCAGGGCAGTTTTCATGACGCCGGAATTCTCCCGCATCTGGCGCCTCGACGCGCTGGGCATTGACCGGCAGGTCGACATAGACGCCGATGCGACTGAGCGGGCGGCGCTTGCCGTGCGATTTGCTCTGCAATCACTCGACACCTTGTCCGCTACGGCCACCTTCCACCCCGTGGCGACCGGTATTGAGGCAAAGGGCCGGATGAAAGCGAAAGCCGTCCAGTCCTGCGTCATCACCGCAGAACCGGTGCCCGTAAAAATCGATCTACCTTTCACCATTCGCTTTGTCGCACCCGACGCAACGCCCGTGTCTGAAGAAATCGAACTGGACGCTGAAGATTGCGATGTGATGGAGCATGATGGAAGCGGCATCGACTTGGGGGAGGCGATTGCCCAGACGCTGGGCCTCGCGCTGGACCCCTATCCACGTGCGCCGACGGCGGACACGCGGACTAAGGAAATCGGCATTCTTTCCGAAGAAGAAGCCGGGCCTTTTGGGGCACTGGCCGCACTGAGAGAAAAGCTAAAGAAGGACTAATCGTTGGTGGTTGTCTAGCAGTCCTCAGCGAGGGTGTGGGCAACGATCGCATTGGCGTGGCCGTGCCCCATGCCATGCTGTTCCTTCAGCATCGCCACCAACTCCATGTGCTTTGCAGGTTTGGCTGCTCTGATGATTGCTTTCCATTCGGAAATCGAACGCCCGTACTTCTTCTCGATGGACGGAAAATAGGATGCCGGGCCTTTAATCTTGTCATCACTCATGGTCAGAAAAATCCCAAGGCGTGGGAGGTCTGTCAACCGATCTTTATCATCGAGAGAGCAAAAACACCGCATGTTCGGCGCGGAAATTGGCGGCCGCCGCGCTGGTCAGCCTGTCTCCGCTCAAAAACCAGGCACCTTCCACTTTGATGCCCTGATCGCGCACCAAAGCGCGGAAATCATCGACCGTCACATGGTGGATATTGGGTGTTTCATACCAGGCGATTGGCAGCAGACGGGTGACTGGCATCCGCCCTCCCCACAAGAGCGACAGGCGCACGCGCCAATGCGCAAAATTGGGGAAGGACACAAAGGCCTTCCGCCCGACGCGCAGCAACTGTTCCATCACCAGATCCGGCCGCATCGTCGTCTGCAGGGTCTGGCTGAGAATGGCATAGTCGAACGCGCCTTCCGGATAATCGGCAAGGTCGATGTTCGCATCGCCCTGAATGACAGACAGCCCGCGCGCCACGCATTCGGCGACATTGGCGGGGTCCAGCTCCATGCCGCGCGCATCGACCTGTTTGCCATCGCGAAGCGCCGCCATCAGCGCGCCGTCGCCACAGCCGACATCAAGCACACGCGTGCCCACCGCCACTTCACGCGCGATGATCGCCAAGTCGGGACGCAGCGCAGTCATTGCCCACCTGCTTTCAGGAACCCGTCAACGACGCGGTTGAGATCCGGCACGTCGAGCAGGAAGCTGTCATGCCCAAAGGGCGCCGACAATTCGACAAAGCTGACCGGCGCGCCGCTGGCGTTGAGGGCGTGGACGATATTGCGCGATTCCGACGTCGGGTAGAGCCAGTCCGTATCAAAGCTGACCAGACAGAAGCGCGTGGCCGACCCGCGGAATGCATTGGCGAGATGCCCGCTATGTTCTTCGGCGAGATCGAAATAGTCCATCGCGCGGGTGATATAGAGATAGGAGTTGGCGTCGAACCGGTCGGTGAAGCTCAACCCCTGATGGCGCAGATAGCTTTCCACCTGAAAGTCCGCGTCGAAGCCGAAGGTCTTGGCATCGCGGTTCTGCAGGCGGCGACCGAATTTCTCCGTCAGCCCCTGTTCCGACAAATAGGTGATGTGCGCCGCCATGCGCGCGACAGCGAGGCCCGCATCGGGACCCTTTCCGTCGGCATAATAATCCCCACCCCGCCAATTGGGGTCCGCCATGATGGCCTGACGCCCGACTTCATGAAAGGCGATGTTCTGCGCTGAATGCCGCGCGGTCGAGGCGATGATGACAGCAGAGGCCACCCGCGCGGGATAGGTCGCCGCCCATGAGATCACCTGCATGCCGCCCATCGAACCGCCGACGACCGCGTAGAGCCGGTCAATGCCCAAATGGTCGAGCAGCAGCGCCTGCGCGCGGACCATGTCGCGAATGGTGATGACGGGGAAGCGCATGCCGTAGGGCTGGCCATCCTCCGCCAGAGAGGCAGGGCCCGATGATCCCATGCAGCTGCCAATAACATTGGGGCAGACCACGAAATACCGGTCCGTATCAATCGGCTTTCCGGGGCCGACCATGCGCGTCCACCAGCCGGGTTTACCCGTCACTGGATGGTCAGACGCCACATATTGGTCACCAGTCAACGCATGACAGAGAAGGACCGCGTTGGAAGCGTCGGCATTCAGCGTGCCATAGGTTTCATAGGCAAATTCTACCGGCGCGAGCACACCCCCGCCGTCGAGCGCAAGCGGCCCGGGCAGGGTGATATTGCAATCAAGGCCAACACGCGGAGTCATCCCACCGCCCTAGAGCCGGGACGATTTCGCCGCAAGCGTTCGCCACAACAGGCAGCGCCGCGACACAGAATTGTCAAATAGACGGAAGTAATCGTCCTATTATCAGACACTCGTTTAAAAGAATGATTAACCACTTGTAACCTTCTCCAAAATCGAGAATCCTCTGCCTTGGGTCGACGTTGCCGAGTCGAAAACTCACCGGCAGCCTGTGCGTTTCGAACAACCATTCGCAATTCGGAGACCTACATCATGAAAAGCCTCTATCTGGCAGCCGTCGCTGCCATTGCCTTCGCGGCACCTGCTTCGGCTGCCGTTCTCACTGTCGACTCTGGCTGGCAAAGTGATATCCTGTCTGCGGCCGGATCACCGACGGATAACTCCCCGTGGACCTTCACCATCGGCTCTGGTGCGCACCTTTCTGTCACGGACGATTTTGTCGTCGGCGATATCTATGTGCTGAGTGGTAGCGTGAATGGCACGTCCACATTCTTTGCAGGGCCCAACGATGTCCGCGCCACAGGCTCTTTTGGCGCCGCTTGGCTCAACCCAGTCTACAGCAAATACACCACCTACCTTGGGGCCGGCAGCTACAAATTCTCGATCACCGGCCAAGGTGAAGGCGGCATTCCGGCAGGCCTTGGCGTCCGTCTGGATACTGGGGTTCCAGAACCCGCTGCTTGGGCAATGATGCTGGCAGGCTTTGGTCTGGTTGGTGTCGGCCTGCGCCGCCGCACGACGGTTTCGTTCGCCTGAACGCAAGTCCCGTAAAGACAAAGGAAGGGGTGTCGCCGAAAGGCGGCGCCCTTTTCTTTGCGCGCCGCCAACGCTAGAGCCACAGCCCATGACTGCACCGCAACCCAAGCCCTGGATCCTGGACATTGCCCCTTATATTCCGGGCAAGTCCAAAACCGATGACGGCCGCAAGGTCGCCAAACTCTCTTCGAACGAGAATCCGCTCGGCACAAGCGAGGCCGCCCGCGCGGCCTTTGCGCGCCATGCGCATGATCTGGAACGCTACCCCGATGCGAGTGCGGCCGATCTGCGGGAGGCGATTGCTGCGGCCAACGGACTTGATCCGGCCCGCATCATCTATGGCACCGGCTCCGACGAAGTGCTGCATCTGGCCGCCGGCACTTTTGCCGGAGCGGGCGATGAGATCATCTTCGTGAAGTACGGCTTTGCCGTCTACGAAATCGCCACGCGCCGCGTGGGGGCTGTGCCCGTCATCGCGCCCGACAAGGACTATGCGACCGATGTCGATGCGATCCTTGCCTGTGTGACTGATAAGACGCGCGTCGTCTTTGTCGCCAATCCGAACAACCCGACCGGCACCTATTCGTCCAAGTCCGAGATTGCGCGGCTGCATGCAGCGCTGCCCGAAGATGTGCTGCTCGTACTCGACCATGCTTATGCCGAATATCTGGCGCCGGAAGATGATGACGGCGGGATGGAGCTGGCGCGAACCGCCGCCAATGTGCTCGTCACGCGCACCTTTTCCAAAATCTATGGTCTGGCCGCAGAGCGCGTGGGCTGGGGCTATGCCTCGGCAGACATCATCAACGCGATGCACCGTATCCGGGCACCGTTCAGCTTTTCGATCGCGGCCCAAGATGCGGCGATTGCTGCTGTTCAGGACACGGACTTTGTCACGCGCAGCCGCGTGCACAACGACACATGGCTCCGCTGGTTTGAGGCGGAAATTGCCAAGCTCGGCAATGCGGGCCTGCGTGCCGTCCCGAGCAAGGCCAATTTTCAGCTCGTCACCTTTGAAGGCGCGGTGACGGCGGAGGCCGCCTATCATGGCCTGATGGACCATGGCTTTATCGTCCGCTGGTTGCCGGGGCAGGGCCTTGGCAATGGCCTTCGCATCACCATCGGCACCGAAGAGGAAACCCGTGGGCTGATCGCGGCACTCCGCAAGATTGTTGGGGCTGACACCTGATGCTGCCCTTTGCGCGCGTTTCGATCATCGGTCTCGGGCTGATCGGCTCTTCGGTCGCGCGCGCCGTGCGGGCGAACATGCCGGGCGTTGCACTTTCCGGCTATGATGCGGACCCAGAAACCCGCGAGACTGCTCGCGCACTGAAGCTGGTCGACGACATGGCCGACACGCCCGGTGCCGCCGTCACCGATGCCGAACTCGTCATCCTGTGTGTGCCTGTCGGTGCGATGGGCGCTGTCGCGGCCGAGATCCGTGCCGAGCTGCCTGCCGATGCGCTGATCAGCGATGTGGGGTCTTCCAAAGCCGCGATCCTGACCGCGCTGCAAGACGCGCTGCCCGATCATGCCATCATCCCGGCCCATCCGGTGGCCGGCACAGAGCGCAGCGGGCCGGAAGCAGGCTTTGCGACGCTGTTCCACAACCGCTGGTGCATCCTGACGCCGCCTGCTGATGCGGACCCCAACAAGGTCGCGCAGCTATCTGCCTTTTGGGAGCGGTTGGGCGCCAATGTGGACGTCATGGACGCCCCGCACCATGACTTGGTGCTCGCTGTCACGAGCCATTTGCCGCACCTCATTGCCTATACCATTGTCGGCACGGCCTCTGATCTGGAATCGGTCACAAGGTCTGAAGTGATCAAATATTCCGCGGGTGGCTTTCGTGATTTCACGCGCATCGCCGCGTCCGACCCGACCATGTGGCGCGACGTGTTCCTGTCGAACAAGGATGCCGTGCTGGAAATGCTCCAGCGCTTCTCCGAAGACCTGACCGCCCTCCAGCGCGCCATCCGTTGGGGTGATGGCGATGCCCTGTTCGACCTGTTCAGCCGCACCCGCGCGGTCCGCCGCAGCATCATTGAGGAAGGGCAGGATGATGACCGGCCCGACTTTGGCCGGTCCGACCATTAAAGCTTAGTCGTTCAGCGCATTGATCGCCGCATGCACCCGCGCTTCGATCTCTTCGCGCGGCAGGCCCGGGGGAATGGGCTCCCCGACCTTCACCGTCACCACGCCGGCCTGCTTTACAAAGCGATGCGGCCAGACCTTGCCTGAATTGAGCGCCACCGGAATAACCGGCAGACCGAGGATCTTGTAGAGCCCGGCCAGACCCGCCCTGAGCGGCGGCGTTTCGCCATGGGGCACGCGAGTCCCTTCGGGAAACAGGATGATGGGGCGTCCGGACTCCTTGGCGCGTTTGGCCTGTGTGATCATCCGACGCATGGCCGCAGCCCCGGCTTCGCGGTCCACACCAATGGACCCGTGCGCGCGGGCCGCATAACCCCAGCCGAACAGATCGAGCAGTTCCTGTTTCATCACGACCACAGGCTTGCGGAAGAGCGCCAACGTCTCGACTGTTTCGTACATCGATTCATGTTTCAAAACATAGAGCGCTTGGCCATTGTCGAGCGTCCCGATGACCTGCGTGTGGATGCCCAATATCCAGCGGGCACACAGGCGATGCCACAGCGCCCAATTGCGCGCGCCGCGGATCGTCGCCTTCTCTCCAAATGGCACCATCAGGGCTGCAATGCCGACCACGATCACACTGCCGGGATAGAAAATGAGCGCAAAGAGGATCGACCGGATCACCGCGATCACAACAACTCTCCCGCCTCCAGCGCAATGAAGCGCGCGACGAGCTTGTTATATTCCTTGAACAATTGGGTGAGGCTGGGGCTACTCCGCACAGCATCCCCCGTCACGCGCACATCCGGCCCAAGGGCATGGTCCAGTTCCATCTTCGCACGCCGCATATGCCAGTCACTGGTGACGAGCCGCACCGACTTATAATGCCGCGCCGTCACCCATCGGGCCGTTTCCCGCGCGTTGGAAATCGTGTCGACGGAGGCCTTGTCGAGATCAATGCAGCAGCGCGAAATCTTGGTCGGCACCTTGCGCAACACTTCAAATTCGGCGCGGCGGACACTGGGGTCAACACCGGAGACGAGCATGCGCTTCGCTTTCCCCGCTTCAAGCGTCTCCAAGCCCCGCTCAAATCGGCCGACCCCGCCCGTCAACACAACAACGGCATCGGTTTTGCCAGTGTCGGACGGGCCGGGCAGAAAAATGGCAAACCACACCAGCCCGAGAAACCAGGCAACAAAGGCAAGAGCGAGAAGACGACGGATCATAGGATGCGCCTTAGCGCGGAAAGGATCGTCGTGCGCGCCGCAATCGTTGCCAGACCGGCACTGACGACAGGCATGAGGAGCAGAAACAGCCAACCGGCCCAGCCAATGCCGACGGACCCAAGCAATTCCGAACCGACCGCCGCCAGCCGCCCGCGCAGCAGCAGCATCGTGATCAGCGCGGCTGCAAGGCCAAGGCCTGCGCCAAACAGGGCATCCAGCGCAATCCGCCGCTGAAATAGCTGGGCAATTTGCGCATCGGTGGACCCGAGCAAATGCATGACTTCAATCGTTTCCCGGTGCGTGTTGAGCGCACTGCGCGCCGCCAACACGACGATCGACAAAGTGGCCCCGCCCATCAGCACAACGAGCATCCATGCGAGGAACGTCAGCGACCCCAGCAGGCGCGTGAGTGGCCCGAGCCATTGGGCGTGCGCCTCCACCCGGGCTGAGGGGGCAACCGCCATGACGCTGGACCGCATCGTGGCAAAGGCGCCCGGTGCGGTGCCGTCGATGGTCGCATCCACCAATGTCGGCACGGGCAGATCTTCATCCAAAGCTTCTGCGCCAAACCAAGGCTGGAGCAGGGCCGACACCTCCGCATCGGGGACACGGCGGAAGCTTTGGACGCCCGTCATCCGGGCCAGTTCTTTCTCAACAGCCGCCGTCTGGGCGGCGCGCTTCTGCGGATTGGCTTCAACGATCTGGATGGTGACACGACCAGCCAAATCTGCATCCAGCCCCGTGGCGGATCGGGCAAGCGACAGCCCGGCCGCCGCCGACAGGATGGTCAGGAACATGATGATCGCGATGACCCAGGGCATCGGCCCCGCCATCCGGCCTTCCGGCAGCAACCGCGCCTCATGCGGCGGGGCCTTCAGAAAGGGAATGTCAATCTTGTCGAGGTCCAGCTTCATACCGCCACCGGCTCCCTCAGGGGCGGGTTGCGCAGCGTGCCCGTGGGGTCCGGCAGATGCCCATCGGCCAGCCGCATGATGTGGGCGCCCGGAATGCGGTTCAACAAATGCAGATCGTGGGTCGCAACGACAATGGTGGTGCCCAACTGGTTGAGCGCTTCAAATAATCGCAACAGACGCGCGGCCATATCGGGGTCAACGTTACCGGTCGGTTCGTCCGCGACGAGAACATCGGGCCGCGTGATGACGGCGCGCGCAATGGCCACACGCTGCTGCTCCCCGCCGGACAGCGTCGCCGGACGCGCGGACGCCCGATCCCCTAGCCCTACCCAGTTGAGCATTTCGCGCACCGTATGGTCGATGTCCTTTTCGGCCACGCCCGAAACACGCAAGGGCAGCGCAATGTTATCAAAGGCCGACAGATGCGGGACGAGGCGGAAATCCTGAAACACCACGCCGATCCGTCTGCGGTACATGGGCAGCTTGTCGCGCGGCATTGTGACCATATCATCCCCGAACAGGCGGATGAGACCGCGGCTGGGCCGCTGAGACAAATAGAGCAACTTCAGAAGAGAGGTTTTTCCCGCCCCGGACGGTCCGGTCAGGAAGTAAAAGCCGCCCTTTGCCAGCGAAAAGGTGATGTCTGATAAGGTTTCGGCACCGGTGCCGTAACGCAACCCTACATTTTCGAACTGGATGATGTGCGACATCTGTCCGGTTTACGCCTTGTTGCCCGCCCTGCAAGGGCTCCTAGACCTTGATCGCTTCAAGAGGAATATCCTGACGCATAAATCGAGGTCTCACCTTCAGATTTGCACGGCTTGGTGCCAATCCAGCCCCGTTTACCGCGCCAGACTCTTGCAACGACGCCATAAAGGGTGCTTAGAAGCGCATTCCGTTTAATTGGAACCGCCCGGCCGATGATCCTGACCTGCCCTGCCTGTTCGACGCGCTATCTTGTTCCCGATACCGCGATCACCGGCGCTGGCCGACAGGTCCGTTGCGCTTCGTGCAAACACAGCTGGTTCCAGCCTGCGCCGACGCCGGTTCAGGCCCCCTCGGC
>JBBATS010000009.1:0-59145 GCA_040398625.1 Chakrabartia sp. | reverse complement strand
TTCGGCACGCCCAATATTGCGGCAAAGCTTGGCCTGTCCGGCGCGACGGCTGACGTGCCCTTGCTGTTAGAAGTCCCACGCCGTCCCGAACGGCGCCTGCTGGAAAGCGGCAATGAACTCTTCGCCATTTCCGGCAAGGTCGTGAACCCGACCAGCGATGAGCAGCGCGTGCCGGATATTCTGGCCGAGCTGCGCGATGGGCAGGGCCGTGTTGTCTATGGTTGGACGATCACCCCGCCCAAGCGCACCGTGCCCGCCAAGGGGTCGATTGATTTCAACAGTGCCGAAGTCAATGTGCCGCGCGGCGCGAAGGAATTGAACCTCAGCTTTTCGGGGACCTGACGCGCGATCGCGTCAGCCAGAAAAACCGGCCTGAATTGAGCGCAGCGGCGGCCACCATGCCGAGTCCGGAGGCCCAGACCAGCGCAAAGGGCCCATAGCCCGTCTGCACAAGCCACCAGCCCAGCACACCGGTCACGCCGAAAAAGGCGACAATGCCGTTCAGCCCGGCGGCCACCTGATCTCCGATAGACCGCAGCGCGAACATGAAGACGACCTGCACGCCGTCAAACAGGATGAAGGGCGCCCAGCCCGCCAACATGCCGACGGCGAGCAGATGGACAGGTGCCTCTGCCGGAAAGGCTTGGGCAATGGGCCCGCCCAGCGCAATCAGCACGACGACAAGCCCGCTCATTACCGTCAGCGTGAGCAGCGCCGCCAGCAGCGTGCGGTGGCGCGCCGCTTCGGGCCGCCCTTCGCCCACCGCATTGCCCGCGCGCACTCCGGCGGCAGAGCCAAAGCCGAGCGCAATGCCAAAGGTCACATTATGGATCGAAAAGACGATCTGAAAGGCGTGGCTCGTTACATCGCCCAATTGCGTCGACAGCGCGATGAGCCAGGAAAAGCCCGCCAGTTCGAGGCCGGAGGCAAGTGCCGGCACAAGCCCGAACCGGCAAAGCGCCAATGCGCCGGGAAGCGCCTTCCGCCAGACCGACAGCGCCACCTTGCGCAGACCGCGCTGCACCTGATCCGGCACGTTCGATGCCGCCCAAAGGATCGCAAACGCCCCAACCCAGAGCGAAATTGTTGTCGCCAGCGCTGCGCCAACGGCCCCTAGAGCCGGAAGCCCCAGCTGTCCGGTTGCCAATATCCAGGCCAGCACAGCGTTGAGCGGCAGGGTCATCAGATTGACCGCCATCACCCGGCGCGGATGGCTGATCCCTTCCAGAAAGTTGCTCGCTGCAATGAGGATCAGTTGCGGTGGAAAGGCAAAGGCCATGACGCGGACCACATCGGCCGAAATGCCGAGTACAGTGTCGGATACACCCAGCAGGCGCAGCAGTCCTTCGGCAAAGACGAACAGGATGAAGCCGCCGACCAGACCGACCAACGCCCCTAGCACCAACCCTTCGCGATACACCTCACCTGTGCGGGGCTTGTCCTTCGCGCCATCGGCCTGCGAGGCAAAAACGAGGATACCCGAAAGCCAGCCAACCGCCGCCATCAGTGTAACGAAGGTCACGGCCCGGCTGCCGCCAAAGGCCGACACTTCATGCGTGCCCGTATCCCCGACGACGACAACGTCCGTCACCTGAAGCAGCGTCCAGTTGAGGCTGGTCAGCATGACAGGCCAAGCCAGCGCGAGGATGCGGCGCACTTCCGGTTTCCAACGCTCGGCTTTCATGTCCATGCCCACCGCATAGCCGGTCCCGCAGGCAAGTAAATCGCGCGTCTCCGCCCTGCACACTTAATGGGTTAAAGCCATTGCCTGCCCTGAAAGCCTCTGCTAGAGGCGCGCCCTGTCCGTTGCCCGGAACCCTTGGTTGTGCGGCAATGCTCGGAAAAAATGTGCGGCCGTGGCGGAATTGGTAGACGCGCAACGTTGAGGTCGTTGTGGGCGAAAGCCCGTGGAAGTTCGAGTCTTCTCGGCCGCACCATTTTTAAGAGACGGATATTTGAAAACGGCCCCGTTGCAGAGATGCACCGGGGCCGTTTTGCTTTTGTGGCAAAAGGGCACTGCTGCCTTACGGAGCAGACGCCGTCCGCAGGTCTGAAGGGTCTGCTGCGGTCACGCCCAGGTGCAGACTTGGCGCCTTACCACTGACCTGCACATCGCCCGCCAACCCCGCATGGAGGCGCGCGGCATCGGCCGACGCCTTGGCGATTCGCAGGCGGTATTGACCGTAAGGCACGCGCTCAAAAAGGAAGTACCCGTCAAAGTCACTGCGGGTGCGCGACATGACGATCCCACGCGCATCGACCAGCTCAAGGTCAACGCCTTCAAGGCTGGTGCCACCCGCCTTGATGAGCGTACCATCGACCTCACCTGCCCCTGTCAGCCCGAGCTCGACAGTCGCAATCACACCGGGACGCGGCGTAACGACAATGCCGGGGCCCGAGGGGGAAAGAAGGGGGTCCGGCAGCGAACTGGCATCGACACCGATCAAGACCGGACGGAACGCCTCCAAACTGTCGATAACCGTCTCGCCATTGGGGTCAGTCAACTGATCCACAGGCACGCGTCCGGCAGCGAGCTGGACTTCGGGTTCCAGCGGTTCATCGGGCTGGCGGATGCCATCGGCATTATTGTCGCGGAAGACACGCGCCAGCACCTGTCCGTGCGTCGCCAGACGCGCGGAAGTCATTCTAAAGCCACCCTTTTTCGTCGGGTTCGGCCCGATGCTGAAGGTCAGGCCGATGCTCGCCGCAACCGATCCATCGGTCGCAACTTCCGCATTGCCCGACAGCGATAGCCGGTCAAACTGACGCGCATAGCCAAGCCCTGCGCGCGCACGATCGATCATCCGGTCATAAGACAGGTCCGCGCGCCATTGCGCCGCATTCTTCCCATCGCCTTTGCCCGCCCATTCGGTGATCAGGCCAAAGCTGCGGAACCGGCTTTGCGGGGACACGTCAAAACGCGCATCGCCGCGCAACCGGAACCGGCCAACGCGTGCGTTCAGCAATATGCCCGTGTCCACTTCCATCGGCGGATCTGGCCCCACCGGGCGCTTGTCCTGCCGCATGTCGACTTCGGCGGTGATCGAATAACGGCTGAAGCTGGTTGAAACACGGCCGCCCACCTCCAGCGTATCATTGCCATTATCGCGGGTGGTGTAGCGCGCTTCGGCGTGGACCGGCATCACCGATCGTCCGACCTTCAGGCCATGATCGACAGAGAGACGATGCAAGCCTTGCACCCCGCGCTGAATGCGGTCGGAGCGGAAGCTGCCCATGACGTTGGTCGTTTCCGCACTGATATAGGTTCGGCCAAGTTCGCCAAGCATATGGACGGAAAGAACGCTGCCGCCCTTCAGATCAGTTGCGCCGGAAAGTTGCGCCAGCACGGGGCCGATGGCTTGGCGCAGCGCGGCTTCCACAAAGTTGCGCCGCCCAACTTCCTTCACAAAGAGGTTATGGTAGCTCGCCGACACCGAGGTGCGCGTCGACAGTCCACGTTCCAACCCGAAAGACCCGCGCCAGCGGTCTGTGCCGAATTGCGGGCCACTGGGCAGGCCGATGAGATCGCGACCATCCTGATTGATGCCGGCCCAATACCAGGTCTGGCGCGGCGGGATGCTGTCTGGCCCGACCGACAGAATTTTCTGTTCCCGCCGGATCTGGCCCTGCGGCCCATAGAGCACGATTTCAAACCGGTTCTGCCCATAAAGCAGCGGCACATCGAGAAACTCATACCGCCCATCGGCCCGATTGAGCGCGACATTGAGCAGCTGGCCATTGCGATAAAGTTCAGCATCCCAACCGGACGGGAGTTCACCCCGGAAGTCCGTCCGGTCGAAATTCTCAGGCCGATCAAGCGGTCGGTTGCTGATCATCGCACCGCGACCAATGGAAGATTGCGCAGAAAGGCCCGACGAGAGGCCCAGCACATCGCCAATGGCGATCTGTGTCGCGTTGAATGGACCGAGCAGCTTGCCATCGGGATCATAGCGATAGCCACGCAGGCGCAGTGATTCCGGCACACCCTTGCGGTTGGAGGCAAGGCGGGCATCATAAGCGATGGGGCCCGCTTCGCCGCTGGCGTAAAGTTCAAACTGGACATCGGTCTTGGCGGCATGGCCGCGTTCGCGCAGCCCACCGATGGAGACATTCGCGTCCACCGAGGGAGTCTTGATCCCGCGATAGGCAACGCGGCTTTGCGGCAGCGCCTTGAGATCAAAGGTAGAGGCGGGGCGGATCTTGGCGGCCCGCGCTTTGCGTTCGGCAGACAGTTCGACCGGAAGCTTGGTATCAGACTTAATGACGAGGATCGCGTTCGACAAATCGGGGTTGAGCGCAACGCCAAGCCAATTTGAGAGTTGCGGCGTTGCCACGCACCAGCCTTCGGGCGCATCATAAATGGCGCCTGCAGGCAGTTTGGACGTCTTGTTCACGATTTGTACCGTGTTGGCGTCGCGATCAAGGGTGAGTGTCCGGCTTTCGTTGAAGATCCAGCCTGTTGCGCGGCGCAACTTCTTGTCAACGCGAACAGGAAGATCGAGCGCCATGACCATATCGGCCATGTCGACGCACACACCGGCGGGGGTCTGATAGCCGCGCACACCATCACCCAGCCGATATTGGCCCAAGCGCAATTCAAACAGAACCGCGTCGTCCGCATTGGGTTTCCAAACGGCATCAGCCCGCGCAAGCGCGGGCTGGCCGAGGGCGCCAATCGCGACAAAAGCCGCGATCCAACGCCTCAATTTGGAAATCAGGGGACGCATGGGAGGGATCCGGGTCTGGATCCGCCCTTAACGGATGACCGTCTGGGTTTCCGCAATCACGCGGCCCCCGGCATCGGCTTCTTCAAGATATTGGACGGTCGCGGGCCCCGCGAGCTGGGCAGCTGTCTGCGCGTCAATGGGAAAACTCACCGCGCGCTTGTTCACTTCCGGGTAAACGGCCACGCCGCGCACCTCGAACACAGGCGTCGACTTGCCCGGTTTCAGAACACGGATGCGGCCATAGGTGGAGCGGCTGCCTTCACGCGACAGCGACATCGTCAGTTCCGGCTGACCCGTCGACCGGTCAATACGGGCGTCGCCAATCGCCGCCGTCGCCTTGAGCGCGCCTTTACGGATGATGACCGGAATGGTGACGCCGTAGATTGGCGTGAGTGCGATAGAGAGGCCGGAATCCGTCGTCTGGGTTTCCGTGACAGACCGCGCGGTCGGGATGGCGCGAAACAACATGTGCACGCGATACTCGCCGTCGGGCAGATCCGCCGGGGAGCGAACGCCAATGCGGATCGCCTGGGGCTGATTGGGCGCCAACTCGACACGGCGGGGCGCATAAGTAATCATGCTGAGCGCCTGCGCTTCGGCGGCTGTCGCCTTTTCCGGCTCGACTTCGTCCAGCGTGCCGTCGGCATTCATGCGCCGCACCTCCAGCGACACACGGTAGGTCGCGGTTTCGCTGTCGATATTGTTGAGGATGACCTCAGTGCCCCGTGCGCCGTCAAGAATGACACGCGTTGGCGCGACGAGCAGATCGCCTGCCGCCTGAGCAGGGGCCGCCACGACAAGCGCAACAAGGCCGAGGCCGGACATAAACTTTGGCAAACGCATAAACTTTCCCCGAAAAATTGCCTGGGCAAAACGCAACCCACCCATGACATGGGCTTACATCCATTATGGTTTCATCTTTGCTAACCACGGCGCAGGGAAATGCGTGTGCGGGTGTTGGACAAAGAAAAAGGGCCCGCCGGATGTACCGGCGGGCCCTCCTCCTCTGGTTCCCGAAGGAAGAGAATTACTGGTAGTTGACGGTCACCGTGAAGGTACCGGCATACGCGCCAGCTGCCTGCGACCCACCAACGTTCAGCGTACCGCCGACCGAGAAGGCATCAGCCGCCGTGCCAGCAAGCGTCAGCGAGGCTGCGCTGGAGTTCAGCGTTGCACTCATCGTCGCGCCGCCTGTTTCCGTGAGCGTCACCGAACCCGGAACCGTCACGCCAACGTTCATGCCAACTGCGCCTGCAACGGCAAAGCCAGCCGCTGTCGTCGCGCCCGAGCAAACAAGCGTCGTGGCGCAGGTGCGTCCGCCGCCCGTTGCAACTGTCACAGAACCACCGCCGGTGCCGATGGCAACTGTGCCGAACTGCAGGTCCGACGTGTTGGTGACGGTAACCTGCTGCAGGATCGTCGCACGCGCCGTGCCATCAGCCGTTGCCGCATTTGCAGCACCCGAAACCAGGCCGAGCGCCAGAACCGAACCGGCAGCCACTGCCTTGAGAGTACGAATGTTCATTTTATTGTCCCCTAGATAATTCACGCTTCTTCCCGAGTGCGACCTTGCCCCACTCCGGAATGCGTTTTGCTCCATAATGGTTTGAATATGTCCTTCCGCACTTGGTTAACGGTCAGGGAAGGATTGAAGCGGTTCTACTCATACTCAGCGCTGATCGGCACAGAACCGCGAAAATTTCCGCTTTCTCCGCCCTTTAGAACCATCTTTCCGCCAAAAGTGAAGCGCAACTGGCCGTGTTCATTCAGTGTTGGTGCAGGCGGGAGGTTGCTATGCATTTGCACCACTTCGGCGATATCGCCGGTTGTTGACTGGAGCCGGACGCGCGCGGGCAAATCAATGCGGACGCGCGCATAGGGAGTGCCTGTGACCATTGCCGTGCCAGTCAGCGCCATACCGCCCAGATCCGCAAGCGCGCCCGCAACACGGCGGGTGCCTGTTTTAGGGTCCAGTTCCACCGCCCCGCCACCCGCGCCCTGCGCCACGCGGCCAAGGTCCAGCGCGGTCTCAATCTCAATGCGCAGGGGCACGCTCGGGCGACCTCCTTGGGATAACCGTTCAGGTTCCGGCGCGCATAATCGACACGACTCGCCGGCAACCGATGTCGGCGCGACGAGGAGCAACCCAACCAAGATGCTGATCCGGATCATGAAACTTTGCATACTGCCCAAGCTTCAAGAAACTGCTAACCAAGGTCTTTCCAAATTGGGTCATAAGCGCGACAGACGCAGAGCGAGGATCAATTGACTGAAATTGTCCCCCGGATTGTGGGGCTCGCTACGGCACGTCCAACCCAGGATATCCATGCCGCCTTTGTAGAATGGGCGGAAAGCCGCATCGAAAACGACCGGGAACGTGCCGTGTTTGCCCGCATGGCCAGCCGGGCGGGCATCGCGCACCGCTTTGCCGTCCTCCCGGTCACCGATGACGGTGGCTCCCCCGTCTCCCCCGGTGGGTTTTATAGCGGAGAAGACCCAACGACAGCGGCGCGCATGGCGCTCTATGCCGAACATGCACCCGCGCTCGCGCTGCAGGCCATTGCCGGCCTCGCCCAAGACCTCTCCACGGTCACGCACCTTGTGGTGGCGAGTTGCACCGGCTTTGTCGCACCCGGCGTGGACCAGATCATCGCGCGGCAATTGGGGCTCTCCCCGTCGGTGGAGCGGCTGCTGATCGGCTTCATGGGCTGCTACGCCGCCGTCACGGCACTCAGGAGCGCGGCACACATTGTCCGGTCGCAACCCGATGCCCGCGTGCTTGTGGTGACGGTCGAGCTCTCCTCGCTTCATCTCAACAGAACGGGCAGCATCGAATCACTGCTCGCCATGCTCCAATTCGGCGATGGCGCCGCAGCGGCGTTGGTCTGTGCCGATGGCCCCGGCCTGTCGGTCGAAGCGCCTTTTGCAGCGACGCTGCCTGAATCAGACGATCTGATTCGCTGGGACATTGGTGACAATGGCTTTGAGATGCATCTTTCGGGCCAAGTGCCCGGCCGCATTGCTGACGCACTGCGCGATCCAGCATTGGTCACAACATTGGCGGGGGGTGCGCCCGCGGATGTCGACGCCTGGGCCGTCCATGCCGGCGGCCGGTCCATCCTTGATGCGGTGGAACAGGGCCTGTCGCTTGCGCCTGACGCCCTCAGCGAGTCGCGCCAAGTGCTGCTGGAAGGCGGCAACATGTCCTCCGCCACCCTCATGTTCGTGCTGGCACGCATGATGGGCCGCCCCGTATCGCGCGGCGTGGCGCTTGCCTTTGGGCCGGGGCTAGCCGCCGAAGGCTTCCGCTTCCGGACGGTCACCTGATGCTCGAGACGCGCGCCCTGACAGAAGAGCAGATGGATGCAGAGGACCTCGACCCCTCCATCTATGCCCGCGTCCTTAAAGATCTGGCGCAGGTCAACACAATCACGATGGCGCGCCGCCCGACGCTCAGCTTTCTGAACCGGGTCACGGCGCGCAGCAGCAGCCCGTTGCGCATCCTTGATGTCGGCTTTGGCGACGGGGATATGCTGCGGCGCATCGCCCATTGGGCCAAGGCGCGGCGCCAGTCCGTCGAACTCGTCGGCATCGACCTCAACCCCCGCAGCGCCGAGGCAGCGATGACGCGCACGTCGGCCAGTCTGCCCATCACTTACCGGACTGGCGACTATGCGGATCTTGCCGATGCGCCTTGGGACGTCATCCTCTCCAGCCTTGTGGCGCACCATATGACGCACGACCAATTGGTCACCTTTTTGCGCTTCATGGATCAGCATGCCAAGCGTGGCTGGTTCATCAATGATCTGCACCGCCACGCCTTTGCCTATGCGGGCTATCCCCTGCTCGCACGGATATTCGGGTGGCACCGGATCGTTCGGGAAGATGGCACGCTCTCCATCGCCCGGTCGTACCGGCCCGAGGAATGGCCCCCCCTCCTCGCGGAAGCCGGGGTGCACAATGCCCGCGTCTTTCGCACCTTCCCCTTTCGGCTATGCGTCGAAGCGATCCGATAATCATCGGTGCCGGGCCTGCCGGTTGTGCCGCTGCCATCACGCTCGCCAAGGGCGGCGCGCGTCCGCTGATTCTGGAGCGATCGGCCGAAACCGGCGACGCCCTGTGCGGCGGCTTTCTGAGCTGGCGCACGATAAAAAGCCTCGAGCGGCTCGGCGTGTCGCCAGACGGCCATCCGGTTGACCATCTCACGGTCTTTTGGGGCGACCGCACGGCCTCTGCCCCCTTGCCGGAGCGCGCGCTGGGCCTGTCCCGCCGCGCAATGGACACCGCCCTCTTGTCCACCGCCGTTCAAGCGGGGGCAGGGTTGGAACGTGGTGTCATGGTGCGGCATCTGGATGAGTTGGCAGACCGGACGGACACTGTCTTTCTGGCAACCGGCAAATATGATCTGAAGGGCGCGGAACGCCCCCGCACTGCCCGCGATCCCGCCATGGGTCTGCGCGTCCGCCTGCCCGCCAGTGCGTCGCTCACCCGACTGGTTGGCGGCGCCATAGAGCTGCACATGTTTGACCGGGGCTATGCTGGGATTGAACTGCAGGAAGATGGCAGCGCCAACATCTGCCTTGCTTTGCGCAAGTCGTTGCTGACCGAACATGGCCGGGACCCGCGCGGCCTGCTCCAAAGCCTTGGCCGCACGCATAAGGCCTTTGGGGCCCGGCTTGAGAGCCTGACCGAGGCAACGCCCATCGATGCCATCGCCGCCGTCCCTTATGGCTGGCACGCGCGCCAGACACTGCCCGGCCTGTTCCGCATTGGCGATCAAGCCGGCGTCATTCCGTCACTGGCGGGCGAAGGCAATGGTATTGCGCTCGCCAGTGGGCGCAGCGCGGCCGAAGCATTCCTGCAGGGCGGGCGGGAGGAAGCGCCGCATTGGCAAGCCCGGTTCGGGCTGCAGAGTGGTCGGCCCATCGGGCGCGCAACGGCCATCTGGCACACCTCTGAATTCGCCATGGGGCGTGGTCTGATCCTGCTCGCTTTGTCGCTTTTTCCAAAGCTCGGTCCAGCCATGGCGAGCGCGACGCGGATTGAGGCTTGAAGCGCAGGCGCAGAACGCCCAGACTAAGATCATGGAAAAGCTTCTTCTCACCGACGACGAGTGGCGTGCGCGCCTGACCCCCCAGCAATTTGAGGTGCTGCGCCATGCAGGAACCGAGCGGGCCTTTTCGGGCGCGCTCAATGAATGCAAAGAGGATGGCATTTATCGCTGCGCCGGGTGCGGGGCCGACCTGTTCCTGTCCGACACCAAATATGAATCCGGTTCCGGCTGGCCCAGCTTTTACGCGCCGGTCACAACCGATGCCGTGACGATGGTGGAAGACACTGCCCACGGCATGACGCGCATCGAGGTGCGCTGCACCCGCTGTGACGGGCATCTGGGCCACGTCTTCCCTGATGGCCCGCAGCCGACCGGACTTCGCTTCTGCATGAACAGCGTGTCGCTCGATTTTGACGGTGGCAATGACGACTGACTTGGGCAGGCGCACACAGCGCCTTGCCGCGAGTCTCGCTGCCGCCTAAGAAGGCCAACACATGGCCAGCAAGCGTCCCAAATCTGCCCCTGCGCCCAAGGAACGCGGCCTGTTCGCCCGCCTGTTCCGTTGGGGTCTGGTGCTTGGCGGTGTCATTCTGGTCGGCTTGGTGTCCGCCATCGGCTTTGCTTATTCCTCGCTGCCTGACTTCGGGGAGCTGCGGACGCGCGACTCGCTCGGCCAGGTCATTCGCGTCCGCGATTCAACGGGGCAGGTCATCCTCTCGCTCGGGCCGATCTATGGCGAATGGGTCGATTATCGCGACATTCCCGACGTCATGGTGGACGCCATGGTTTCGGTGGAAGACCGGCGCTTCCGCTATCACCCCGGCGTCGACCCCATTGGCCTTGCCCGCGCGGTGCAGGTCCGCCTGACGCGGGGCCACTTCGCGCAGGGGGGATCAACCATCACCCAGCAGCTGGCCCGCAACCTCTTCCTCACCAACACGCGTACCTTTGGCCGTAAGGGGCGGGAACTCGTCATCGCCATGGCCATGGAAGCCAAATATTCGAAGGATGAGATCCTCGAGCTTTATCTGAACCGCGTCTATTTCGGCGGCGGCGCTTATGGCATTGACGCGGCCTCGCGCCGCTTTTTTGACCATCCCGCCAAGAAGCTGAGCCTGGAAGAAGCCGCGATCATCGCCGGACTGGTCAAAGCGCCGTCTAACTATTCGCCGACTGCCGACGCGCAGGCCGCCCTTGGCCGGTCCAAGGTTGTACTGGGCGTGATGGCGGATGCGGGCGTCATCACCACTCAGCAAGCCGCCATGGCGCGTCCTGAATCGGTCAAACTGGCCAGCCCGCCGCAACAGAACAGCATCCGTTACTTCACCGACTGGGCCTTACCGCAATTGGATGGGCTGATTGAAGAGACGACGGCCCCGATTGACGTCTGGACCACCATTGACCCGTCGATGCAGACCGCAGCTGCGGCTGCCATCAACAGCTTCGCCCCCGCCAATGCACAAGGTGCCCTTGTCGCGCTGGACCGTGATGGTGCAGTGCGCGCGATGGTGGGCGGGCGCGATTATGTGACGTCGATCTACAACCGTGCCACGCAAGCGGTGCGGCAGCCGGGCTCTGCGTTCAAGCTGTTCGTCTATTTGTCGGCGCTGGAATCCGGCATGACGCCAGAGACCAAAATGATTGACCAGCCCGTCGACATTGGTGGCTGGAGCCCGCGCAACAATTCTGGCCGGAACCTTGGTGAAATGACGTTGCGCACGGCCTTCACCTATTCGATCAACACGATCGCGGCGCAGATCGGGCAGGAAATCGGCACCGGTGCGATTGCGGGCATGGCGCGCAGGCTCGGCATCACCACACCGATCAACACGCAGCCATCAATGGTGTTGGGCACATCGGACGTCCGCCTGATCGACATGACGCGCGCTTATGCCGCCGTACAGGCCAAGGGCAAAGCCGTTGCCCCTTACGGTATCGTCAAGGTGACATCCGCGTCTGGCGAGTTGCTTTACCAGCGCGCCAAGGAACCGGATCTCCAGCTGATCGACCCTTGGGTGGCGGCCGGTATGACCGACATGATGCAAACCGCCGTCAGCGCGGGCACAGGCCGTGCAGCGCAAATTGGCCGCCCCGTCGCCGGTAAAACGGGAACGACGAGCTCCAATAAAGATGGCTGGTTCATGGGCTTTTCAAGCGGGATCACCACAGGCGTCTGGATGGGCCGCGATGATGCACGTCCTGTGCGCGATCTGCAGGGCGGACGGGCGCCCGCCATGGCCTTTGCCGCGTTCATGCGCACGGCCGTTGCAAAACGACCGGTCGAAAAGTTCGAAACCGACGTGACCTTGCCTGAGTGGATGCTGGAAACGGACGAAGAGGCCTATTTGGGCGATCAGGGCAATGCCGCGGCCCCGTCCTCCTTTGTGGATGAGAATGGCAATCCAGTCGAACCGGCAGCACCTTCAGACTATGATCCGGCGGCAGAAGACGCCGAATATCGCCGCATCATCGACGAGGCGACCCGACGCGACGCACAGCCTGCCCGATCGTCCGCTCCGCGCGCCGATCAGTCCCGCCCGAACCAGTGAAGCCGGGCGCCATGCGCGCGCAACCAGGCGCGTGCGGTGCGCGGGTCCGCTCCAAAAAGCTCTGCCTCAAGACGATGAAAGGCGCGGCTGTGATCCATATGGACGCGGTGCGCCACTTCATGCGCCACAATCGACCGGCGGACATGGTCCGGCATCAGGATCAGCCGCCAGCTATAGCGGATATTGCCGTTGCTCGAACAACTGCCCCAGCGCGCGCGGGGATCACCAACGGACACCTCCGCCACCTCTATATTGGCAGCCCCTGCAATGGCGCGGGTTTCCGCGTCGAGAACCGCCTTGGCCTCCGCCCGCATCCAACGCAAAAGTCGTGACGCCATAACGTCTTGAGGCCCACCGATGGTCAATCTCTCACCCAAAAGCGCCGGTTTGCGCGGGTGCGTCTCCGACCAATCGAGCACATAGTCGCGTCCTGCAAAGGGCACGGTCATGCCCGGTGTGATGGGCCAAGGGTCTGGCAGGCGTTCGCGTTGCCGCTGTATCCAGCCGCGATGCGCCTCCACCCAATCCATCGCCGGGCCAAGGGCCGCGCGCAACGGCAGGACAAGACGGACAGCGCCACTGCGGGGGTCGACAGTCAATTTCATCCGCCGCGCTTCGCGTTTGCGAATGATCTCCAGCCCATCAATGCCCGCTACGGTCACTTCGGCCGTTCCTCCGGCCATTCGATGATATGGTTTTCCAGATCACCGGCATCGACTTCAGATACGGTCCAGCCGCGCGTCGACATGCCGCGCCTGTGGATCTCCTCCCGGTCCCCACACACGAGATGATGCCATTCGGGCAGTGGCAGATTATTGGCCCGGCGCACATAGCCGCACGTCTCGGGCAGCCAGTCCATCGTTTCGAGCCGCGCCGGGGTCAGCCGGATACAATCCGGAACCTGAGCAAAACGATTGCGATAGTCGGAGCATTGGCCACTGGCCCGATCGAGCAAGCGGCAGGCGACGTTGGTCGGGTAAATTTCCCCCGTATCCTCGTCTTCCAGCTTGTTGAGGCAGCATTTGCCGCATCCGTCACACAGCGATTCCCACTGTGCGCGGTCCAAGGCGTCCAAGGGCCGGTCTTCCCAATAACGGTCCCCCGCCATTATCGGACCCAGCGGGCCAGCTCATCCGCGAAGGCCTGCGGTTTGGCGTTCTGCGGCATGATGGCAATTGGTTCGCCTTTGGGGCCATAAAGCACGGCAATCCGGGCGTGATCGACCAGATAGGCGCCCTGTGCATTGGGTTTTTGCCGCATATAAGCGATGCCATAGCGCTGGGCGACGGCGTCAATGTCGGTCTCCGGCCCGGTCAGCCCGACCATGCGCGGATGGAAGTTGGAGACGAACTCCTTCACCACCGCAGGCGTATCGCGCACCGGATCAACCGTGATGAAGATCGGCACCACCTTGGCGCCGCGCGCTGCGTCCATCTTTTCAAAAGCGGATAGGCCCTGCCCCATGATCTGGACGTCCACCGGGCAGACATCGGGGCAAAAAGTATAGCCAAAATAGACGAGCCGATATTTGCCCGCAAAGTCCGCATCGGTGACCGTTTTGCCATCCTGATTGGTCAGGCGAAAGGCGCCGCCCATCTTCGCCCCTTCTAAGGGCGGCGGCCCCGCAGGCGCGCCTCCGCAGGCAGATAAAGCGGTCATGGCAAAAGCGGCGGCGAGGATCTTGAATTTGTTCATAGTCCGGCTAGCTTTGCTCTGCTACGCGACGGCGTGCAAGGGACGATTTATCCGCACATTCTGGGGCGTACCGATATGAAAAAATTCATCGCGACCATCATCGCTGCACTGCTGCTTTGGCCGGCTGTGGCCAGCGCGCAATATTCGGACGGCTATAATTTCCTGAAATCGGTCCGCGAACGCGATGGCGCCAAGGCGACCGAGATGCTCAGCAAACCGGGCAATGTGATTGTCGACACCAAGGATGTCTCCACCGGTGAAGCCGCTCTCCACATCGTCACAAAACGGCGCGACACCACCTGGCTGTCCTTCCTGCTGGCAAAGGGCGCCAAGCCCGACATCAAGGATGCCGACGGCAACACGCCGCTGCTTCTCGCCACGCAGATTGGCTATGCGGAGGCAGCGGACCTACTGATCAAGCGGCGCGCCACCGTGGACGCCATCAACTCGCGCGGCGAAACCCCGTTGATCTTGGCGACGCAGAAGCGCGATGTCGCAATGGTCCGCTTGCTCTTGGCCGCGGGCGCCAATCCGCGCCGAACGGATCGCGCTGCCGGCATGTCAGCATTGGATTATGCCGCGCGGGACAGCCGCGCTGCGGTGATCTTGAAGCTGCTGCAAGACGCCAAAGCCGCCAAGGCTGCCGCCGGTCCGGTCTAAAGTCGGGCGGCGATGCTATCGGCTTAAATATGCTCGCCCGAGAGCCGCTGACAGATGAGATCCAGCTGATCGAGCGAAGAATAGCCCAGTGTCACGGTGCCGCCGCGCGTTCCATGGGCAATCTGAACCTTAAGACCCAAAATATCCCCCAATTGGCGTTCCAGCGCCTCAAGATCCGGATCGCGCCCGCCGCGCGCTTTTGTGGCAGACTTGGCCCCCGCTTTGGCGCGCTTGGCCAGCCGCTCGGTATCCCGCACGGAGAGCCCCCGCTCGATCACCTGCTTGGCAATCCCTTCCGGGTCCTCGCATTGGAGGAGCGCGCGGGCATGGCCCATGGAGATCTCGCCGGACACCAGCCACCCATGCACGCGCATCGGCAAATTGCGCAGACGCATCAGATTGGCGATGTGGCTCCGTGATTTCCCGACAATCCGGCCCAACTCTTCTTGGCTGTGGCCATATTCCTCGATCAGGCGGCGATAGGTCTCGCCCTCTTCCCAGGCGTTGAGTTCTTCGCGCTGGATATTCTCCACCAACGCAATCTCAAGCGCCGTTCGGTCGTCAAATTGTTTAACAATTACAGGTACTTGATGGAGGTGCGCCCGCTGTGCGGCGCGCCAGCGGCGCTCGCCTGCAACGATCTGATAATGCCCGCCCATGTCGCGCACGACAATCGGCTGGAGGACGCCAAGCGCAGTGATCGACTTGGCCAGCTCATCAAGCGCCGCATCATCAAAGTTCCGACGCGGCTGGTTCGGCAAGGGCTGCAGGTTGGTCACCGGCACGAGCCGCACGCCATCGGGCACCGCAACCCCACCATCGTTCCGGCTCGGCACGGCAGTGGCCGTCTCAGTCTGAATTTCGCCCAAAAGCGACGACAATCCGCGGCCAAGGCCCATGGGCCGCTTCTTTGGGGCCTGATCTTCACTCATGCGGCAACTTTCAAAGCGGGCAGACGCCCGATGACTTCACGGGCGAGCGCCATATAGGCTTCAGATCCGGCACAACGATGATCATAGATCAGCGCCGGCAACCCATGGCTCGGCGCTTCGGACAGCCGCACATTGCGCGGGATGACGGTCTCGAACACAGCGGTGCCGAGACAGGCGCGGACATCCTCCGAAACCTGTTCGGTCAGGCGGTTGCGCCGGTCGTACATGGTCAGCACCACGCCCAGGATCGTGAGCGATGGGTTAAACTTGGCGCGAATCCGCTCAAATGTCTGCAAAAGCTGGCTCAGCCCTTCCAGCGCAAAGAATTCGCACTGCAAAGGCACCAGCAGCGATTGCGCGGCGACAAGCGCGTTGATCGTCAGCAGGCCGAGCGACGGCGGACAATCAATGAGGACAACATCCCAACGCCCCTCCGGCGCAGTGTCAATCGCCGTCTTCAGGCGCTGCGCCCGCTGGTCAACCTCGACAAGCTCAATTTCGGCGCCGGACAGGTCAACTGTCGCCGGCACAAGATCAAGCCGGGGAATCTTGGTCGCAACGACCGCTTCGGTCAGCGTGGCCGCGCCCATCAGCACATCATAGCTGGAATTTTCGCGCTGGCTTTGGCCGACGCCTAGCCCGGTGGACGCATTTCCCTGCGGATCGAGATCAATCAACAGAACGCGCCAGCCGATGGCGGCCATCGCCGTGGCGAGATTGATCGCCGTCGTCGTCTTGCCGACGCCACCCTTTTGATTGGCAACAGTGATGCGGATCATCGTCTTGCAGCCTTCCTGACGCCCGTCGCTACAAGGATTGCAGCCTCAGAATCCGTCAAACTCGGTTTCACGTGAAACGTCCCTTGCCAGTTATGCTGTGCATTGGCCAGTTCGTCACGCGCCGAACGCCCTTTTGGCAGCAACCAGACCGTCTTTTGTGTGGAAAAGCTGTGGGCGAGTTCAAACAGCTTGGGCAAAGGTGCAAAAGCGCGGGCGCTGATGACGGCAGCGGGCGGATGGCGCAGCGCTTGCACCTTGCAGCCAAAGACCTGCGCGTTGGGCAGGTCCAAGTCCTCAATCACACGGTTGAGGAAGTTTACACGCCCCCGCCGCTCCTCCACCAGATGCACCGGTCGGTCCGAGAGAATCGCAACCACAATCCCAGGCATGCCCGCGCCTGCGCCGAGATCGAGCCAATCGCCCTCGACGGCACCTGATGCCAATGGGAGGAGCTGGGCCGAATCGACAATATGCCGGGTCCAGAACACGTCAAAGGTCGACCGCGCGATGAGGTTCTGTTCTTCGGCCCCCTCGAGGACCAGCGTGCGATATCGGGCCAACTTGTCGAGCGTTTCACGTGAAACATCGAGTGTTTCGCGCAGCCAGTCTTGGGCTTCATCCTCGGTCACGCAGCCACTCGCTTGGCCTGAACGAGGATCGCCGCCAACGCCGTGGGCGTAATGCCCCGCACCCGTTCCGCGGCACCAAGCGTCGCCGGACGCGCGGCCTGCAACCGCTCGACCATCTCATTGGACAGGCCGGGGACAGCGGTGAAGTCCACGGCTGACAGGGGAATCTTGTCATTGGCCCGCATGGCGCGGACTTCCGCGTCCTGACGTGCAATATAAGGCGCATAGCGTGCATCTTCGATCAGCTCGGCAAGAACCGGCGTCGAAACCGCAGCGAGCGCAGGGCAGAGCGCTATTAGGGCTTCGGGCTTGGCATCAACGAACCGCAACCAGTCGAACAGCGATTGCGCGTCGGCACCGGCCTTCACATCCAGTCCCGAAGAACGAAGGTCGCTCGTTGTATAGCGCGTGTCGAGAATCTCACGGCCCCGAGCCCGCTCGGTTTCACGTGAAACGAACCAGTCACGCCGCTGCTCCCCAACACAACCAGCGTCCAGGGCAATAGGCGTCAGGCGCGTCGCGGCATTGTCCGCCCGCAACCGCAGACGATATTCGGCCCGCGCCGTCAGCATGCGATAGGGCTCGGTCACGCCTTGCAGAACAAGATCATCAATCAACACACCGATATAGGACGACGCCCGATCAAGAACGAGCGCGGGATGGCCCAGCGCCTTGGCCGCCGCATTCAATCCCGCCATCAGGCCTTGGGCTGACGCCTCCTCATACCCCGTTGTGCCATTGATCTGGCCTGCACAGAACACCCCGGGAAGGTCACGGATTTCCAGCGTATTGGCCAGAGCGCGCGGATCAATGTGATCATATTCAACGGCATAGCCGGGCTGCACGATGTCGACCGCTTCCAACCCAGGCATCGTCCGCAGGAAAGCGAGCTGCACATCCTCCGGCAAGGAGGTTGAAATGCCGTTGGGATAGATGAGCGCGTCATCCAGCCCCTCCGGCTCAAGAAAGACCTGATGGCCGTCGCGATCACCAAAGCGGTGGATCTTGTCTTCAATTGACGGGCAATAGCGTGGGCCCTGCCCCTCTATGTCGCCGGAAAAGAGCGGGGAACGGTCCAGCGCCGCGCGGATGATGTCGTGCGTCGCCGTGTTCGTGCGGGTGATGGCGCACCAGAGCTGCGGCGCAGTGCGGCGTTCGGTCAGGTCTGAGAAGGTCCATGCCTCCCCGTCCGACATCTGAATGTCGAGCCCGGCCCAATTGATCGTCCGACCATCAAGCCGCGCGGGTGTCCCCGTCTTGAGACGCCCCATCGGAAGATCGAGCCCCCGCAATTGTGTGCCGAGTGTGACTGCTGCCGCCTCGCCCACGCGACCACCCACATCCCGCGCCTCACCGCAGAACATCTTGCCGTTGAGGAAGGTGCCTGTCGCGAGCACCAGCGTCGCACTGGTCAGCACCTCACCGCTGCCAAGCGTAAGCCCGCACAGACGGCCCTCTTCCAACACGAGTGCGGCGGCCTCGCCCTCAACAATAGTCAGATTATCCTGTTGTGCGAGAATCTCATGAATGGCCGCCTTGAACAACTTACGATCGGCCTGGATGCGCGGACCTTGAACCGCAGCGCCCTTGGACGCGTTCAGCATACGATAATGGATGGCGGCGGCATCGGCGGCGCGCGCCAATATTCCATCAAACGCGTCCACCTCACGCACGAGATGGCCTTTGCCCAAGCCCCCAATGGCCGGGTTGCAGGACATCGCACCGATCATGTCGCGCCGGAAGCTGACGAGCGCAGTTCGTGCGCCCATGCGCGCGGCCGCACAGGCGGCTTCACAGCCGGCATGGCCTCCGCCCACCACGATCACGTCAAAACTCTGCGTCATGCTCCTGCCGCTACGCGCAGGCGAAGAGTCGGTCAAATGTGTTTCACGTGGAACGGGATGGTCTGTTGCGACGAAACCGGCCTATTTCCCAATGCAAAACGCCCCGAAGAGGGCGTCGAGCATCGATTCGACCCCAGAGCGTCCAGTCAACCGATCCAGCACCGTCCGGGCCACGCGGAGTTGCTCAGCACGAATCAGGGCATCGTTTGATGCGGCGGCCTCAGCAACAAGCTCCGCCACCTCCGCCACAATCGTGCGGTGGCGGGCGTTGAGTGCCAACACACCGGGCTGGGGCAGAAGCGACTTTGCCCGATCGATGAGAGCTGCCCGCAAGTCAGCCAACCCCTCTCCCGTCCGAACCGAAACCGGCAGGCCCTCAGCGCGGGGGGAAAGATCGGCCTTGGACGCGACGAGAATCGCACCGGGCGGCGCCATCGACACGTCCCCCAGCCACAGCACGATATCGGCGGCATCCAGTGCCTCGGACGATCGCGCCATCCCAATCGCCTCAACGGCATCGGCGGCATCCTCGTGCAGACCGGCGGTGTCCACAAACAGAAGGGGGACGCCATCCAGCGATACAGGCGCTTCAATCCGGTCGCGTGTTGTGCCTGCAATATCGGTCACAATCGCTGCGTCGCGATCAATTAATGCATTGAAAAGACTAGATTTTCCTGCATTTGGTGGACCGCCGAGCACGACCTTTACACCGTCCCGCAGGCGCTCCGCCGGCGGGCTTGCGAGCAGTGCCGCCATCTCATCTGCCAACCCCTGCAAAGGCGCGGTGTCAGGCAAATCATCGGCCACATCGCCTTCGTCCGAGAAGTCGAGCAGCGCCTCCAACCGCGCTGATTCGCGCAGCAAGGTCACCTCCCATGAAGCGACCAACCGGCCCATGCCGCCTTCGGCCAGTGCGAGTGCCGAGCGGCGCTGCAACTCGGTTTCAGCGGCGAGCAGACCCGCCAGCCCTTCGGCCTCCGTCAGGTCGATCCGGCCATTTTCAAAGGCGCGGCGGGTGAATTCCCCCGCTTCGGCCATCCGGCACCCCGGAATCCCGCCCAGCGCTGCCAGAACCGCCGCCACAACCGCGCGCCCACCATGAAGGTGCAGCTCGGCCAGATGTTCCCCGGTCGCCGTTGCAGGCCCCGGGAACCAAAGCGCCAAGCCGTCATCCAATGTCGCCCCATCCACACCCCGGAAGCGCCTCAGGCTAGCACGACGCGGTTCCGGCAAGGTTCCGGCCAACGCCGTCAGCGCGGCCCCCGCCTGCGGCCCGCTGATGCGGACGACGGCGATACCGGAGGGCGGCAACCCACTGGACAGGGCAAAAATGGTCTCTGAACGCATGACGAAGGCGGAACTGGCGCGCCTAATCCTTCTTTTTCGGCGTTGATGTCGCGGAGGAGAGGCCCTTCACCAGATCCTTCACGAAATCCATGCCGGCAGCACCACCTGGTACCCAGCTGCGAACCATCGTATCCACCATGTCCGGCGTGAGGCCCGTGGTCATGACGTCCTTCATCTTGTCGACATAGACCTCATGCACCTCGGTCAGATCGGGCAGACCCACCAGACGCCGCACCTCTTCTGGGGTGCATTCAACCTCAATATTGAACTTCATGGGCCAACTCCCTTGAGCCATGCGCTATTAGCCGTCATCTGTGCGCCATGCACCGCGCATCCGCAACAGCCAGATTCGCAAGCCCCTTGGGCGCATTGACGCTGAGCGCGACGGACGACTGGCTGACAGGCCTGCGCATCCCACACACGGTCGACACCGGCGCGACGCAGGGGGATATCACCCACCCCGTCCTCGCCGCCGCCATCGCCCAGCTGGACGCCTGGTTTGCGGGAAGGCTGGACTGTTTCGATCTGCCATTGTCCCCATTGGACAGCGCAGAAGGCGCGGCCCTGCGCGCCGCCATCGCGTCCATTCCTTACGGAAAAACAATGACTTATGGTGATCTTGCGGCAACATGCAGCTCCGTGGCCCGCGCTGTCGGCGGGGCGTGCAAGGCCAACCCCTTCCCCCTCATCATTCCGTGCCACCGCGTGACATCAGCCGCCGGGCCTGAATATTATTCCGGTGGCGCAGGCGCCCGCACCAAGAGCTGGCTCCTCGATTTCGAATATGCCAACCTCCCCCAAAATCAGAGGACACGACTGCTATGACCATGACCAAATCGGGCGATATGAACCTCTATGTCGCCGCGCCGAGCGCCACGCCGACCGCCGCGATTATCGTGATTCCAGAGATCTTTGGCCTGAACGCGGGCATCCGGCAGAAATGCGACAGCTGGGCAGCCAAGGGCTATTTGGCCGTGGCACTCGACATCTTCTGGCGGTTTGCGCCCGGCGTGGAACTCAACCCCGATGTCGAAGCCGAACTGAACGAAGCCTTTGGCTATTTCCAGCAATATGATGCCGACAAAGGCGTGCTGGATATCGAAACCGTCATCAAGGCGATCCACCATGGCCTCGCCGGGCACGCCCCCGTCGCCAAGGTCGGCTGCGTCGGCTTCTGCTTAGGTGGGCGTCTCGCTTATATGGCAGCCGCCCGCACAGATATCGACGCATCTGTCGGCTATTATGGCGTGATGATTGATCAGATGCTCGGTGAATCCCACGCTATTGCCCACCCCCTGATGCTCCACATTCCAACCGCCGATCATTTTGTCGGCCCCGAAGCGCAGGCGGCGATCCACGCCGGATTGGACGACCACCCCAAAGTCACGCTCCACGATTATGTCGGGCTCGACCACGGTTTTGCCGCGGAAATGGGCAACCGACGGGATGAGGCGGGTGCAGTGCTGGCCGATGGGCGGACAGAGGCCTTCTTCAAAGCGAATCTGGGGTGAAAATTGCTGTCATTCCCGCGAAAGCGGGAATCCACTAGGCCTTCTATGGATCCCCGCTTTCGCGGGGATGACGCTGTAGGTTACCCCGGGAACAGCGCCTGATATTGCGGCTTCACTAAGGCCTTCAGGCCTTTGGGGATGACAATCTCCAGATCATAGCTGCCTTCCGAATAGGGGCCGGCAGTATAGGCGCCCAAAGACATGACAATGCGGCTGAACTTTCCATAGACCGGCTTGTCCGGCCAAATCTCAGCCGATTCAAATAGCTTGGGGCAATCGCCGAAGATGTCGTCGCGCGGTGTTGGTTCCCCGCGCTTCACCATCCGCTCCTTATCCAGTGCACGGCAATAAAGCGGGGTGAGCAGCGCTTCGGCAGCTTTGGGGTTGGTGAACAGGCCAGAGAACGACGTCACCCTCGCGGCCTTCATGTCCCAGATCAGGCTGTCCGTATAGCCATAGCCATGCGCGCCGCCGGTATAGGCCCAGCGCTGGCCCGTGAGGATGAGAAGCCCGGGCAGCGTCGTCTGCACCGTCCAGCGCGTTCCGTTCTCATAGCTGTCGAGCGGCGGGCCCGCTTCGGGGGGTTCATTGAAGAGCGGTGCATAGTCTTTATATTGCGCCGCGCGATCCTTCTTCAGAAAAGCGACCAACGCCGGCGTCTTTTCCAAGGTTTTGGGCCAGACATAGCTGAACCCAGTCACTTTTGCGGGTGCGGCCGCCAAGGGCGTGGCCAATAGCGAGAGGGTGAGGAGAAGGAGGCGTATCGTCATAAGCACAGGCTATCTCGCGCATCGCCGAGACACAATCGACAGATCAGCCCTCGCGCGACAATTTGAATTCCAAATTGCGCTTCACGCCCGGCCATTCATTGGCGATGATGGAATAACAGACGGTATCGCGCACCCGGCCATCAACAATGCTGTGGTTGCGCAGAACGCCTTCCTTCTTCGCGCCCAACCGTTCAATGGCCCGCTGTGAAGCATGGTTGAAATGGTCTGTGCGCAACTGGACGCAGGAAGCCCCCATCACTTCAAAAGCATGCGTCAGCAGCAGCAGCTTCGCCGCACTGTTGACGGGCGACCGCTGGGCCGATTTGGCGTAGAAGGTTGTGCCAATCTCCAGCCGCCGGGCGGCTTTGTTCATCCGCATATAGCGCGTACAGCCGACAAGCTTGCCTGCCGCGTTGAGCGCGACGAACGGCATGGCGCGGCCATAGCTTGCCTCCCGCGCGGCAGTGTCGAGATAGGCATCGATCGTCGCTTCGGACGGAACGGCCGTGTAGAACAACTCCCACAATTTGCCGTCTGATGCGGCCGCGACAATCGCATCGCGGTCCGCGCGCACCATGGGTCGCAGCGTCACATACGGGCCGGAAAATCGCGGCTGATCGGTCCAAGGATCGTTCATGCCGCGACCCTATCCGTTACATGCCTGCAATGGCCAGAACATGGGGTTGGACCTCGTGGAAGCCCTCCCAAATCATCTTGCCCGCCACATAGACGATGACGGCAAGGCCGAACCAGGCAATCCAGCGATACCGCTCAATATACTGGGCGATCACGTTGGCCGCGATCCCCATCAGCGCGACCGCAAAAATCAGCCCGACAATAAGAATACCCGGATGTTCGCGCGCGGCACCTGCCACGGCGAGCACATTGTCGAGGCTCATGGAGACGTCAGCAATGGCGACGGACCAAGCGGCGGCTGCAAAGCTTTTCGCCGCAGGAATGCCGGAGTCCTCATCGCCCATAATTTCGGGCGAACCAGGAGACGCGCCTGCTTCGCCGTGGTGAAGATCGCGGTACATGCGCCAGGCGACCCACAAGAGCAGCAGACCGCCCGCCAGCACGAGGCCAACGATACCGAGCAACCAACTGACCGTCAGCGCAAAGAAGATGCGCAGGACCAGTGCCGCCACAACGCCGATGACGATGACCTTCTTACGCTGATCAGCGGGAAGGCCCGCGGCCAGCGCGCCAACGACGATGGCATTATCGCCAGCGAGGACAAGATCGATCAACAACACCTGCATGAACGCCGCGAACGCTGCGGGCTCCGTGATGTTGGAGAAATCATTGACGATATGGCCCCAAATATCCCCGAAACCACCCAGTGCCGGCGCAGCACCAGCGCCAATGGTAATTAGATCAATCACAAAGCTTCCCCAAAATAAGTTACAGTAGGCATCGGATCATAAAAATGGTGCAACAACGCGCGCCATTGCTGATAATCTGCTGATTGACGAAATCCATCACGGTGGGCCGACACGCTTTCCCATTTGACACACAGCAGGTAAGCGCCCGGCGTTTCCAAAGCAGATCGTATCTCTAGTCCACCAAAACCGGGCTGCCGCTCGATTAAGGGCAAAGCCTGTTTTAGGGCAGCTTCGAAAGCCGCCTCTTCTCCGGTTTTTACCGGCAGAATGACGTGTTCGAGTATCATCTCTAACGACTACTGATTCATGCTGTCGAAGAAGTCGTCATTGGTCTTGGAATCCTTCATCTTATCGAGGAGGAATTCCATCGCGTCGATCGTGCCCATCTGCATGAGAATACGACGCAGCACCCACATTTTGGAGAGCTTGTCCTTCTCGACGAGCAGCTCTTCCTTACGCGTGCCGGACTTGCCGACATCCAGCGCCGGGAAGATGCGCTTATCCGCGACCTTGCGGTCGAGGACGATTTCCGAGTTACCGGTGCCCTTAAACTCTTCAAAGATGACTTCATCCATGCGGCTGCCGGTATCAATGAGCGCTGTCGCGATGATGGAGAGCGAGCCACCTTCTTCAATGTTACGCGCCGCACCAAAGAAGCGCTTCGGGCGCTGCAGGGCGTTGGCATCCACACCGCCGGTCAGCACCTTGCCCGATGACGGGACGACGGTGTTGTAGGCACGTCCCAGACGCGTGATCGAGTCGAGCAGGATGACAACATCCTTCTTATGCTCAACCAGACGCTTGGCCTTTTCGATGACCATTTCGGCAACCTGCACGTGGCGGCTGGCGGGTTCGTCAAAGGTCGAGGAGATGACCTCGCCCTTCACCGAGCGCTGCATATCCGTCACTTCTTCCGGACGTTCATCGACCAAGAGAACGAGCAGGAAGACTTCAGGATGATTGTCGGTAATTGCCTTCGCCATATTCTGCAGAAGCACGGTTTTACCTGTGCGCGGCGGGGCGACGATCAGCGCACGCTGGCCCTTACCTTGGGGGCTGATAATATCGATGACGCGGGCCGACTTGTCCTTGACCGTCGGGTCAAGCGAGTCGAGCTTCAGGCGCTCATCGGGATAAAGCGGCGTGAGATTGTCAAAATTGACGCGGTGGCGGACAACATCAGGATCATCAAAGTTGATCGACTTGATTGTCGTCAGTGCGAAATAGCGTTCACCGTCTTTTGGTCCGCGAATTTCGCCTTCCACCGTGTCACCGGTCCGCAGGCCAAAGCGGCGCACCATGTTGGGGGAGACGTAAATATCGTCCGGGCCGGCAAGATAGTTGGATTCCGGCGCGCGCAAAAATCCAAAGCCATCCGAAAGGACTTCAATGGTGCCTTCGCCGATGATCTCTTCGCCATTTTCGGCTTCAACCTTGAGAATGGCGAACATCAGATCCTGCTTGCGCAGGGTCGACGCGCCTTCAACGCCCGATTCCTCCGCCATTTCGACGAGTTCTGCGGGTTTCATTTTCTTAAGTGATTTTAAGTGCATCATGGACTCAGATCCGGTTGGAACGGGGGGAGGAACCGCGGCAGCAACAGATGTTGTGATTGCGCTGCTTTAAACATGGCACGAATGGCCGAGCGGTGTGCATCGGTTAAGCTTGCCAAAGGCGCAAGTCAAGGCGGCGGATATGTGTTTGGAAAGGAGCTTAGAAGGGCTTCACAATGGCCAGCACGACAATCACCGCCGCTGCTAGGCCCGGCACTTCATTCACCAGCCGCAACATCTTTCCAGACAGCGTCCGCTGGCCCGCTTTGAGCTTTTTAGCATAGCTGACCATCCAGCCATGATAGCCTGACAGGATAAGAACAACCGCCAGTTTCAGGTGAAACCAGCCCTGTCCGAACGCGCCGGTATCGAGCGCGAGCGCCAGACCCAACAACCAGACAATAATGATCGATGGTTTCAGAATGATCCGCAGCAGCCGATCTTCCCGCTCAATCCACTGCGCTTCTTCGGCGCTGCCGACGGCACTTTCCTGATGGTAGACAAAGAAACGCGGCAACATAAACAAACCGGCCATCCAGAAGATGACGAAAATGAGATGCCCTGCCTTCACCCAGAGGTAAGCGCCGCCCAAAATGCCAATCATAGCTTCACTTGCCTCTTACATGCGCCACAAGCTGCTCGACATGCGCGATGGGCGTATCGGGCAAGATGCCATGGCCAAGATTAAAGACATGGGGCCGACCGGCCAAGGCGTCAATGATGTGGTCGACGGCGTCGGTCAGCTCAACACCCCCTGCAATGAGCGCAAGCGGGTCAAGATTGCCCTGTACCGGCAACCCTTCAGGCAGGTTGGCATGCGCCCAAATAGGATCAACGGTTTCATCAAGACCAATCGCATCCGCGCCGACTTCGCGGGCGTAAGCCGGAAGCTTGCCGCCTGCGCCCTTTGGAAAGCCGATCACAACGGCGTTGGGGCGGAGTGCCTTGAGTTTCGTGATGATCCGCACCGTTGGCGCAATCACCCAGCGTTCAAATTGCGCGGGTGACAAGCTGCCCGACCAGCTGTCAAACAATTGCACCGCTTCCACGCCCGCATCGATCTGATCGATCAGATAGGTCACTGTTGCATCGGCAATCGCGTTGATAATCTCTTCAAAGGCGGCGGGATCGCGATAGCCGAAACGCCGCGTCTCCGCCTGTTCCTTGCTCCCCTGTCCGGCGACCATGTAGGTTGCGACTGTCCAGGGGCTCCCTGCAAAGCCCAGGAAGGTTGTCTGGGGGGGAAGAGTGGCAGCGACCAGCCGAACCGTCTCGATGACCGGTGAGAGCCTCTGAGGGGCTGCTGTGAGGCTCTTGAGCGTGGCATCGACCAGCTTGGGGGCGAGCCGGGGGCCTTCGCCTGTCTCAAACCACAAATCCTGGCCCAGCGCGTGCGGGATGACGAGAATGTCGGAAAACAGGATGGCGCCGTCAAAACCGAAACGCCGGATCGGCTGCAGCGTGACGTCTGCTGCCGCAGCGCTGTCATTCACAAGTTCAAGAAATCCGCCTTTTTCGGCGCGTAGGGCGCGATATTCGGGCAGATAGCGCCCCGCTTGCCGCATGAGCCACAAAGGTGGGCGCTCTAGTTTGGCGCCCTTGAGCGTCGCGAGGAGAGGTTTCATCACAGGATCCATGCTTGCTCCCCTATTCAATAAAAAGAGAATCTTAAAGGTGGTTGATAGTAGTTGGGGGGCGCGTCACGTGGATTAAGTGCTCCAAGGGATTCCGCACACAGCTTGACTCGGCGGGCAGAACGGCGGGCTACAGAGTCGGTCTGGCACATCCCCATTATCCACAGGATGGGAAAAAGAGATCGCCCTGTTGGCATGTCTGTGGGTGAAATCCGGACCCTGTCGTGGAATTGTCACGCTTGCAGTTGCCAACCGCTTTCCGCTAGCCCCACACACAGGCTTTTCCACAGGGCCAGTCATGGGGATTCAAACCGAACGTGTCACGATTGCATCTCCATCTTGTTTCGGACTCAACCGGCGAAACGCTTGAAACCGTTGCGAAGGCCGCGCTCGCCCAGTTTGATGATGTTGAGGCGATCCGTCATTATTGGCCGATGGTGCGCACCCCCGGCCATGTCGAGCGGATCATGTCAGAGATAGCGCAACATCCGGGGCTTGTCCTCTTTACGATGGTGAATGCAGATTTGCGCGCCGCGCTTGAAAAGCGGTGTGCTGCTTTAGGCCTACCACATGTCGGCGCCATTGATCCGGTGCTCGAAGCTTTGTCGAACGTGTTGGGTAAGCCACTCAAAGCGCGTCCAGGCTTACAACACCTCCTTGACGATGCGTATTTTGCGCGTGTCGAAGCCATCCAGTTTACCATCGCGCATGACGATGGCCTCAATTGGGAAAATTGGGAACAGGCGGATATCATTCTGGCTGGCGTGTCACGCAGTTCCAAGACGCCGACATCCATCTATCTTGCCAATCGCGGCTATAAGACGGCGAACATCCCGATTGTGGTCGAGAGCCCGCCGCCAGATTTGCTGTACAAGCTGCAAAATCCTCTCGTTGTCGGACTTGTCACCAACCCGGAACGGTTGGTGCAGATCCGCCGCAACCGTCTTTTGGCGCTCAACCAGACGCCGGATACTGACTATGTGGATCAGGAGGCTGTGACGCGCGAAACCGCTTATGCGCGGCGCATGTTTGCTGACAATGGCTGGCCGGTGATCGATATGACCCGTCGCTCGATCGAAGAAGCGGCCGCTGCCATCATCAACATCTATGGCGAACAAAAGGGTCCGAAAAAGTGAGGCTGGTTTTAGCCTCCCAAAGTGCCGGGCGACGCGCGATCCTTTCAAATGCGGGCATTGTGTATGACGCAATGACGTCACCGTGCGACGAGGAAGCTGACAAGGCGGTTTTACGTGCGCAGGGCGTTGATCCGCGGGGTCTCGCTTTGGGGCTTGCGGAGGCCAAGGCCATGGCAACCTCGCCGCTCTGCCCCGGCGCCATTGTCCTAGGATGTGACCAGACACTGGCGTTGGACGACGGCACAATGTTCGACAAGGCCCGCACGCTGGCCGAACAGGCAGACCATCTGCGCTCCCTCTCAGGAAAGACGCACAGTCTTCATGCGGCCATCGTCGCAGTGCGGGATGGCGAGAGGTTGTGGCGCCATGTGGGAGAAGCGCGGATGACGATGCGCCCACTATCAGATGCGTTCATCGATGATTATCTGGCGCATGAAGGTGAAGATCTTTTGTCGGGCGTCGGCGGTTACCGTGTTGAAGGGCGTGGCATTCAGCTGTTTGAGCGGATAGAGGGCAGCCAATTCAACATCATAGGTCTGCCGCTCCTACCGCTGCTGGCCTTTTTGCGTGAGGCCGGAGTAATTTCTGCATGAGCGGTATCTACGCTGAAGTGATTGGAGACCCGATCTCCCACTCCAAATCTCCCAAGATGCATCGTTTCTGGCTGGAGAAAGCCGGCATCGACGCGAACTATCGCGCATGTCACGTCCTCCCGGCGGATTTGCCGGCATACTTGGAACAACGTCGCGCCGACCCAAACTGGCGCGGCTGCAATGTCACCATCCCCCACAAGATTGCCGTGATGGATCTGGTCGAGGACCCCGGCAATGTCCGCGCGTCGATTGGGGCGATGAACACTTTGTCGCGCAATGAAACAGGCGCGGTCTTTGGCACCAATACGGATGCCGGTGGCTTCTTCACGCCGATTGCCGATGTGCCGCTGGAAGGCGCACCGGTGGTTGTTGCGGGCACAGGTGGGGCTGCGCACGCCGTGTTATTTGCTTTGTCCCGTGTCGGTGTGGGCCCAGTCACATTGCTCGCCCGCAACCCCTTAAAAGGCGCAGCGCTGCTCGCGCGTTTCGGCCTGAAAGGGGACGTCCGCGGGATGGAGGCCGCCCTTCCGCCCGCAGCCTTGCTCGTCAATACGACATCGCTCGGCATGGTTGGTAATGATCCGTTTGTGCCTGACCTCTCGGCGCTGCCTGAAGACGCTGTTGTCTATGACATCGTCTATACCCCGCTCGTCACCCCGCTCTTGGCGGCGGCGCAGGAGCGGGATTTGGCGATAGTCGATGGCCTCGACATGCTCATCGGCCAGGGTGCCATCGCGTTTGAAATCTTCTTCGGACAGGCCCCGGCGCGGGATCTGGATGAGGCGTTGCGGGAGCTTTTGCTCGCATGATCAAGATTGGCCTCACCGGTTCTATCGGCATGGGGAAGTCTGCCGTGTCCAAGATGTTTCGCCGTCTCGGTGTGCCGGTGTTTGATGCGGATGCGGAGGTGCACAAGCTCCAGGGGCCCGGTGGTGCGCTTGTGGCGCGGATCGAAGCCCGTTTTCCCGGGACGACCGGACAACAAGGTGTCGACCGGCAAAAGCTTGGGGTCGCTGTACTCGGCAAGCCGGAGGAATTGCGCGCGTTGGAGCGCATTGTTCATCCCGCCGTCTATCATGTCCGTCAGCACTTTTTATTGCAGAACCGGTCTCGCCCGATGGTGGTGCTGGATATCCCACTTCTGTTTGAAAAAGGCGGCGCAAAACAAGTCGATGTGACGGTCGTTGTTTCGGCACCCGCCTTTTTGCAAACGCGCCGGGTGCTGCGTCGGCCGGGTATGACGGCGGCGAAGCTCAAGCATATCCGCCACCTTCAGGTGCCTGATCATGTCAAACGGCAACGCGCCGACTTCGTGATCGACACGGGCCAATCGATGACGGAAACACGAGGTGAAGTTCGCCGTCTGATCACTTGCCTTCGCCACCGGAAGCGCCGATAGTCTGGGCGATGCGTGAGGTCGTTTTTGATACCGAGACGACCGGGCTGAGCGCCGCAAATGGCGACAGGCTGGTCGAAATTGGATGTGTAGAGCTGGTCAACCGGGTTGAGACGGGGCGTGTCTTTCACGTCTACATCAACCCAGAGCGGCCGATGAACCCGGAAGCACAGGCAATCCATGGGTTGTCCGACGCCTTCCTTGCCGACAAGCAGCTGTTTTCCGACATTGTTGAGGATCTGCTCGACTTTTTCGATGACAGCCCCCTCGTCGCGCACAACGCCAATTTCGACTTCGCGTTTCTGAATGAGGAACTGTCGCGGCTGAACCGGCCCGACATTCCTCAGGCGCGGATGGTCGACACCTTGGCGCTGTCCAAGGTCAAGTTTCCCGGCGCCAAGCATAGTCTGGACGCTCTGTGCACCCGCTATGGCATTGATCGGTCCCACCGGATCAAGCACGGCGCGTTGCTCGACGCCCAATTGCTGTCTTTGGTGTATGTGGAACTGACCGGCGGCCGCCAGATCGGTCTTGGTTTGGCCGATGCGCCGGCGACGCTTCCCGATGAACCCGAGCGCCCGACGTCAGCGCGCGTGGCCCGATCGCCACGTCCGCATGAGGCGTCGCCCGAAGAACTTGAACGCCACGCAGCTTTCGTTGCCAAACTTAGCAACCCATTATGGGATTTGGACAAGGATAAGGAGGGTCTTGCTGCGGCATGAGTTGAAGAGGACGCAATCGCACCTACTTAAAATGTGAAGGAGAACGCATATGGAAATCCGCATCTCAGGACACAGAGTTGATACAGGCGATGCTCTCCAGACACATGTGAGCGACAGGCTCCAAGCGATTGCCGATAAGTATTTTCAGCGCACACACTCCGCCCATGCCACTTTCTCTAAAGGGCCGCACGATCACGGATTTGCATGTGACATTGTGATGCACGTTGTGCGCGGTGTCGTGCTCAAAGCGTCGCATACCGGGCAGGAAGCCCGCCCCGCCTTTGAGGGTGCCGCCGACAAAATCGAAAAACAGCTGCGTCGCTACAAGCGCCGCCTTCGGGATGATCATAGCGGCCCTTCAGCCATTACGCCGCCCGAGGACAATGCCGGATATACGGTGTTTGAGCCGATGGCCGATGACGACGTTGCAGCCGGGGACAATCCGGTGGTGATTGCCGAAACGCGAGTCGATGTGCCGGAAGCCAGCGTCTCCGACGCCGTCATGATGCTCGATCTGCGGCACACCAATGCCATGCTGTTCCGCAATGCCGGCACCGGCACCTACAACATGGTTTACCGCCGCAATGATGGGACGATCGGGTGGGTGGAACCGCATGATTGAGCGGCCATAAGGAGACGGAGCTTGCGGGAACGCCTGTTTCTGTTAAAGGCGCCTCCCAAATTTCCATTCTGGACATTCTATGACAGAGATCAGCTCTCTTCTCGTCCCCGGCGCTGTCGCCGCGGGAGCGAACATCACAACCTCCAAGGCGCTGTTCCAGCAACTTGGGCAGGTAGCGGAACGCGAATATGGTCTGGCGGCAACGGAGGTTGTTGATCGGTTGACCGAGCGTGAGCGTCTTGGCTCGACCGGTTTTGGCGGTGGTGTTGCGATTCCACATGGCAAGATTGACGGGCTCACCCAAGTTGTTGGCCTGTTTGTCCAACTTGCCCAGCCGGTAGACGTCAAAGCGATTGACGATCTCCCCGTTGATCTCGTTTTTTGCCTTTTGTCTCCGCCCGATGCCGGGTCAGAGCATTTGAAGGCCTTGGCGCAAGTGAGTCGCTGGCTGCGGGACCGAACCTTTGTCGCCAAACTGCGCGGCGCCGGGTCGGCGGATGCCATTTACGCCCTCTTCGCCGCGTCCCAAGCACGCGACGCGGCCTGATCCTAAGGGGCACGGGACATGACGCCCCGCCTCGCCACCGGCATTTATGTGAATGCACTTATCCGGCGGGTGAACCAGTCGGGCGGCATGGCGATGGTGCTGGCCAAAGGCGATGAAACAGCCGGCGCGCTGATCCTCATCACGCGTGAAAAAGGGCGGTATTCCGGTATCTTGGAGCGCGCGCTGACCCCTGATGGCAGCTACAAATGGACCCCTGTTTTCTCGCAAACCATTGAAGAAGAAGCAGAAATCTCTCAGTTTTGCGCGCGTCGGCAGGCGTCGGACCCCGATATCTGGATTGTTGAACTGGATATCCCAGAGGCAGCACGGTTCGCCGCTGAAATGGATGGCGCGCGTTGACATCGATGCGCCACACAACGAAGGCCCCCCAACGTTAAAGCGCGTCGCCGTGCCGCCACCCGCGTAATTGGGCTTTGGGCGCGAACGCAGTCAGGGGAATGAAACAGCCGCACCGGTTTTTGTGCGGCCCGGTTTCAGACTTCTGCCCATGATGATGATAAATGCGATATCCAATGCTGACCGCTGCTGTTGCAGCGCTGTCGATCTCTTCTTTTGGCGCTCTCGTCGCCTTTGGTCCGGCACAAGCTGTGTGGGCCAACGAAACGCCCGGACCGGTCCAGTCCGATCTGCTCCCCAAGTCAGTGGTTGAGCAGGCGCAGACCGAAGATCAGGCGATCACTGATTTCCAGATTCCCGAAACGGTTGAAACCGAATCCCCTGAATCCGCATCGCTTGCTGATCTGGTCGCCGACCTCTCTTCGGCGGACCTTCCTGATCGCGAGGCAGAGTGCTTGGCCGGAGCCGTCTATTTTGAGGCCAAGGGCGAATCGCTTGATGGCCAGTTGGCTGTCGCTCAGACCATCCTCAACCGCACCCGCTCCGGCCGGTTCCCGGAAACGGTCTGCGGTGTCGTAATGCAGCCGAGCCAGTTCTCCTTCGTCCGTGGCGGATCATTCCCGCCGATCAAGCGGACCAGCCGCAACTGGAAAAACGCAGTGGCCATCGCGCACATCGCGCGCAATGATCTGTGGGCCTCCAGTGTGGACAATGCGCTGTATTTCCATGCCCGTCGGGTCAATCCGGGTTGGAACCTCCGCAAGATTGCGGCCTTGGGCAACCACATCTTCTACCGTTGATTGGTTAGGGCGACATCCGCCCTTCCCATCTCTTTCCCTGATGTTCTAGGGGATCGGCATGGATAGCCCTGCCGATCGCCTTGTTGCTGCTGATGTTGTGCGCGGCGTTTCCCGCCTGTTGTACCGGCAGGACTATATCGCCGTTGCTGAAGTGCCGTTGGGCAATGGCCGCCGCGCGGACATCATGGCGCTTGGCCCCAAAGGCGAAGTCATCATCGTGGAGATCAAGGTGTCCCGTGCGGACCTGCTGGGCGACGGGAAATGGCCCTTTTATCTCGACTATTGCGACCGCTATTTCTGGGCGGTGCCGCAGGGTTTTGATCTGGCGCTGTTTGACCGGGAGGAGCTGGCACCCACGACCAGCGGGCTGATCATCGCGGATCGTTATGATGCGGCCATCCTGCGGGAGCCTGTTCCAACGCCGCTCGCGTCGTCGCGCAGGCGGGCAGAAACGCTGCGTGTTGCCCGCATGGCCGCACGTCGGTTGCTCTTTCAGTCAGCGGTTCTGGAAGTCGAATTGCGCGAAGACGGGTGAGTTATAATCCGTTTGTGTCGAGCGGAGTCGAGACACGTCCCTCGACTGCGCTCGGGACGAACGGATTAAAGTCAGGCAGCGGAATACCAATAGACCCCGTCCGTCATTTCGCGCCGCGCGCGGCCATCTTCCATCAGGCGGTGGAGGTGGGCAATCGCTTCGCCGGTGGCGAGTTCACGATGGTCTTCACCGATTTTCCGGTTGAAGAGCAGGGGGAAGCAATCAATCGTGCGCAAAGGCGCCTGCCCTATCGCTGCGTGGACCTGATCCAGACGACGGAGATGTTCATCGCGCAAGGCAATGAGGCGGGTGTGCAACCCTTTAAACGGCTCGCCATGTGCGGGGCAGACCAGAAGATCGTCCGGCAAAACGGCCAATAACTTGTCGATAGATGCCAGCCATTCGCCCAGCGGGTCGGCATCGGGTTCCGAGATATTGACCGACACGTTGGAGCTGATCCGCGGCAGCACCTGATCGCCCGAGACGAGCACGCCTTCGGCCTCGTTCCAGAGACAGGCATGTTCCGGGCTGTGGCCGGATCCAACGACGACGCGCCACTGGTGCGCGCCAAAGTCCAGCACGTCGCCATCTTTGATCCGGTGATAGCTGATCGGCATCGGATAGAGCATGCGGCCAAAGCGGCCCCAGCCCTTGGCGGCCTGTTGCGCCAGTACATCCTCATCCCATCCGGCGCTGCGCTGCAGGGCGAGCGCTTCCGGCGGAACATCCTCCCGGACGTCGGTCGATAACATGCGCGCTGTCAGCCATTCGCCGCGCGTCATCCACACGTCGCAGTCGAACCGTTTGCACAGCCATCCGGCAAGGCCGATATGGTCCGGGTGGAGATGTGTGCCGACCACGCGGGTGACGCGACGGTCCTTCAGGTCGCCATCGAACAGCGCCTTCCAGGCATCGCTGCACTCTGTCAGCAACATGCCCGAATCGACAACGGCGATGCCGTCCCCATCGTCCAGCAGCCAGCTGTTGATATGGCCCAGCGATCCCGGCATCGGAATGCGGGTCCAGCTGATACCCTTGGCAATGGGATGCATCTTGCCCGGCCCCGGCGCAAAACTGCCCCAAGGGTAGGTCAACCCGGCGCTGCTGGTCGCCGTGAAACTATCATCGGCGGTCAGCGAGGCATCGGGGCTGTCAAACTTAGGCGTCTGATTGTCCGCCAAGTTCGGCCTCCGCATCAGCGGCAGCCTTTTCAGCGGCGCGGTTGGCCGCATTCCGCTCGGCAATAAGCTCTTCAATCAGGGCGGCGCGATCACCTTCAAGGCGCGTGTCTTCCACAGCCTTGATGCCCTTCATCTTGGCAGCCTTGGCGACGGTCGCATCAAGCTCCCGCTGCGAACACAGGCCGAGCGCCACCGGATCCTTGGGCGTGATATCGGCGATGTTCCAGTGCGTCCGCTCCCGGATGGCGGCGATCGTGGTGCGCGTGGTGCCAATCAACTTGCCAATCTGCCCATCAGACAGCTCAGCGTGGTTGCGGATCAGCCAGGCGATGCCATCGGGCTTGTCCTGACGCTTGGAAACCGGCGTGTAGCGCGGGCCCTTGGTGCGCGTGGGCGCTTCGGGTGCCTTCACCATCACCAGTTCGTGATTAGGGTCTGCCTGACCCTTTTCGATTTCTGCCATTGTGACTTCGCCGGCGCGAACAGGGTCACGCCCCATCAGCTTGGTGCCGGATGTTTCATCGGCAATGGCCTGAATCTCAAGAATGTGAAGACCACAGAAATGGGCAATCTGCTCAAAGGTCAGCGCCGTGTTATCGACGAGCCAAGCGGCAGTCGCATGAGGCATGAGTGGCTGGGCCAAGGGGTTTCTCCCGAAAAAAGAGGGCCGCCCCTCTCGGAGCGGCCGGTAACTTGACGCCGATCTAATCCCGCTCGCGCCCAAGGGCAAGGGTTTCCGTGAGATTAGCCGCCACCTGCCACCAAGTCCGCTGGATAATTCAACCACTTTGAAACTGTCGGCTTTGCGATTAGGTTGCCAAAGGCGAGTAACGGGAAAGGTGCGTATATGTCGGATGAGGGTCTTTTCATCGGTGTTGGCGGGGGTCAGCGTCAGGTTATCAACTTCAAGCGGGCGAACCGCCACGGGCTGATTGCCGGGGCAACGGGCACCGGGAAGACAGTGACGCTTCAGGGCATGGCAGAGGGCTTCTCAAAGGCGGGCGTGCCCGTTTTCGTCTCCGACGTGAAGGGGGATCTCTCCGGCATGGCGATGGCGGGGTCTCCTACGACCAAGACGCATGAGATTTTCACCGCCCGCTCCGCCGAAATCGGCGATACCGCATGGGCCTATGCCGATAATCCGGTTCAGTTTTGGGATTTGTTCGGGGAACAGGGCCACCCCATCCGCACCACGGTCTCCGAAATGGGGCCGCTGCTCCTGTCGCGGCTGATGGATTTGAACGAGGTGCAGGAAGGTGTGCTCACCATCGCCTTCCACGCCGCCGACAAGGAAGGCCTGTTGTTGCTCGATCTGGATGATCTCCAGACGATGCTCGTCGACATTGCTGACCGCGCGGATGAGCTTTCGGTCACCTATGGCAATGTCTCCAAAGCCAGCGTTGGAACGATCCAGCGCTCCTTGCTCCAGTTGCGCAGCCAGGGCGGCGACCGATTCTTTGGGGAGCCTGCGCTCGACCTCGATGATTTCTTTGTGACCGATGATAAGGGCCGCGGGATCATCAACATTCTGGCCGCCGATAAGCTGATGGCGAGCCCGAAGCTCTATTCGACTTTCCTGCTGTGGCTCTTGTCCGAGCTGTTTGAAACGCTCCCTGAAGTGGGGGACCCGGATAAGCCCAAGCTCGTCTTCTTCTTTGATGAAGCGCATCTGCTGTTCAACGATGCGCCCAAGGCGCTGGAGGAAAAGATTGAACAGGTTGTCCGCCTGATCCGGTCCAAGGGCATCGGCGTCTACTTCATCACCCAAAACCCCATCGACATTCCCGAAGCGGTGGCCGCCCAATTGTCCAACCGCGTGCAGCATGCGCTGCGCGCCTTTACGCCCAAGGATGAAAAGGCGATCAAGTCTGCGGCGGAAACCTTCCGCGCCAACCCCAATGTCGATGTCGCCAAGGCGATCATCGAACTGCGCGTCGGGGAAGCGTTGGTCTCTGTGCTGCAGGCCGATGGGTCCCCCACACCTGTCGAGCGCACGTTGATCAAGGCGCCCTGTTCACGCGTTGGCCCGGTGACGCCGCAGGAACGTGCAATCATGATCCAAACGGACGCCGTAGGCGCAAAATATGATGCGCTTATCGACCGCGAATCGGCTGAGGAAATCATCATCGCCAAGCGGACACAGGCCAATGCCGCTGCGGCCCAAGCCGCCGCAGCCTCTGAAGTCGATAAGCAGGCCGCCATCGCTGCCAAAGAACAGGCCAAGGCTGATGCCATTGCCGCACGTGAAGCGGCCCGCATTGCTAAGGAACAGGCGAGAGCCGATGCCATCGCCGCGCGTGAAGCAGCCAAGCCTAGCTTTGCCGAAAAGATGGTCGAATCGGCCGCCCGTTCTGCGGCAAACTCGGTTGGCCGCAAAATCGCGGGGAACCTTGGCGGGCAATTGCTGCGCGGGATTTTGGGCGGCCTGTTCAAATAGGCGGCTCAAAGAGGCTGGCATAAGCGGCAGGGCAGTGCAGATCCGCCTTGATCTGCACTGCGTTCCCCTTCACCACAGGCTGCATAACAAGAAGCCTTTAGGAGAAGACCGGTGGCTGCACCCCAATTGCCCGCAGACGTGGCCAAGGCATTGACCGACCCCAAAGCCTATGGGGAGTGGAACGGGCTGCACGAAAAGTTCGCCTGGGCACGCGCCAATGCGCCGCTCGCGGTTGCCGAAGTGCCGGATTATGATCCTTTCTGGGCCGTCACCCGCCATGCCGACATCATGGAGGTCAGCCGCAACAACAAGATTTTTGCCTCAGGCGCGCGCCAGACAACGCTGACGATGAAGGCCATTGATGCGCTCGTCCGGACGCAGATCCCCGATGGGCATCTCATCAAGTCGCTGGTGCAGATGGATGCGCCCGACCATATGAAGTACCGGCTGCTGACGCAGACTTGGTTCATGCCCAAAAACCTGCGCATCCTCGAAGACCGCATCCGTGAAATCGCCCGCGAGACAGTCGACCATATGCTGTCGCTGGGCGATGAATGTGATTTCGCGCGCGATGTGGCGCTGCATTATCCGCTGCGCGTCGTCATGAACATCTTGGGCGTCCCGCGCGAGGATGAGCCGCGCATGTTGCTGCTCACCCAACAGCTGTTTGGCTCGACTGATCCCGAACTCAACCGCGACCGGGCTGAAATCACGGACCCCGTCGCCGGTCTGCAGATGTTGAACTTTGTCGTCGCCGACTTTGAGAATTACTTCAAGGAATTGACCGCCAGCAGGCGCAAGAACCCGCAGGAAGATGTGGCGACCGTGCTCGCCAATTCGACTGTGAATGGCGCGCCGATCCCGGACCGGGAATTGAACGGCTATTACATCATTGTCGCGACCGCGGGGCATGACACGACGTCTGCCTCCACCGCAGGCGCGATGATGGAATTGGCGCGCAACCCGGCATTGTTTGAGCGCTTCCGCGCGGCGGATGTGGACAAGGCCGGCCTCATCGAAGAGGCCGTCCGCTGGACGACACCGGTGCAGCACTTCATGCGTTCCGCTGTGGAAGACACCGAGCTCAATGGCCAGAAGATCAAGGCCGGCGACTGGATGATGCTCTGCTACGCCTCGGGCAATCGCGACGAGGCGGTCTTTGCTGATCCGTTCACCTTCAATCCGGACCGCGCGCCCAATACGCAGATCGGCTTTGGCTTTGGTGGGCATGTCTGCCTTGGCCAGCATCTGGCCCGCATGGAAATGCGCATCCTGATGGAAGAGCTTTTGCCGCGTCTCGCCTCCGTCGAACTGACAGGAGATCCGGCGCGCGTGGAATCGGTCTTTGTGGGTGGGCTGAAGCGTCTGCCGATCCGTTTCAAAGCCGCCTGATCAGGCCGCGACGGCCAGTTTCCGGTAGGGGGCCAAAGGCTGCGTCGGTCGCAGACGGTAATGGTCTTTGGCGGGCCGTGGTTCGCCCAGCAGCAGCCCTTGCCCAAGCTCGCATCCGGCGAGCTTGGCGATGACGAGCTGGTCGACCTCTTCAATCCCTTCGGCCAGCACTTCGATGCCCAGCTTGCGTGCCATGCCGGCAACGGCTTCCACGATCGTGCGACTTTCCGGGCGCCAGGCGATGTCCGCGATAAACGAGCGGTCGATTTTGATCTTGTCGAACGGGAAGGCGAGCAGATAGGCGAAGGACGCATGTCCCATGCCAAAGTCATCCAGCGCAATGCGGATGCCCATGGCGCGCAATGTCTGCAGGACGCCGCGCGCACCGCCGCTGTCCTCCATCAGCGCGGTTTCGGTCACTTCGATTTCCAGCCGTGCCGCGCTGAGGCCGCTCTCGGTCAGTGCGGCGCACACCATGTCCACAAATCCGGGTGCTGAAATCTGCACGGCAGAGACGTTCACCGAAACGATCAGTCGCTTGTCCCAACAGGCGGCCTCCAGACAGGCGGCGTGCATCACCCAAGCTCCGACAGGTACAATCAGCCCCGAGGCTTCGGCGGCCTCGACAAAGCGCGTTGGCAGGATGAGCCCGAATTGTGGATGGTCCCAGCGGAGCAAAGCCTCATAGCCAATTGTCTTGCCGGAAGAGAGGCGGATGAGCGGCTGGTAGACGAGCCGCAGTTCGCCCTGAGCGAGCGCATCTGATAGATCCTGCTGCAACATGGCCTCAGGGATCATCGGCGTATTCAGGCGGGTTTCACTCTCGGTTTTCAACATGGTCTTCCCCTGTTGAAAACCAAGGTGCGGCGGCAGGACGGCCACCTCAACACCGTCAAACTACGGGGTCCCCCGGTCGCATGCCGGATCGGAGATATTAGGGATTTTTGCTAACCGCGCCCGCGATAGCCGGGGACGCCCTGTTCGGGTATCCAAACGTCCTTTGGCGGCGGGCCCGATTGCCAGAAGACATCAATGGGGATGCCGCCGCGCGGAAACCAATATCCGCCGATGCGCAGCCAGATTGGACGCATCTCTTTGAAAAGACGCTGTCCGATGCCCACCGTGCAGTCCTCATGGAAGCCGGCATGGTTGCGAAATGACCCCAGAAACAGCTTTAAGGACTTCGATTCGACAATCGAGTCGCCGGGCACATAGTCGATCACGATATGCGCAAAATCGGGCTGACCGGTGACCGGGCAGAGCGAGGTGAACTCCGGCGACACAAAGCGCACCAGATAGGGTGATCCGGGACGCGGATTGGCGGGATAATCGAGAACGGCCTCTTCCGGCGTGGCGGGAAGTGCGCTGACCTGACCGAGATGCTTCATGGACATGTGGGGTCTTTAGGCGAGGCGACGGCGCTTTGTCACCTGTCTCGACGGACAGCGCGTGCAGGTTTAGTCTGGCCTCTGAACACATAGGGAGACTCAGGATATGGAACAGCTCGTCAGCACCGAATGGCTCGCGAATGAATTGGGCGCATCGGACCTCCGCGTGGTCGACGCCAGCATGTTCCTGCCCAGTGACAACCGGACTGCGGCTTCGGAGTTTGAGGCAGAACATATCCCCGGCGCGGTCTTCATGGACCTGTCCGAAATTGTGGACAGCGCCAACCCGCTGCCCATGATGCTGCCGGGTGCCGAGAAATTTGCGAGCCGCATGCAGTCCTTAGGATTGGGCGATGGCAGCCGGATCGTGATCTATGACAATAGCCCTTGGAAAAGCGCCCCGCGCGCCTGGTGGATGCTCTCTCAGGTGTTCGGCGCACATGGTGTTGCGGTGCTGGATGGCGGTCTGGCCAAATGGAAAGCGGAAGGCCGCGCGTTGGAAAGCGGCAAGCCCACAATCCGCCACCGCCACTTCACCGCTTGGAAGAATGACAAGGTCGTGCGCGACAAAGCGCAGATACTGGCCAATATCGACAGCAAGGTAGAGCAAGTTGTCGATGCGCGGGGTGCCGCGCGCTTTACTGGCGAAGAAGCGGACCCCCGTCCCAATGTGGGCGCGGGCCACATCCCCGGCAGCCGCAACCTGCCCTATAGTAGCGTCTACAATGCCGATGGCACCTGGAAGCGGGACGACGAGCTGAAGGCTGTGTTTGAGGGCGCGGGCATTGATCTTGCCAAGCCATTGGTCGCGACCTGCGGGTCGGGGCTGACCGCATCCAGCATCGTCTTCGGCGCGCATCTGCTCGGCATGGAGAATGTCGCGCTTTATGACGGCAGCTGGTCTGACTGGGGCAGCGATCCGGAGACCCCTAAGGCGACAGGGGCGGCCTGAGGTTCGACAGCTCTACTGCGCCGCGCTAGGACATCCCTCATGAGCGACGACAAAAAGATGAAGCCCGCCACGCGCCTCGTCCATGGCGGTAGGCGGACGGAATGGACCAGCCTTGGCGCGGGCAAAGGCGGCATCGTCAACCCGCCGGTCTGGCGCGCGTCGACGATCCTCTATGACGATGTCGCGCATCTGAAGCGCGGCACGTCGACCAACCGGGACGGCGACCTGTTTTATGGCCGTCGTGGCACGCCGACCCAATGGGCGCTGGCAGAGGCCATTACCGATCTGGAGCCGGGGGCTGCGGGCACCATGCTCTATGCGTCGGGCGTGGCGGCTGTGACAGGCGCGCTTTTGTCGGTCCTGAGGCCGGGGGATCATCTTTTGATGGTCGATTCAGCTTATGATCCGACGCGGAATTTTTGTGACAATTTCCTCGCCAACTGGGGCGTGGAGGCGAGCTATTATGACCCCTTGATCGGCGGTGATATTGCATCGCTGATCCGCCCGAACACAGCAGCGATCTTCATGGAATCGCCGGGCAGCCTGACCTTTGAGGTGCAGGATGTGCCCGCCATCGTTGCGGTTGCGAAGGCGCATGGCTGCAAGACACTGATCGACAATACCTGGGCGACATCGCTTCATTTTCAGGGACTTGCGCACGGCGTCGATCTCGTCGTGACCGCCGCCACCAAATATCTGTGCGGGCATAGCGACGCGATGATGGGGGCGGTGACGTCCAACGCGGCCTGCTGGACGGCGCTGCGGCGGACGGCACAGATGCTCGGCCATTTTGTCAGCGCGGATGACAGCTTCCTTGTTTTGCGGGGGATGCGCACGCTTGCGCTGCGGATGAGGCAGCATGGGGAAAGCGCGCTCAAAATCGCCGCGTGGCTCGGGAGTCGCCCGGAGGTGGCGCAGGTGTTGCACCCGGCGCTGCCCGGAAACGCCGGATATGACATTTGGGCGCGTGACTCTACGGGCGCAGGCGGACTGTTCAGCTTTGTCTTGAACGGCGGGGATGCGGCCGCGCGCGCGGCGCTGATCGACGGGCTCGATCATTTTGGCATCGGCTATAGCTGGGGCGGCTATGAAAGCCTCGCCCTCCCGGTGGACCCGCAAAACTATCGCACAGCGACCAAGTGGCAGGCAAAAGGCCCAGTCATCCGGCTGAGTATCGGGCTGGAAGATGCCGATGATCTGATCGCTGATCTCGAAAAGGGGCTGGCCCGGTTTGCAGAAGCACGGGACAACACCTAGATAGGGCCTTCCGCCAAGGAGTATCGCCATGGACCTGTCACGCCGTCATCTCCTGCTCGGAGGCGCTGCTTTGTGCCTTGCCGGTTGTGGGTCCAAAAGCGAGGCGAAGGAAACCTTCACCTTCAAGCTGACCGATGCCCAGTGGAAGGCGCGGCTTTCGCCTGCCGCCTATCAGACGCTGCGGCATGAAGCGACCGAGCAGCCCTTCACCAGTCCGCTCAACAAGGAAAAGCGCAAAGGTACATATGCCTGTGCGGGATGTGCGCTGCCGCTGTTCGCCTCAACCACCAAGTTTGACAGCGGCACGGGTTGGCCCAGCTTTTATCAACCGCTCCCCAAAGCCATTGGCACCAAGAGTGATTACTCTTTGGGCTATAAGCGCACCGAAGTGCATTGCCGTAGGTGCGGCGGGCATTTGGGCCATGTCTTTGATGATGGACCGCCGCCGACGGGCAAACGCTATTGCATGAACGGCGTCGCTTTGGCTTTTAAACCGGCATGAGCCGGGGCGTGCATTTCGGCGCGCTCCTGTTGGGCGGCGCTATCGCGCTGGGCAGCCTGACGCTGGTGAATGGCACAACCTATGCGGAAAAGGCAGTCAGCATCTCAGCGCCCAAAGTCGATACAGCCGAGCCGAGCGGTTCCGCCGTTGCCGTGTTCGCAGGCGGCTGCTTCTGGGGCATGGAAGCGGTGTTTGAACGCGTGAAGGGCGTGCGCTCCGTCGTATCGGGCTATGCCGGCGGGACGGCGGCCACGGCCAACTATGACGCCGTCTCGTCTGAAAAAACGGGCCATGCCGAGGCCATCCGCATTACGTATGATCCGCGCAAGGTGAGCTATGGCACGCTGCTGCGCATCTATTTTTCGGCCGCGCATGATCCGACCCAGCTGAACCGCCAAGGCCCCGATAGTGGCCCCAGCTATCGCTCCGCGATCTTCCCACAATCGCCCGTGCAGCGGGCCATTGCGGCAAGCTATATTGCCCAATTGGGCAAGGCAGGCAGCTATCCAAAGCCGATTGTGACGAAGATTGAGACAGGGCGATTCTATCCGGCGGAAGCCTATCATCAGGACTTCATGCAGAAGAACCCGCGCCACCCCTATATCGTGCGCTGGGATATTCCGAAGGTGCAGGCATTCCGGGCGGCGTTTCCCACGCTCGCCCGGTAGCCCTTCGACTTACTTTTTCAGGCTGTCGCGGATTTCGCGCAGCAGCGTGACGTCTTCCGGTGTCGCGGGTGTTTCGCCCGGTGCCGGAGCCATCATCTTATTGGCCTGACGCACAATCATGAAGATGACAAAGGCCATGATCAGGAAGTTGATCAGTGCGGTGATGAAGCTGCCGTAGGCAAAGGCGCCGATGCCAGCAGCCTTGGCTTCAGCCAACGTGGTGATGACCTTATCTCCCGGATCACCGAGCAGGATGAATTTGTTGGAAAAATCTGTGCCGCCGCCTGTCGCAAGGCTGATGAGTGGCATCAGCAAGTCATCGGTGAAGGAGGTAATGATCTTTCCGAACGCGGCGCCGATGATGACACCGACCGCCAGATCGAGAACATTCCCTTTATTTACAAAGGCTTTGAACTCTTGCCACATATCCTTACTCCCCAATTAACCGTTAACCGTTCGAAAGCTGCCATAATGGTTACATTTTGCAAGGTTATTGCGCCGGTCAGGGCGGCCCCCTATCTTCCCTTTATCGATCCACGGGAGAGACCCTTCATGACCCAACGTCTTCGTTTTGCCACTTTTGCCCTGGCCCCGCTTGCTCTGGCTGTGTCCGGTTGCGGCCTCAACACCGTGCCGACGCAGGAAGAAAATGCGAAGGCCAAATGGGCCAATGTTCAGGCCGATTATCAGCGCCGTGCCGATCTGATCCCCAATCTGGTTGAGACCGTAAAGGGCTATGCCAAGCAGGAACAAAGCGTTCTGGTGGAAGTGACCGAAGCGCGCGCCAAAGCCACCTCGGTTCAGGTGAGCGCAACGGACCTGACGGACCCCAACAAGGTCGCCCAGTTCCAGCAGGCGCAAGGGGCATTGAGCCAGGGGCTTGGCCGTCTGCTCGCCTCGGTCGAGGCTTATCCTGATCTAAAGTCGAACCAGAATTTCCTCGCGCTGCAATCGCAGCTGGAGGGCACAGAGAACCGCATCAACATCTCGATCAAGGATTATAACGAGGCGGTGCAGCTCTATAACACCACGATCCGCACATTCCCCGACGCGATTGGCGCCAAGGTGTTCTACGGGGCGGAGCCTATGGCCCCCTATCAGGCCACGGCCCCCAATGCGGACCGCGCGCCAACGGTGAAGTTCTAAGGGCCTCAATCCATGCCCCCCTTTCCGTTTGTGTCGAGCGCCGTCGAGACACCTCGCGCCGCTGCGGCGTCCCTCGACGTCGCTCGGGACGAACGGTGGGCGTGGGCGTGGATGTGGCTCGCCAGCCTCCTCCTGCTCTGTGTCTGGGCCCCTGCCCAGGCCCAAACCTTCCCGAAGCCCAACAATACCCGTGTCGTTGACGCGGCGAACATCCTTGCGCCCGCCGATGAGGCCGCGCTTGATGCCAAACTTGCGGCCTATCAGAAGGATACTGGCCGCCAGATGGTCGTGGCGACCATCCCCAGTCTCGAAGGCTATCCCATTGAAGATTATGGCTACAGACTGGGCCGGACATGGGGGATTGGCTCGAAGGACAAGGACGATGGCACGCTGCTGATCGTCGCGCCCAATGACCGCAAGGTGCGCATCGAAGTCGGCTATGGGCTGGAGCCTTATATGACCGACGCTTTTTCCAGCGTCATTATCAACACGCAGATCTTGCCGCGCTTTAAGGCAGGTGATTTTACCGGTGGAATCAACGCCGGGATAGACGCGATGATCGCGCAGCTAAAGCTGACGCCCGAAGAAGCGGCGGCGCGGTTGAAGGAAGCAGCGGCGACGCAGCCCGAAAAGAAGGGCGGCGGCATTCCGGTTGCGCTCATCTTTTGGATGATCGTCCTGTTCTTTGTCATCTTGCCCGGCCTGCGGCGCGGCAAAGGCGGTCGGCGCCATCGCGGCATGGGTCCTGTTATCATCTGGGGTCCGGGGGACTGGGGTGGCGGGTCCGGCGGTGACTGGGGCGGCGGCGGTGGCGGCGGCTTTGGTGGGTTTTCGGGTGGCGGCGGCGGCTTTGGCGGCGGCGGATCGTCGGGGAGTTGGTGATGGCCGTGCAAGCAACTCTGTCCGATAGCGAACATGCCCGCATCAGCCAGGCCGTCCATGACGCCGAGGCGCACACCAGCGGAGAGATCGTCACGATCATCGCCGATCATTCGGACCGCTATGCTGATGTGGCACTCTGGTGGGCCATTGGCATTGCGATCTTTGCGCTTGGTTGGGTCACGGTCTTTCCGGATTATTACACCGGCTTGGTGTCGGCGCTGCTCGGCAGCTGGACCATTGCCTGGACACCGCGCGAGGTGCTTGAACTGGCCCTCACCATCGTCATCGGAAAGTTCGTTGGCAGCTGGCTTTTGCTCCTTTGGCGTCCGCTACGGCTGGTGCTGACACCGGGTGTGGTCAAATCGCAACGTGTGCGCAATCGGGCGGTGCGGTACTTTAAGGTCGGTGCCGAACGGCGCACCACGGGGCGCACCGGCATCCTCATTTACCTCTCGCTTGCCGAACACCGTGCCGAGATCTTGGCCGATGAAGCGATCCACGCGAAGGTCCCCAATGAAGTTTGGGGCGATGCCATGGTCGACATGATCACCCATGTCCGCGAAGGCCGGATTGCCGAGGGCATGGCGGCCGCCGTGCGCGATGTCGGCGCGGTATTGGCGGAACATTTTCCGCGGGCCGATGATGATCGGAATGAGCTGCCTGACCGGTTGATTGAGCTTTGACCATTCTCCTTCCCGTTCGTGTCGAGCGACGTCGAGACACGTCCCTCGACGTCGCTCGGGACGAACGGGTGTTTTAAAACCCAGGACTCCAAATGACCCAAACCGAACCCGAACAGATCGTCTGGCAAGGCCGCTTCATCACAACCAAGACCAAGGGGACGTGGGAGTATGTCAGCCGCGCGCGCGGTATCAAGGCGGCGGTCATCCTTGCGGTGGATGACGGGCATGTCCTGTTGGTGGAACAATATCGCGTGCCATTGGGCGTCTCCTGCCTTGAACTCCCCGCAGGTCTGATCGGCGACGAAACCGACAATGAGGTGATGGAGGAGGCCGCCGCACGCGAGCTGGAAGAAGAGACCGGATACCGCCCCGGACGCATTGAGCTGGTGGGGGAGTTTTACTCCTCCCCCGGCATGGTCAGCGAAAGTTTCTTCTTCGTCCGCGCGCATGATCTGGTGAAGACCGGTGACGGTGGCGGTGTGGAGGGGGAGAACATCACCGTCCACCGTGTGCCTCTGGCGGAGGTGGCGGATTTCATGGCGATCAAGCGCGCCGAAGGCTGTGCGATGGATGCCAAGCTGCTGATGCTGTTGGGGCTGGTGTAGCGGGCGGCAGCCCGACCCGTCTCTGCGCGAACAATGAATTCTAAACCTGAACCCTGTTCGGGATGACAGCTCTTACCGGAAGTTGTCCGCGTAGGTCTGAATCTTCAGCACGCGTTCAGCGGCCGGGACAATGTGATAGGCGATGCCGTTCTTGTCGGCATAGGCCTTCGCCGCTTCCAGTGTCGGGAACGCCAGCGTGAGTTGACGGCGCGTGTCGGATGATCCGGCCCAGCCCATCAGCGGGTCGGCGCGCTGGGCGTCGGTCGGTTCGAACTCCAGCACCCATTTGCCGGTGCCGTAGCGGCCGGACTGCATCGCGTTCTTTGCCTTCTGGACGATGCGTGCTTGATTCATAGCTGACTGTGTCATGACCGCCCTTTCCCTGATTCGACGGGGGGATTCAACTTTTTTATCCTCCCTATCGACTTGCGATGGGAAGGGGGACCGCCCGGCTTGCCGGGTGGTGGAGGGGAAAGCGACGCATCTGCCAGTAGCCCCTCCGTCAGTCGCTTGCGCGCCTGCCACCTCCCCAATGCAAGTCATTGGGGAGATCTTATAACCCCTGCTTCTTCTTGGTCTTGAGACTCGCGGCCGCCGCCGTCGGATCATCGGGCCAATGATGGCGGGGATAGGCACCGCGCATTTCCTTGGCGACATCTTTCCAACTCCCGCTCCAGAAGCCGGGCAAGTCGCGCGTGGTCTGGATCGGTCGACCGGCGGGCGAGGTGAGCGAGAGGACGAGCGGCACTTTGTTGCGCCCGATGACAGGATGGGCGGCGATCCCGAACAGCGCCTGCACGCGCAACTCCACCGTGGGGCCGGCGTCGGCGGCATAGTCAATGGCGTGGGTTGTGCCTGCAGGGGACGTGAAGTGCGCCGGGGCAAGTTGATCGACCTGTTGTTGGCCGTCCCACCCCAGCACGCCTTTGAGCGCGCCAAGCATCGCGCCTTCGTCAATGTCCGTCAGCCGACGCTTGCCCGAAAGCAAAGGGGCCAGCCAGTCGTCCAGCGAAGCCAACAGCGCATCATCGGTGAGCGCCTCCAGCCCAGCCCAGCCCGCCCGGTCGCGCAGACGTTCACAGGCGTCGGTGAGGCGCAGGACCGACAGGCCATGGTCGCGCACACCCTCGACCAAGGCCGCAGCAATAGCGTGCGGGTCGGCCTTGGCATCCTGCCCTTTGGCGATGGTGATCGCGCCGAGATGGCGCCCGCTCTCCGTCTTCACGCCGCTTGTTGAAGGGTCGAACCGGATATTCGCGCCGGTCCGGATTTGGTCAGCGAACAGGCGTTCGATGGTGGTAAGGTCAATCTCGACTGCAGACAGGATGCGCGCGCCCGACGCCACTCCTTGAATGTCGGCGACGGCGAGCCAATCCCGCCGTGCGAGCGGGTGGGCGGGGTCCAGCCGGAAGCCACGCCCGCCCGCGCTAATCCAGTTTTCGCCCGAGGCGTCGCGGCGCTTGGCGACGCGATCGGGGAAGCCAATGGCGATGACCTCGGCCAGTGCGTCTGGATCACTGGCCGCAGTCTCCCCGCCCGCCAGCTTCGCCCAGCGGCGGGCCAGATTGCGGGCGGCGTCGGCGCGCTTGCCGCGCTCTGTTTTCCAGCGCGACAGGCGACGGTCGAGATCAACATCACTACCGCCCAGCCCGCGTTCCGACAGCAGCACGGCGGCCTCCGCTGCAATCCCCGCCTGCCCGCGTTTCGCCGCATCAAGCAGCATATGCGCAAAGCGTGGCGGCATGGGCAGGCGGGCAATCGCTGTGCCGTGTGCTGTCGGGCGCCCATCGGCATCAAGCGCGTCCATTGCCGTCAGCCGCGTGCGTGCCTCCGACAGAGCAGCGGGCGGAGGCGCATCAAGCCAGCTGAGCTGGGTCGGGTCCGCCACACCCCATAATGCACAATCGAGCAGCAGCGGGGAAAGATCGGCCTCCAAGATTTCGGGCGGGTCATAGGGCGGTAGGCCGGCCGTCGCGGCCTCCTCCCACAGGCGATAGGCAACGCCCGGCTGCTGGCGTGCGGCACGACCGGCGCGCTGGGTGGCGGCCGCCTGACTGACGCGTTCGGTCACGAGCCGAGCGATTCCGGCCGCGCGGTCATAGCGGGCACGGCGGGCGAGGCCTGAGTCCACGACAATGCGGACGCCATCAATAGTCAGGCTCGTTTCCGCAATGGACGTGGCGAGGATGACTTTGCGGGTCTCGCTTTTGCGGATCGCGGCGCGCTGTTCGGCGGGGTCAAGGCTGCCATGCAGGCGGTGGACTTGGGCGGCGATCCCCTCCAGCCGCTCCGCTGTCCGCTCGATCTCCCCGACACCGGGCAGGAAGGCGAGCAGATCGCCTGTCTCTTCGGCAAGCGCGCGGCGGATGGTGGCGGCCATCTCATCCTCAATCCGCGCCTCGGCCCGCCGTCCGATATGCCGCAGCGTGAGCGGGAACATCCGCCCTTCGCTTTCGATGACAGGGGCATCGAGCAGTCGGGCGAAGCGCGCGCCATCAAGTGTCGCGGACATAGCAACGAGCCGCAGGTCCGGGCGCAACCCGGCTTGGGCATCCAGCGCGAGCGCAAGGCCGAAGTCGGAATCAAGGCTGCGCTCATGCACTTCGTCGAACAGGACGGCTGAGATGCCTGCCAGCTCCGGGTCCGACTGGATCATATTGCGGAAAATGCCTTCGGTCAGCACGAGCAGGCGCGTTGCCCCCGACTGGCGGCTTTCCATGCGCGTGGCATAGCCGATTGTCTGGCCGACGGCTTCCCCCCTCAACTCGGCGATGCGTTCGGCTGCTGCCCGCGCCGCAAGACGACGTGGGGAGAGCAAAAGGACGCGGCCGGTGCACCAGTCTTCGTTGAGCAGGGCGGGGCCGACCGCCGTCGTCTTGCCCGCCCCCGGCGGCGCCACGAGCACGGCGTTCGACTGTCGCGACAACAGTGCGAGCAGATCGGGCATCACGGCGTGGATGGGAAGCGACATTCGTGTCCTAGTATCTCATGAGCGGCTTCTGCTAGCGGGTGCGCTGGTCCAAGGGAAGACTGGGCCAAGGGAAGGTTGGGCCAAAGGAAGGCTGAGGGAAGAACCGCATGTCAGGCGCGCATCATCATCACGGCCATGGTCACCACCACGACCATCACCATGCCGATTTCGGGCGCGCTTTTGCCATTGGCATTGCGCTCAACCTCATCTTCGTCGCGGTTGAGGTGGTGTATGGCCTGAAGGCGAATTCAACGGCGCTGCTCTCGGATGCCGGACATAATCTTTCGGACGTGTTGGGGCTTGCCATTGCATGGGGCGGGGCGAAGCTTGCGGCCCGCCCGCCGACGAAACGCTACACTTGGGGGCTGCGCTCCTCCTCCATTCTTGCGGCGATGGCCAACGGCCTGCTGCTGATGGTGGCCCTCGGTGCGATTGCGCTGGAGGCGGTGCAGCGGATTGCTGATCCTCAGCCGGTAGCGGGCCCCACGATGATGGCCGTTGCGGCGGTCGGGATCGTTATCAACGGGGTGACGGCACTGCTGTTCGCGCGCGGACGCAAGGGCGACATCAACATTCAGGGCGCCTTCCTCCATATGGTAGGGGATGCGGCGGTGTCGGCGGCGGTTGTGGTCGCGGGGCTGCTGATCTTGTGGACCGGCATCAGCCTGATTGATCCGGTGTTGAGCCTTGCCATTGCCGCGCTGATCTTCTGGCAAACCTATGGCCTGCTTTCAAAGTCGGTCGCGATGTCGCTCGGCGCTGTGCCCGAAGGGATCGACTATGACGCCGTGGCTGACGCGCTGGCAGCCCAACCCGGCGTGGCGCGTGTCCACGATCTGCACATCTGGCCCAGCAGCACGACGGAAAATGTACTGACCGCGCACCTCGTCATGCCCGACGGTCCACCGGGCGATGGCTTTTTGAGCGCGCTGGGGGAGATGCTCCATGACCGGTTTGATATCGACCATATGACGGTTCAGATCGAACAGGGGGATGCTGATTGTCACGGGTGTGAGTTGAGGTCGTAGATCCTCCCCCATCGGGGGAGGTGGCAGCCGCTTGCGGCTGACGGAGGGGGCCCTCTCCACCATGCTGCGCATGGTCCCCCTCTCCCAAAGGGAGAGGATTTAGTAGGCCCGCGCGATGGCGAATTCGACGGCTTCGACGAGGGCGGCCTTGGCAGTCGAGGGCGGGAAGGGGCCAAGGGCATCGATGGCGCGCTGGCCATAGAGGCGGGCCTTCTCAAATGTGTCAGGCAAAGCGCGGCAGCCATCGAGCAGCGTCTTGGCATAGGCCAGATCATCGTCTGAAACGCGGCGGCCCTCCATCGCTTCTTTCCAGAAGGCGCGGTCGGTGTCGCTGCCGCGCGCCATGGCGAGGATGACGGGCAGTGTCATCTTCCCATCGCGGAAATCGTCGCCGCGTGACTTGCCCATCGTCGCATCGTCCGATGCATAGTCGATGGCATCATCGACCAGCTGGAACGCGATGCCAAGATTGCGGCCGTAGGAATCGAGCGCCATCTCGGTCGTTTCATCGCGTTCAGCAATGACGGCAGAGATGCGGCAGGCGGCGGCAAATAATGCTGCCGTCTTGGCACCGATAATATCGAGATACCGGTCTTCGGTCGTCGCAATTTGCCGCTGGGCGGTCAGCTGGTTGACCTCGCCTTCGGAAATGACGGCGCTCGCACCCGACAGAATCTTGAGGACCTTCAGGCTGCCATCTTCAACCATCAGTTCAAAAGCGCGGCTGAACAGGAAGTCGCCGACAAGCACGCTTGCTGAATTGCCCCAGATGACATTGGCGGTCTTGCGCCCGCGCCGCAGGTCGGAATGGTCGACCACATCGTCGTGCAGCAGCGTCGCTGTGTGGATGAACTCTACGGATGCTGCGAGTTTATACTGGCGGGAGCCCGGATAATCGAGCAGCGCCGAGGTCGCGAGCGTCAGCATCGGGCGCATCCGCTTTCCACCGCTGGCGATCAGATGACCGGCCAGTTCGGGGATCAGATGGATTTGCGACTGCATCCGATCCAGAATCACAGCGTTGACCTGATTCATGCCGGACGCCACAAGCGTCATCATCGGGCCCAGCGATGGAACCTCTTTACCCGGAAGCCTGTGAACGGTAGCCGTCATAAGGGGCGCATTGGCGGCGCTTTCTTGCAAAGGCAAGCAGAACAGAGTTGCAAGTGAACCGTTTTGGCGAAACTGGAAATGAAATGACTGACGAAACCCTGCAACGCTACCGTGAGAGCATCGACAATATCGATGCTTCGGTGATCTATATGCTCGCCGAACGCTTCAAAATCACCAAGGCCGTTGGCGAACATAAGGCCAAGACGGGCCTGCCCGCCGCTGATGGGGGCCGCGAAAAACGACAGATCGAACGCCTCCGCCGTTTGGCAACAGATGCCAATCTGGACCCTGAGTTTTCGGAGAAGTTCCTGCGCTTCATCATCGATGAAGTGATCCGGCATCACCAGAAAATCAAAGACGGGGGCTAGGCGGCGTCCGCGCCACCATATCCCTCTCCACCTTATCCTCCATCGCCCCGTGCTTGACACGGGGCTCGGCTTTTCTGGCACGGCATGGCCCTCAAGGACTGGATCTGCCGGATCAGCGGTATTCGGCATGTAAGAGGCTAAAACCGGCCGGAGGTTAGCCAAGCCCCGTGTCAAGCACGGGGCGACGCACGTGGATAAGTGAATTTACCCCAAGTGCGATGTCTGCTTGGGTGCCGCGTCGCTGCGCGCACCCTTCATATTCCCTCCCACCATTGCCGAAGTGCCTCCCACACCCTAGCTAGAGGGGATGGCAGATCCCTATTCGACTCTGGGGGTGGCGAAGGGCGCGAGCGAGGCTGAGATCAAGAAGGCCTACCGCAAGCTGGCCAAAGAGCTCCACCCTGATACCAACCACGACCCCAAGGCCACTGAGCGTTTCGCTCAGGTGACGGGCGCCTATGATCTGTTGTCGGACAAGGACAAGCGCGGCCAGTTTGACCGGGGCGAGATTGACGAAAATGGTCAGCCCCGCAGCCCCTTTGGCGGGGGCGGCAATCCCTTTGGTCAGGGCGGCGGCGGGTTCCGGCAGGGTCCGGGCGGGTTCAATGCCGAAGGCATGGATTTCGGGGACATTTTTGACGGCCTGTTTGGTGGGCGCGGTCGCGGTGGACCGGGCGGCGGATTTGGACGACAGGCGCCGCCGCAAAAGGGCGCCAATGTCGCTTATCGGCTGGCCGTGGCCTTTGATGAGGCGGCAACGCTCAAGCCGCAGCGGATCACTTTGTCTGATGGCAAGACGATTGATCTGAAGCTCCCTGCGGGCGTGGAATCGGGCACCCAGATGAAACTGGGCGGCAAGGGTCAGGCCGGGCCGGGCGGTGCAGGCGATGCGATTGTGACGATTGAGGTCGGCCAACACCCCCACTTCACGCGCGACGGCGACAATATTCGGCTCGATTTGCCGATCACGCTGTCCGAAGCGGTCAAGGGTGGTCCGGTCAAGGTGCCGACAGTGGACGGCGCGGTCATGCTCAACGTCCCCAAGGGCGCGACATCCGGCAAGACGCTGCGGCTTCGGGAACGCGGCTTTACCGGCAAGTCCGGAAAGCGCGGCGACCAGCTTGTCACCTTGATCGTTGACCTGCCCGCCGATGATGCCGCGCTCCAAGACTTTGTCGAAAGTTGGACCGACGACAGGAACCCGCGCGCGAAGCTCGGCGTCTAACCTTCCATGCGTCCGCCGTCGCCGGAAACACCTGAAGCCCGCCGCAGGCATCCGGGTGCGCATCCGCACACGGAAGGGCTGCGTGGGCTGATTGGACCGGGCTCAAAGCCGTTTGAGGTGCTCCGCCGCGTCGCCATTGGCGTGTATAGCGATGGCTTCATCCATGCGGGCAATTTTGCGTATCTGACGCTGTTGACCGTTTTTCCCTTCTTCATCGTGATGGCGGCGATCACCCAGTTGATTGGACGACCTGACGAAAATCTAAAAGCCATCCAGTCGATGCTTGTCGCCTTGCCGCCGGGGGTTGCGCAGCTGATCCAAAGCGCCGCGCAGGAAATGCTGCAGGCCCGCACCGGCCCGCTTTTGTGGTTCGGCGCAATTGTGGGCCTTTGGACCGTGAGCAGCTTTATCGAAACGATCCGTGATATTCTCCGCCGTGCGTATGGCACGGACTATGGCCGCCCCTTCTGGCATTATCGCATTGCCGGAATTGCGATTACATTTGCCTCGGTTCTGCTCATCCTTTTTGCGCTCGCTGCCCGGCTGGCGGTGACAGCGGTGGAGGAAGTGGTGTTCCGCTACATTCCCGCCGCGCAAGGTCTGATGTCGGTGGAACTGGGGCGGATGTCGACGTCCGTTGCTGTATTCATCGGCTTGTTTGTGATTTTTTGGACGTTGGCGCCGCCTGAGTATCGCGGGCGGGCCTTCCCGAAATGGCCAGGGGCACTGGTCACGACCTTGTGGTGGACGGGCGCTTTGGCCTTACTTCCGCCTGCTTTGTCGCTCTTTGGGGGCTATGCACTCACTTATGGCAGCTTGGCTGGGGTGATCGTTGCACTGTTGTTTTTCTGGATAGTCGGATTCGGTCTTGTTATTGGCGCGCATCTGAATGCGGCTTTGGCCAATCCGGCGATCAAAGAACCGCAGTTGAATGCTTTATAAGACGAAGGGAACGGCTGATGGCTGGATATATGGCGGGCAAGCGCGGGTTGATCATGGGGCTTGCCAATGACCGGAGCCTCGCTTGGGGGATTGCAAAGAAGCTGCGCGAAGAAGGCGCGGAACTGGCCTTTTCTTATCAGGGTGAAGCGCTCGAAAAGCGCGTGCGTCCCTTGGCGGAAGAGGTGGGCAGCGATTTCCTGATCGATTGCGACGTGGCCGATCCGGCAGACCTCGACACAGCCTTTGCAACGCTGGCCGCGCGCTGGCCGACGATTGATTTCGTTGTGCACGCCATTGGTTTTTCAGACAAGAATGAGCTGCGTGGCCGCTATTGCGACACCACGCTCGACAACTTCCTGATGACGATGAACATCTCGGTCTACAGCTTCACCGCCGTCGCCCAGCGCGCCGCAGCGATGATGCTCAATGGCGGGACGATGCTGACGCTCAGCTATTATGGCGCGGAAAAGGTGATCCCGCATTACAACGTCATGGGCGTGGCGAAGTCCGCGCTGGAGACGTCGGTCAAGTATCTCGCGGTCGATCTGGGCCGTGACAATATCCGCGTCAACGCGATCTCGGCCGGGCCGATCAAGACGCTTGCCGCGTCGGGCATTGGCGATTTCCGCTACATTCTGAAGTGGAACGAACTGAACGCGCCGCTGAAGCGCAATACGACCATCGAAGATGTCGGCGGCGCAGGGCTGTACCTGTTGTCCGATCTCTCCTCGGGCGTGACGGGGGAAACCCACCATGTCGATTGCGGCTATCACGCCGTCGGCATGAAGGCCGAAGACGCGCCGGACATCGCGCTGGCCTAAGGCTCAGGCGTCGGGCGGCGTGGTGTCGCCCGGGCCGAGTGCGCGCTGCATATAGAGGGTGTCGAGCCAGCGGTCGTGCTTGCGGCCGACAGATCGCATGCGCCCCGCTTCGGTAAAGCCGTGCGCTGCGTGGAGCGCGGGAGAGGCCGGGCCGATGCCCGAAATGACGGCAATCATCTGCCGGAAGCCGGCGGTCTCGGCGGCTTCCAGCAAGGCGGCGAGCAGCTGGCTTCCAATGCCGCGCCCGTGCTGGCCCTCTTTCACATAGATGCTGTTTTCACAGGCGTAACGATAGGCGTTCCGGTCCCGGAACTGGGTGGCATTTGTATAGCCGACAACTTCGTCCCCGGCGCAGGCCACGAGGAAGGGCCAGCCCTTCGCCGCGCACTGCGCCACTTTGTCGGCAAAGGCGGAAGGCGGCGGCGGCACGGTCTCGAAGGTCTCGGTGCCGTTCAGCACATAGGGGCGGTAAATGGCCGCCATCGCCTCGGCATCGTCTTGGCGGGCGGGCCGGATCGTGATCTCATCGGACATGGCCAGCATCATTGCGCCGCCTTGTGTGCCTTGCAATAGCCGTCAAATCGCGGCATCGCTCGTCCATGAGTTTCAATACCTTCGGCCGCGTCTTCCGCTTCACCACTTGGGGGGAAAGCCATGGTCCCGCTTTGGGTGCTGTGGTCGACGGTTGCCCGCCGGGGCTCGCGCTGTCCGAAGCAGACATTCAGCCCTTCCTCGACAAGCGTCGCCCGGGCACGTCGCGCTTCACCACGCAGCGGCAGGAACCGGATCAGGTTCGTATCCTCTCCGGCGTGTTTGAAGGCCGCACAACCGGCACACCCGTCAGCCTGATGATCGAGAATGTCGATCAACGCTCCAAGGATTATTCAGACGTCGCCAAGGCCTATCGTCCTGGCCATGCCGATTACAGCTATGACGCAAAATACGGCTTCCGCGATTATCGCGGCGGTGGGCGGTCCTCGGCGCGCGAGACGGCGGCGCGCGTGGCGGCAGCTGGCGTCGCCCGCGCGGTGATCCCTGAAGTTCAGATCCTCGCTTATGTCGTCGAAATCGGTGGCGATGCCATTGACCGCGACAATTTTGAGGCGAGCCAGATCGACAAGAACCCATTCTTCTGCCCGGATGAAGCCGCGGCTGGCCGCTGGGAAAAGCTCGTTGATGAGGCGCGCAAGGCGGGGTCCTCTTTGGGTGCCGTCGTGGAGTGCGTGGCAACCGGCGTGCCTGCCGGATGGGGCGCACCGCTTTATGCCAAGCTCGACAGTGAGCTGGCCGCCGCAATGATGAGCATCAATGCCGTGAAAGCGGTTGAGATTGGTGCAGGCTTTGCCTCCGCCCGTCTGCGCGGCGAGGAAAATGCAGATCCGATGCGCCCCGGCACCAACGCGCCCCAGTTCATGGCGAACAATGCAGGCGGTATTGCGGGCGGTATTTCAACCGGCCAGCCGGTCATCGTGCGCGTCGCGTTCAAGCCGACCTCGTCGATCCTCATTCCGGTCGACACCATCAACCGGAAAGGCGAAGCGGCAGACATCATCACCAAGGGCCGCCACGATCCCTGCGTCGGCATCCGCGGCGCCCCTGTGGTGGAGGCGATGATGGCGCTGGTGCTGGCCGACCAGAAGCTGCTCCACCGCGCCCAGTGCGGGTAGGCATCCTCTAATCATAAAAGAGTAGGTCGCGCAGAGACGCAGAGGGCGGGGAGAAACGCGTTCTCTCTCTGTGTCTTTGCGCGCTCTGCGCGATCCTTTTGGCTTCCTGCTTGCCGGGCGCTGTTGTTTCGACCACAAGATGCGGGAGAGGCCCGCTCAAAGAGGTCGGCAGGAGATTATGATAGGCTCAAACGCGACGTCCGGCACTGCGCCGTCGACCCGGCTGCTGATGTGGACGCTGCTTGTCGTCTACATCTTCAATTTTCTCGACCGCCAGATCGTCAACATCCTCGCGCATGATATCAGCCGCGATCTGAACCTGTCTGACACGCAGATTGGGCTGATGACCGGCCTTGCCTTTGCCGTCTTCTACACGTTTCTGGGCATCCCGATTGCCCGCTATGCGGATCGTCCGCACACCAACCGCGCGCGCCTCATCACCATTTCGCTCGGGTTCTGGTCGCTGATGACGGCGGCCTGTGGATTGGCGCAAAACTTTTTCCAACTGCTGCTCGCCCGCATTGGCGTGGGCGTGGGGGAGGCAGGGTGCACGCCTGCGGCCCATGCGCTCATCACGGATGCTGTGCCCAAGGAGAAGCGCGCGTCTGCTATCGCCTTTTACGGGCTGGGCATTCCGATTGGCAGCTTGATCGGCATGGCCGTCGGCGGAGCGCTGAGCGATATCATCGGCTGGCGGAATACCTTTTTGGCGGTCAGCATACCGGGTGTCCTGTTTGCGCTTGTTCTACCGTTCATTCTGAAAGACCCCGGCCGTCATGGGTCTGCCGCCGCGCAAGGGGCGACACCGCAACAGCCCTTTTTTGAAGCGTTCGTGCAGATCATGTCGTCGCGGGCCTTTATTCTTGTCTTGCTGGGCGCGTCCTTCACGGCCTTCCTGTCCTACGGCAAAGGCGTGTGGGTCACGATCCTGTTCCAGCGGGACTTTGGTTTGACCGCTGCGGAAACCGGGCTGTGGCTCGGGATTTCAGGCGGGCTTGCGTCCATGCTTGGCACCTGGCTTGGCGGGTATCTCGCAGACCGTTTTGGAGGGGTCGATAAGCGGCATATCCTGACGGCACCGGCCATCGGCATGGCGGTGGCAGCGCCGATCCTGTTCGTGGCCTATTATGTGACGGACTGGCGCTGGGCGATTGCGCTGCTGATCATCCCCAGCATGCTCAACTATCTCTATTACGGCCCCTGTTATGCGCTCGCGCAGCAATTGGTTGCACCCGGCCAGCGGGCGGTGGCGACGTCGCTCGTCGTGTTCGGGCAGAACCTGATCGGGCTTGGCCTTGGTCCGCTGTTCTTCGGCATGTTGTCTGACGCGTTCAAGCCGATTGCGGGGGAGGATAGTGTGCGCTGGGTCCTCTATGGGGCCGCATGGATGGGGCTGCTGCCCGCCGTCTTGCTGTGGCGGGCCTCCAAGCGGCTCAATGTGGAACTGAGGGCCTAAGAGCGGCGGACGCCGACCAGCGTCCCCTTAATGCCGGGCATCAACGTCCAGTCAAATTGCGGCCAATCCCGCTTCCAATGCTTGGCGACCAGCCGCTCTCCGGGGCGCGCGGCATCATCGAGCATGACGATGCCGCCCACGGGCACGCGCGAGAAGAGGCGCTGCGCGCCTTCGCGGATGGTGGGGCCAAGCGCCCAGGGCGGGCCATCAATCAGCAGCAGGTCAATCACATCGGGCACGCCGACAAGATCATACCAAAGCCCGGACCAGCGGCCATTATGCGCGGTGATCGGCGCGTGGCGCACCTCTGCTGTGAGATCATGATCGGCCAACCAGTTACGGACGGCGCCCACGAAATCGCCATGCTGATCAAAGCTGACGAGACGCCCGCCGCCGGCCAATTGCATGGCTTTTGCAACAACGAGTGTGGAGGCGCCGGCACCCAGTTCCACAACGGTCCCCGGCTTGTGCGCTAAGACAGTATCGACAATGCGGTGCAACAGGCCGGTGTCGGCTTTCCAGCTGCCCAGATGTGGCAAGGCATCTTCCGGCAAGCCAAGCCGGTCGAGCAGCGCAGTCTTGTCGGCCTTGCGGCCGCCATAAAGGCTTTTCAACAACCAAGGCCATTGCACTGCGCCAAAGCTGAGGAGGCGAACCCAGTCTCCCGCGTCTCGGGTCACGCCGG
>JBBATS010000008.1:0-71151 GCA_040398625.1 Chakrabartia sp. | reverse complement strand
GTCTCGCTGGCCTCCGGCGTTCCTCTTACGCTGTCTGAGGCCATGGCTGGCGGCAGCGTCAGCCCTCTCACCAGTTACAGCCCCAGCCTGACCTGCACCAACGGGACCGTTGGATCGACGACGCCGTTGCCAACGAATGTTGCGACAACGAGTTTTAACTTCGGGGCCCTTCAATTTGGCGATGCCATCGCCTGCACCTTTACAAACACAGCCTTTCCGCACCTACGCATCCAAAAGGCGCTTGGCGGGACGGGGCGGCGCTTTGCGACCGACCAATTTACAATGAGCATTGCCCAAGGGGCGACGTCTGTTGCCTCGACGACCACGACTGGTACGGGCACAACCGTTACCGCAGGCGCAACAGCGCTTCTCCGGGTGACAGCAGGGCAGCCCTACACATTTGCGGAAGCCGCCTCGGGCTCCACGGTGCTGTCCCAGTACACCGCCACCATGTCGTGCACCAATGCGCGCAATGGCGCGACGACGGCCTTTACTGTTCCCGCGACCATCACGCCGATCCTTGGGGATCTGATCACCTGCACCGTGACTAACACTCCACGGGGGGCCAATGCCTCGCTGACCACGGTCAAATCCTCAACCGTCATCTCTGATCCCATCAACGGCACGACCAACCCCAAACTCATTCCCGGTGCCGTCCTGAGCTATTCCATCAATATCTCCAATTCCGGCAGTTTGGGTGTCGATACCGGTACGGTCTTCATCCTCGATCCGTTGCCGACGACGTTGGAGTATAATGGCGCCAGCACCGTGACATTCGCCAACGGCACCCCGGTGAGTGGGCTGACCTTCAACGCGGCCACCGATGTGCGCTGGTCCAGATCAGCAACAGCCCCTGCGAACTTTGCAGGCTGCACCGATGTGCCCACCGCAGGCTTTGACCCGACGATCCGATATGTCTGTGTCCGCCCAACCGGCTCCATGGCCGGGGCTACAGCGGCTGGGCAGCCAAGCTTTGTCGTGTCGTTTCAGACAAGGATCAGATAGCGCCGTCGCCAAAGCAGGAAGTCTGATCTGCTTTGGGTCTTTCCTTCCATCGATCCGCCTGCCAAGTTTCGTTTCGAAACAAGAACAAGCAGGAGAGATATTCATGGAGATTGTAACAGACGGCCTTGCCTTCCCCGAAGGTCCCGTCGCGATGCCGGATGGCAGCGTCATTCTGACGGAGATCGCGTTGGGGCAGATCACACGGGTGTGGCCCGATGGTCGCAAGGACGTGGTGGCAAAGCCCGGCGGCGGTCCCAACGGCCTTGCGCTTGGGCCCGATGGCAAACTCTACTGCACCAATAATGGCGGCTTCAACTGGGCCCGCGGCCCGCAAGGTGAATATGCGCCGCACGGCATCGCCGACGACTATTCCGGCGGCCGGATCGAGCGGATCGATATCGATACCGGCGCTGTCGAAGTCCTCTACAAGTCCGGCGATTTTGGCTGCGTGCTGCGCGGGCCGAACGACATCGTGTTCGACAGCCATGGCGGCTTCTGGTTCACGGACCACGGCAAGGTGGACTATGCCAAGCGCTGCCACGACATTGTCGGCATCTTCTATGGGAAGACCGATGGCAGCTTTCTGGAAGAAGTTATCTTCCCATCCAACAACCCGAACGGCATTGGCCTCTCGCCGGATGGCAAGCGGCTCTATGCGGCAGAAACCTATACCTGCCGCCTGATGGCGTTCAATGTCATCGCACCGGGCAAGGTCGATGATGCGGCCGGCCCCGGTGGACCCGGCATCCCGATCTACCGTCCGGCGGGCTATAAATTCTTCGATAGCCTCGCGATGGAAGCCAATGGCAACATCTGCGTCGCAACCATTGGGGAATGCGGCATCTCGGTCATCTCGCCAGAAGGCGAACTGGTCGAATTCGTCGCGACACCGGATATTTTCACCACCAATATCTGCTTTGGCGGGGACGATATGAAGGATGCCTGGTTATGCCTGTCGGGCACCGGCAAACTGGCCAAAGTGCGGTGGAACCGGCCCGGCCTCAAACTGGAGTATTGATCCCATGGCCCGCCGCCACACCGAGACGCACCTTCTGGAACGGATCGGTTGGCTGCGGGCGTCCGTCCTTGGCGCCAATGACGGCATCGTATCGACATCCAGCCTCGTGCTGGGTGTGGCGGCAGCCGGGGCCGACAGCGCGACCATGTTGTTGACCGGAACGGCCGGACTTGTCGCAGGCGCGATGTCGATGGCGGCGGGGGAATATGTCTCGGTCAGCTCTCAGGCCGATGCCGAGGCAGCCGATATCGCCAAGGAAAAGGCAGAGCTTGCGGATAGTCCTGCGGCAGAACGTGCGGAACTGATTGCCATATATCACAAACGCGGGTTGGACCGCACGCTTGCCGAACAGGTCACCGACCAGTTGATGGCTAAGGATGCGCTCAAGGCGCATCTCCGCGATGAGCTTGGCCTCACAGATGAAATGGCCGCGCGTCCTGTTCAGGCGGCTTGGGCGTCGGCATTGGCCTTCTCCATCGGCGCGGCCCTTCCGCTGTTGGCCGCCTACCTCGCGCCCCGCGCTTCGGTGGATTATTGGATTGCGGGGGGATCGCTCCTGTTTTTGGCGCTGTTGGGCGGTGTGGGCGCGAAGATGGGCGGCGCCCCGGTTGGCAAAGCTGTGCTGCGCGTTACCTTCTGGGGTGCCTTTGCGATGGCGGCGACGGCCGGAATTGGATCTCTTTTTGGGGCAAATGTAGCCTAAACGGGTGCAATTCCGCACAGTGTCCGCTAGGCGCGGGGTCGAACTGCGGAGACTGATTCCATGAAAAAGCTCTATCCCGATGCTGCGTCCGCGCTGGATGGCTTGTTGCGCGATGACATGCTCGTTGCAGCAGGCGGCTTTGGCTTGTGCGGCATCCCTGAACGGCTGATCGATGCCGTCGTAGCGTCGGGCGTGAAGGGCCTGACGGTCGCGTCGAACAATGCCGGGATTGACGGCGAAGGCCTGGGCAAGCTGCTGCGCACACGCCAGATCAAGAAGATGATGTCGTCCTATGTCGGCGAGAATAAGGAATTTGAGCGGCAATATCTTGCAGGTGAGCTGGAGGTCGAGTTTTGCCCGCAAGGGACGCTGGCCGAACGGATGCGCGCAGGCGGCGCAGGCATCCCCGGCTTCTACACCAAGACCGGCGTTGGCACCCAGGTCGCCGACGGCAAGGAAGTGAAGAGCTTCGACGGGCAGGAGTATATCCTGGAACGTGGCATCTTTGCGGACCTCGCCATTGTGAAGGCGTGGAAGGCGGATGAGAGCGGCAACCTCGTTTTCCGCAAGACGGCGCGCAACTTCAACCTGCCCGCCGCGACCTGCGGCAAGGTCTGCGTGGTCGAGGTCGAAGAGATCGTGCCCATCGGCAGCCTTGATCCCGACAGCATCCATCTGCCCGGTGTCTATGTGCAGCGCATGATCATCGGCGCGCCTTATGACAAGAAGATCGAGTTCCGCACTGTTCGTCAGAAGGAGGCCGCATAATGGCCCAAGAAGCTAAAGGGTGGACGAGAGACGAGATGGCCGCGCGTGCGGCGAAGGAACTTCAGGACGGCTATTACGTAAACCTCGGCATCGGTATTCCGACGCTGGTTGCGAACCATGTGCCGCAGGGCATCACCGTCACGCTCCAGTCCGAAAACGGGATGCTCGGAATTGGGCCCTTCCCGTTTGAGGGGGAGGAAGACGCTGACCTGATCAACGCAGGCAAGCAGACCATTTCGGAACTTCCCCAGACGGCCTATTTCGACAGCGCGGCCTCGTTCGCGATGATCCGCGGCGGTCATATTGACCTGACCGTGCTCGGCGCGATGGAAGTCGCCGAGAATGGCGACATCGCCAACTGGATGATCCCCGGCAAGATGATCAAGGGCATGGGCGGCGCGATGGACCTTGTCGCGGGCGTCAAGAAGATCATCGTCGTCATGGAGCATAATGCCAAGGATGGCAGCCCGAAGTTCATTCCGGCGTGCACGCTCCCGCTGACGGGTAAGAATGTGGTCGACATGATCGTGACGGACCTCGCCGTGTTCCAGCGGCCGGATCATGCGTCGCCGTTCCGGTTGGTCGAAACGGCACCCGGCGTGACGGCGGATGAGATCAAGGCCAAAACGACGGCGCACTATATCGCCTGATCCCTAACCTCCATCGCGCAAGGGAACCGCGTGCCTCCCACGCGATTATCCCTTGGCGATGGAGTTTGACCCCACAGAACATCCGCACCGGCGGTACAACCCGCTGCGCGATGAATGGCTGCTTGTCTCGCCGCACCGCGCCCGGCGCCCTTGGCTGGGGCAACAGGACCCGCCTGATGTGTCCGACCGGCAGGTGCATGATCCAGCCTGCTATCTCTGCCCGCGCAACGCCCGCGTCACGGGGGAAGTGAACCCAGACTATGCGGACACCTATGTTTTCGAGAATGATTTTGCAGCGCTGTTGCCCGACGCGCCCGCGCCGCAGACGCTTGACCCTTTGTTCCATGCCGCAGGCGCACAGGGGACAAGCCGCGTCATCTGCTTTTCGCCCGACCATTCCAAGTCGCTGCCGGAGCTCGACCTGCCAGCTATTGAAAGCGTGATCGACGCTTGGATCGATCAGACCGCCGACCTCGGTCAGCGTTACGCCCATGTGCAGCTGTTTGAAAACCGTGGTGCGATGATGGGGGCGTCCAACCCGCATCCGCACGGGCAGGTCTGGGCCACAAGCTATTTGCCCGATGAGCCCGCGACCGAAGACCGGACACAGGCCGACTGGCTGGCCGTGAATGGCCAGCCCATGTTGTTGGAACTTGCTGAACGGGAAGCGGGTGGGCCGCGCGTGGTGGTGGAGACCGACGATTGGCTCGTGATCGTTCCTTATTGGGCCGCTTGGCCGTTTGAGACGTTGCTGTTGCCGCGCTTTCGCATCGCGCGAATGACGGACCTCGACGCGCCGCGCCGCCGGAGACTTGCGCCGGTTCTGAAGGAATTGACGACCCGCTATGACAATCTGTTCGCCACGGCCTTTCCCTATTCGATGGGCTGGCACGGCGCGCCCTTCGTGCCTGCCCGGATCGACCATTGGCAGTTGCACGCGCATTTCTACCCGCCATTGCTGCGGTCCGCCTCGGTCCGGAAATTCATGGTCGGCTATGAATTGCTCGCTGAACCGCAGCGGGACCTGACGGCGGAGCAGGCGGCGGAGCGGCTGCGGGCCCAATCGACAGTGCATTATCGGCATGCCCGATGACTGACCTTGTCGACCGGGTTCGACGGGGTTTTGCGGATGCCTATGGCGGTGTGCCGGACCTGATTGCCCGCGCGCCGGGTCGGGTGAACCTGATCGGCGAGCATACAGATTATAATGACGGCTTCGTCCTTCCTGCGGCCATCAGTGGCCAGACGCTCGTTGCCGCCAGGCGCATTGCGGGCCGCCGGATCGAGGTGGTGGCGACCGATTTTCAGGGGGAGCGGGACAGCTTTCTGCTGGACAAGGAGATGGCACATAGCCCGGACCCGCATTGGGCGGACTATGTGCGTGGCATGGTCATCGCCATGGAGCGCGCCGGGCTTCGCATATCCGGTGCGCAGCTCGCGGTGGCGGGGGATGTGCCGCGGGGTGCGGGCCTGTCCTCCTCTGCGTCCCTCACTGTGGCGGTTGGCCTGGCGTTGGGGCGGCTGTCAAAGCTGACCATCGACCCGACCGCCTTGGCCCGCATGTCGCAGGCGGCTGAGACGGATTTTGTCGGGACGCGTATCGGGATCATGGATCAGCTGGTTTCGGCACGCGGTGTGGCAGGGCATGCCTTGCTCATCGATTGTAGGTCGCTGGACTGCAGGCCTGTGCCCATCCCGCCTGACACTGCGATCCTGATTGTGCATTCCGGTATTGAGCGTGGACTGGTCGATGGTGCCTATAATGCGCGGCGCACCCAATGTGAGGCCGCGGCGCGCGCGCTGGGCGTCCCGGCGCTCCGCGATGCGGACATGAAGATGCTGGAGGCCGCGCGTGCGCTGATGGACGACATCACCTTCCGTCGGGCGCGGCATGTGATCAACGAAAATGACCGGACATTATCTGCCGCCGACGCCCTTTCGCGCGGCGACCTTCAAACATTGGGCAATTTGATGGCCGCATCGCACGCGTCGATGCGCGATGATTTTGAGATCACGCTGCCGCCTATCGATCAGTTGGTTGCGCTGTTGCAGGATTCCATTGGGGATGATGGCGGCGCGCGCATGACCGGCGGGGGCTTTGGCGGCGCCGTTGTCGCTGTGCTCTCCAAGCGGCGGTTGGAGGCAGCGCAAGCCGCGGTTCTTGCCGCCTATCGCACGCCGGACGGCGGGCTGCCGCTGATGCTTGTCGAAACCGCATCGGACGGTGCCTCTCTGCTCGCATGATCCATCCTAAAAGTGCGACCGCGCATGAATTCATGCAATCGATTGTTGAAATCTTCGCTTTGCGTGATATGGGCGGCGGATGAGTTGGGGATGGAGGGGCAAAACAGGTGGATGAAGCGCTGGGCACTTTGCCGACATCTGTCTGGCACCCCGATAGCGTTGCGCGCATCGTAGAAGGGCAGCCGCACGTCATCCCACACATTCGTCGCTCCGATGTGGTCGACATCCTTCCCGGCTTTGATCTTTGGGACATGTGGCCCGTCCAAAATGTCGATGGCACAACAGCGCGCTTCGATGGCTGGACGCTTTGGCTCATGCTCTCCGCGCCGCTCGAGCCAGACCCGGAATCCCGCCACCACCGCGCGCGCATCCGTTTGGTGACGGAGAAGGATGGCGTTTGGAAAGACTGCGGCAACCTGCTTCCCGACACCGCCAACCCAGGTAGCCGCGAATGGGCGGGCTCGGCTCTGTTTGATCCGGCCAGCGGGCGACTGACGCTGTTTTACACGGCGGCCGGAATGCGGGGGGAGCCGAAGCCGACGGTTGCCCAGCGGCTGTTCCAATTGTCCGCGCAACTGACGGTGACAGACGGAACAGCGTCGGTGATTGCTTGGACGGAGGCGATGGAGTCGGTGCGCAGCGATGGGCATCATTATGTCATCGTCGGGGCGGTTGAAGGCCTACCCGGCGCGATCAAAGGCTTTCGTGATCCGGCACACTTCCGGGACCCGGCGACGGGCGCGGACTATCTGTTTTTCACCGGCTCGCTTCAATCCTCGACCAGCGACTGGAACGGCGTGATTGGCGTTGCACGGGCAGCCTTCGCCTATCAGGACAGCTGGGAACTTTTGCCGCCTGTCTTGTCTGCTGATGGCCTGAACAACGAACTGGAACGGCCCGTGATGGTAGCGCGCGGCGGGGGTTACTATCTGTTCTGGTCAACGCAGCGGAAGGTCTTTGCGCCCGGCCCTTCTGGCCCCAATGGCTTATATGGTGCCGTCGGCGAAAGCCCACTTGGCCCGTTCGTCCCCCTCAATGGCACCGGCCTTGTCGCCGCCAATCCTGCCGATGCGCCCTTCCAAAGCTATAGCTGGTGGGTGACACCCGATCTGACCGTTCATGGCTTTGCGGACCTGGTCGGCGTGTCCGATACCGATGACATCGTTGATGACCCCGAATGGCGCCGCCGCCATTTCGCGGGCGGACCTGCGCCTATATTCCGGCTTCATCTGGATGGTGATCATGCTAGCGTCCGCGCGGAGGCGGAATGAGCGGAACGCATTACGGGTTGATTGAGGCGGGCGGCACCAAGTTTGTTCTTGGCATCGCCGACGCTGACGGCGCGATCCTCCAGCGCCACCGTATCCCGACATTGGACGCGCACGAGACGATGTCTGCGGCCTGTGACTGGTTCCGCAGTCATGATCTTCCCTTTGCGGGCTTCGGCATCGCCTCCTTTGGCCCGCTTGATCTCGACAAGGCCTCGCCCAATTGGGGTAGCATCACGCGTACCCCCAAGCCGGGCTGGAGCGGTGCCAATCTTGTGCTGCCGTTTGCGGACGCCTTTGGTTGCCCAGTCGCGATCGACACGGACGTCAACGGTGCCGCCCTTGCCGAAGCGCGCTGGGGCGCGGGGCAGGGCAAGCGCCTGTGCGTTTACCTCACCATCGGCACGGGCGTCGGCGGTGGCGCCGTGGTGGATGGTCGCATCCTCCATGGCCTGAGTCACCCCGAAATGGGGCATATGCGCCTGCCGCGTCATCCGGATGATGCGGGTTTTGCGGGCGCCTGCCCGTTCCATGGGGCGTGTTTGGAAGGATTGGCAAGCGGCCCTGCCATCCTCGCGCGGTGGGGCAAGTCGCTGTCCGAATGCCAGCCCGGCGGGGACGAGCAGCAGATGATTGCTTGGTATCTCGCCCAAGCCGTGTGCAACCTTCAGGCGATCCTGGAACCAGACTGCATAATCTTCGGCGGCGGCGTGATGGCCACGCCGGGCTTGTTGACGCTTGTCCAAAGTGAAGCAGACATTTTGGGCGCGGGCTATTTTGTGGGGAAGGCGTCCGCCATCGTCATGGCCCCCGGCCTTGGTGAGGACGCAGGGTTGATGGGCGCCTTCGCCCTTGCTGTTTCAGCCTAGCTCGACATCCGGACAATCAGCTTGGGGTCCAGCACGACCGACCCCGCTTCTTCGCCCGCTATCCGCCGCAGCAAGAGATCGACCATCGTTGTCGCCCCCAAGCGCAGATCCTGTGAGATGCTGGTAAGGCGGGGTACTGTCTGTTCGCCAATGGCAAGGCCGTCATAGCCGACCACCTTCACGTCGCCGGGGACCGCAAGACCATATTCGGCCAAGGCACGCAGCGCGCTCATCGCGATGACGTCCGACGCGGCGAAAATGCCTTGTGGCCGTTCGCTGACCGAACCCAGAAAGCCGGCAATGTCCGGATGCGCCGCTTCGGCCACCAGATGGGCGGGCAAAACGGTGAGCTTGTCGGCGAGCCCGGCGCGGGCAAGCGCCCGCTTGCACCCTTCGAGACGCTGGGCGATTTCGAGCGCCTGCGGGTCTCCGAAAAAGGCGATGCGCTGACAGCCCCGGTCGATCAGATGTTGGGCGGCCATGTCTCCGCCCAGAATATTGTCGGACCCCACGGTGCAATGCGCCTGTCCCGGCGCATGTCCGCCCCAGACGACCATCGGGCGATAGCGCGCGGCGACTTCATCCAGCGTTTCGGACTGGTTGGACTGGCCGATGATGATGAGCCCGTCGATCTTGCCGGAGCCGACATATTGGTCGAGCCAGTTCTCATCCTCCGGGATGACGCGGGACAGCAGCAGATCATAGCCGCGCTCGGTCAGCTCATCCGCGAGGTAACCGAGCATGGTGATGAAGAACGGGTCTGAGATGTGCTGGCCCTTTTCATGGCCAAGCGGGATGAGGACGCCAATGGCGCCGGTGCGCTGGGTCCGCAGGTTGCGGGCGAGCAGGTTGGGCTTGAAACCATGTTCCCGCGCGAGCGCCTGAAGCCGTTCGCGCGTCTTGGGGCTAATCAGCGGAGAATCGGACAAAGCCCGCGAAACGGTGCCGGTGGTGACGCCCGCCAGATCGGCAAGTTCCTTCATGGTCTTGATCTGGCTCATGCGAACAGTGACTACCCCTCAACGCTGTTCACCTTTCAGGGGTTCGGGATGCAAATCAAGGCGAAACTCAATGTCCCAGCGGCGCGACTGGGTGCATGGTGTGTCCAAAGGGTCGGCAATGCGTGGGGTGTGGCTAGAATGCCACGCCTTCGTGCCAAGATGGCGTTATTTACAATCGATTGCATTTTTTGTTTGCAATCGATTGTTCTGGGGCTATCCAACGCATCGTCCCGCACAAAGCGGACCCAGTTCAAGGTCAGGGGAGAGGTTATGAAGAAATCCGTATTCCGTATGCACGCGTCGCTCGTCACTCTGGCGGTCGCGGCTTTTGCCGTGCAGCCCGCCGTCGCACAGGACGCGTCAGACGAAACCGACACCAGCGTCGCTGAAATCGTTGTGACGGGCGTTGCCAAGGCAACCAACCGCCTCGATACCAGTGTTTCTGTCAGCGGCCTTGACGTCGATAGCGTCGCCAATGTCGCGCCGCGCGGCACGGCTGAAATCTTCCGTCGTTTGCCCGGCATCCGCGCTGAGTCTTCGGCCGGCGGTGGCAACTCCAACATGCAGGTCCGCGGCCTTCCCGCCGTCACCGGTGGTGCGCAGTTCATCTCGCTGCAGGAAGATGGCTTGCCCGTGCTTCTGTTCGGAGATCACAACTTTGCGCCTGCTGACGGCTTTGTGAAGGTGGATGCCACGCTCGCCCGTATTGAATCGGTGCGCGGTGGCAGTGCTGCGACGCTCACGACCAACGGCAATGGCGCCATCATCAACCTCATTAACAAGACGGGGAAGACCGAAGGCGGCAGCATCCAGTTCATGAAGGGCGTGAACTATAAGGACACACGCGTCGACGCCGAATATGGCGCCAGCCTTGCCGATGATCTCTATTTCCACTTGGGTGGCCATTATCAGATTGGCGGCGACATCCGGCATGCAGGCTTCAATGCTGTTGACGGCGGCAAGTTCCGTGCGAGCCTGACCAAGGAATTCGATGGCGGCTTCGTGCGTGTCTATGGTCAGGTCATCGACAAGAAAGACGCGACCTATATGCCGCAGACGGTGCGCATCACCGAAGTGGCTGGCTCCGTCGCCGCGGTTGCCGCCGGGGCTGCCAATTATGGCAAGACGCTGGGCGTCCTCACCAACAGCCTGCCCGGCCTCAATGCCGCCACGCAGACACTGCACAGCCCGAACCTGATCAGCTTCCCAATCGTCGATCCGAGCGGAAACCTGATCTACAGTGATCTGCGCAATGGCATCCACACCAAGTCGCAGACCATCGGCGGCGAGTTTGAATTTGATCTCGGGGCTGGCCTCACCGTCAACAACAAGATCCGCTATGCCAACCAGAGTGGTCGGTTTGTGGCCCCGTTCACGCACGCCGCGAACGATGCCAACCGCTATCTGTCGACCAATTTCGGCCCCGGCGCGACGGCTGTGTTCTTCAATGGTCCGAACGCGGGTGCTGCGGTTAACTCGGCGTCGCTGCTGGCGCTGACGGGCAACAACCTCATCACCGAAGTCGCGCTGTTCGACACCGAATTGAACGATATGGGCAATTTCGTGAACGACCTGCGCGTCACCAAATCCTTTGAAACAGCAGGCGGCGACATCACGGCGTCGGCTGGCTATTTCAAGATGGTCCAGAACTTCAAGCAGACTTGGCATTGGGGCCGGATGCTCGTGTCCACGCAGGATGATGCGGCCATCATCAATGTCCCCGGTTTCACCGAGGCCGGCGTTTACACCTATAACGGCGCGTTCGGTGGCTGCTGCAACATCCTGTGGGATATGCAGGCGGATGTGGACGCCGTTTACGGCGGCTTGAACGCGACGTTTGGTGCGATCAACCTCGACGGCTCTCTGCGTCGTGAAACGATGCACTATAGCGGCTTTGCGCAGTTCAGCTCGGCCCGCAATGTCGACGTGAACAAGAATGGCAGCATTGGTCCGGCCGAAATCGGCGTGCCGATCAACGATCCGGCAACACGCGGCACGATTGGGGATAGCCTGTCCGGCACGTCTTACTCGTTCGGCGCCAACTATAAGATCAACGATGATCTGGCCGTTTTCAGCCGCTATAGCCGCGGCACGACTTGGAACTTCGACCGCCAGTTCGGGGCGTTCTCAAACGCACAGATCGTGGCACCCGGCCTGCTCCGCAACTCGACCCGTCAGATTGAAGCGGGCGTGAAGTGGCGTGAAACGAGCGCCGCCATCCCCGGTGCGCTCTCGCTTTATGTGACCTACTTCAACGGTCGGGCAAATCTGCGCAACTTCTCGATCACCACCAACCTCGCGACCGGTGGTATCTACACGTCGAGCGGTGTGGAGCTTGAGTTCAACTACGACAATGGCGGGTTCAACCTGTTCGGCAACGGCGCCTGGACCGACGCACAGGCCAAGCAGGACTTTAACGATCCGGCGCGCAACGGCCTGAAGCCGCAGCGTCAGGCCGATTGGGTCTATAACCTTGGTGCGTCCTACACCTTTGCCGAGCGCTTCACGCTGGGTGGTGCGGTCAACGGGACGTCCAAGTCCTATGTCGACTTTGAAAACCGCTTCGTGCAGCCGGGCTTCGCCACTGTAACCGCCTTTGCGAACGTGAAGGTGCGGGACAATCTGACCCTGTCAGTCAATGCGAACAACCTGTTCAACAAGGCTGGCTTTACCGAAGGTGATCAGACCCGCCTGTTCGATACCGATGCCAACGGGGCGTACGATACGTCGATTGCCCGTTCGGTGGCCGGACGGACGATTTCGGCTTCTGTTAAGTTCGAGTTTTAAAGCAACTCTCCTGCCAGAGCCCCGGCAGCGGGGCTTTGGGAAATTGCGGCGCCGGAGGAAACTCCGGCGCCGTCTTTATGTGTGGGTGGCGGCGTGTCAGTCAGATGCGCTTGCCGTCGCGGGCGATGACCATGTCTTCGCGGTTGTTGTCAAAATCGCTCGCGTCATGGCGTTCGCGCAGCTGGGTTTCCGGCTGGCCGAAGGTGCGGTTGACCATGCGGCCACGGATGACGGCGGGGCGCTTGCCGACCTCAGTCACCCAGCGGTCGAGATGGGTGTATTCCTTCACGTTCAGGAATTCCTGCGCGCTATACGCCTCGCGCATGATGGAGCCATACCAGGGCCAGATGGCGATATCGGCAATCGTATAGTCGTCGCCGACCAGATATTTGTTTGTGGCCAGATGTGTGTCGAGCACATGCAGCTGGCGCTTGGTTTCCATCGCAAACCGGTCAATCGGATATTGCATCTTGAACGGCGCATAAGCGTAGAAATGGCCAAGGCCGCCACCGACATAAGGTGCCGATGCCATTTGCCACATTAGCCAGTTCATCGTCTCAGCGCGCTTGTGCGTTTCGGTCGGCAGGAAATGGCCGAACTTTTCCGCAAGGTAGAAGAGCATTGAGCCGCTTTCGAACAGGCGGACGGGCGGACTGACCGAATGGTCCATCATCGCCGGGATTTTCGAGTTCGGATTGATCGCCACAAAGTCGCTGCCGAACTGGTCTCCCGTTCCGATCATGATCATCCAGGCGTCATATTCCGCCTCGCTGACACCGAGGGCGAGCAGCTCCTCGAGCATGATCGTGACCTTGACGCCATTGGGCGTGCCCATGGAATAGAGCTGCAAGGGATGCTTGCCAATCGGCAGGTCCTTGTCGTGCGTCGCGCCGGAAATAGGACGGTTGATGTTCGCAAATGCGCCGCCATTGGCCGTATCCCAGACCCAGACCTTGGGCGGGACATAGCCCGGTGGCTGGTTGTTCGCAGGATCAGGTTGGTCGGCCATGTCGTCTATCCTCCACTTGGCGCGCCATCGCACGGGCGCGGTCACGCAACGCTATGCCATCTTGCCGTCGGGAGTGCCACCGCGATTGGCGGCAGATTTCGTTTCTGGCGGCTTAGCTTTGCTGCCAGCTGCCCAGCGACGTGAAGCGCACCGCGCTTTCGGGGAAGGTCATCACCAGCCGCGCGCCGCGTGCATCGGGGTTGGACACAAGGTCGAGCGTTCCGCCGACCTTCTCAACCAATTGGCGGCACATGTGCAGGCCAATACCGTTTCCTTCTTCACCCTGTTTGGACGTGGCAAAGGGGCTGAACAGTTTGTCGGCAATCTCTGGCGAGATGCCGGCACCGTCATCGATGATGGACAGCGCAAGGCCGCCGGCGCCGATCCGTTTGACGGCAATATCAATCCGCCCTCGGGTCACCATGTGCTTGCTGCGTGCTTCGGCGATGGCCTGCACCGCATTTCGGATGCCGTTGAGCATGATCAGCTCGAACGACAGCCGCGAAAGGCCGAGGATTGTTGCGTGCTCTGGGATCGCGGTTTCGCCATATTGAATGTCGTCGCGGACAAGGAGGCCTGCGGCTTGCGACTGGGCGGCGCGGATGGCAGCTTCCAGATCAAACTCGGCATTGGCGTCGACCTCCGCCTTGGCGTGGGCGAGCATCTTGCCTGTGATGTTCCGTGCGCGCTCCACCTGTTCAAGAATCTTGTCGAACTTTTCGAGCGCCTTTTCGCTGCGGGTGTCGGTCTGCCCGACGAGCCGCAGTTTCCCGTTTTCGGCTGCGAAAGCGATGGTGGCCAGCGGCTGTTTGAGCTCATGGCTCAGGGTGGAGGCCATGGCGCCCAGCTGTGTCAGCCTGTCATCGCGCGGCGCATCCCGACGCCCTTCGGCGCGGCGCATTTCGACCACGCTGCCGGAGCGCCACTGGCCCGGGCCCGTGTTGCCGCTGGCAAAGAGTCCGCACCATCTGGGGCCAGCAGGGGTTTCTGCCCAAAAGCAGTTTGCCACGAGTGGATCTGAGCGGGAATCCTCAAAGGTTCGCGCATCAACGCCGCGGATGGTCCATTCGGCGATATGAGGAACGTCGCCTTCATCCCGAACCGTCATGCTCAGGCGTTCACGCACAGGATCCCAGCGGACATCTTGTCCGGCAACGACTGCGCCTGCGCCGTGCATCTCGCGGATGGTGCTGAGTGTCAGGCGCTCGCTTCGGGTGGGGATGCCGGTCAACTGCCGGATCCGCTGGGTGATGAGCGCCCCAAACTCGCGCAGGAGGACAGACACCGGCGCCTGCTGGCCGATGGCTGTCCTGTTATCCTGCTTCCGCGTTGCGCCCATCAGATCGTCAGATGATTGGCGCGTTCTCGGCGCTGGCGAGCATCGCAAGCATCCGCTTTGATGCATCTTCGGTCAGCGCAACAAAGATTCGGCGGGCATCGGTTGGATCCGTCCAGCGCTTCAACAGGCCGCGATCAGAAAGTTCGCGGATTTTGCGGATGGCGGTGGAGGCGGGCACTGACGCCGCGATCGCGACGCTTGTCACCGATTCCTGACGGTTCTCAACATGCGCTGCTGTCAGTTCCAGAAGGATGTCCCACGACGGATCGGAGAACAGGTCGCCTTCGAAATACTTCTGACGGTTGCGGCGCGCCTTGATGATCGATTTGAGGACGGCAGGATGCACCGAATTCGGGTTCCGGATCGATGCGGCCACATCTTCATCAGATGTCGTCGCTTCTTTGTCCTGAAGCCCCAGCTTGCCCATCAGGGCGTTCAGCGATTCCTGAATGTTGGCGACAGACGCGACGACATTGGTGTCCGAATTTGCCTGCGCCTGCCCTGCCAACCGTTCGCTGGCGCGGTTCAAGGCTGCTTCGTACATTTCGCGGGAAACAGGCTTGCTCAGAAAATCGACGAATCCGTCCTGCATGGCCTGCACGGCGAGCTCGATTGAGGGATAGCCTGTCAACAAAATGGCCACAAAATTACGGCCATTCCGGTTCATTTCACCAAGCGATTTGATCAAATCAAGGCCATTTCCAGAGGGAAGTGACCAATCGGAAATGACCAAATTGATGTCGTGATGCTCGTTAAACGCAATCTTTGCGTCCTCAGCCGAGGTCGCGGTCCGGCAGCTATAGCCCAACGCATCCAGCAGGTCCGCCTGCTCGACAAGCAGATCCTTATCGTCATCAACAAGAAGGATATTGAGCGCCATCGCTTGAGAGGGCTTGATAGTTTCTTTCAACATAACGTCCTGTTCACCCCACCGTAAATTGATCGCCTGGACGCGATCTGTCTCATCGTGGTCCGATCTCCACTCCCTAGAACGGACCCGATTCCTTAGGAGTTACTGGCTTTTGGGTCTTTGGCGAAACGGAGATAGTGCCAGTTTGCAGTAATTTGGCACACTTCCCTTAAAGCAATGTTAAGACTTTGGTGACCCGGCCATGCTATGGGGTGGATAGCCATCGATGGTGGTTTCGGCTGGATTGGCAATATGTGAAGTATGGCCACTCGCTGCCGTTAACATCGTAAGTTTTGGGTGCCGTGGCACCGGTGGGATAGTCGATTGAACAAGGGCAGCATCTTAGAGGCGCGGGTTTCGCTCCAGGACTGGTTCTGGCGCGCGCTTTTCCGGTCGGCCATCATCCCGCTGCTGGTTATCGAAATCAGCTTCCTGACCGTGTTCTGGTTCAGCGGTCGGCTCAGCTACGACACCAACATCAACACGGTGCAGGAAATTTCGCACAGCTACCTTGAAGACATCGCCACGCGTGAGGCGACGACCATTTCAGAAACATTGCGCGGCGTTACCAACATGACGTCCATCTTTGCGCTGCAGACGCGCAGCGCCCTTCTGACGGAGGCGACGCCGACGGGGGCAGAACGGTCGCGTTTTGTATTCGATAAAAATGGCGCGTTCCGCACCATGAGGGACAATGGGACGACTGCGTCCTACTTCAGCGGTATTGTGCCGATTGATGACGTGGCGCTGGCAAAGGTCTGGCGGACGCAACGGCTCGATCCATTGATGGCCGATATCAAGAACAGCAATCCGCTGGTGTCCCAAGTCTATTTCAACACGTTTGACAGCTACAACCGCATCTACCCCTATATCGACACGTCGACTTATCCCGCGCGCATGAATATCCCGTCCTTCAATTTCTATTTTGAGGCGGATTCAGCGCACAATCCGAAGCGCAAGTCGGTCTGGACCGACGCCTATATCGACCCCGCAGGACAGGGCTGGATGGTCTCCTCCATCGCGCCGGTCTACATTGGTAACCGGCTTGAAGGCGTGGTCGGCATTGACGTGACGATCCGGTCTCTCGTTGACCATCTTCTGGCAACAGACTTGCCTTGGAACGCCTATGCCATGCTCATCGGTCGAGACGGCACGATCATTGCGATCCAGCCGTCAGGGGAAAAGGACCTTGGCGTCCAGGAACTCAAGGACCACAGCTACGCCAAAGCGATTTCCAAGAACACCTTCAAGCCCGGCCAATTCAACCTGTTGAAGCGGGAAGATACCCGGGTGCTTGGCAAGGCAGTGTCCGACAAGGGGCGCGGCTATGTTCACTTCAAACTCGGCGGAACAGAGCGTATCGCCGCTTTTGCTCAAGTCGACGGTCCGGCCTGGCATCTCATCGTTGTCGGCAACGAAACCAACATCAACCAGACGGCCGACAATCTGCGTGCACAATATACGCGTGCGACGGTCATCATGTTGGTGATCCTCGTGCTCTTCTATCTCGGCTATTTCGCGTTCCTCTATGTCCGGTCGCGCCGGATGAGCCATGTCGTCGCCCAGCCGCTCGAACAATTGTCCGGCGTGGTCGAAACCATGACGCGCGGCGGGAAAGACCCAGAATTCAGCGGGTCGCAAGTCGAAGAGATTGACCGGTTCGGCATGCATCTGATGGACGTGCACAGGAAGCTGTCTGCGGCCGAAGCGCGCAGCCAGGCGCAGGAAAAGCTCGTGGCAGCGGCGCTTGAAAAGGAACGTGAAGCCAACGAAACCCAACGCCGCTTCATGCGCGTCATGAGCCACGAAATCCGGACACCGCTGGCTGTCATCGATTCCAGCGCGCAAATTCTGGAACGCCGGGCGAGCAGTTTGGAGCCGACAGGCGTTATTGAGCGTGCCCGAAAGATGCGCCGTTCAACCGGGCGAATTGCAGGCCTGTTGACGCGCCTCGTCCGGCTCCTCGACATTGATAGCGGCAAGGGCAAAGCGCCGATGGTGGCGGTTGACCTTGGCAAATTGATTGTCGAAGTCTGCAACGAATTCAAAGCGACCGGAGTTGACCGCGCCTTCAATGTTTTTGCAGAGCCCGAGCTTGTCGTGCTCGCTGATCCGGAACTCATGCGCCTGACGCTGATTGCGGTCCTTGAAAATGCGGAAAAATATTCGCCGCCCGAAAAGCCGATCGATGTCCGTGTTGAACGCAAGCAGTTCAACGCGATTATAACCGTCACAGATTACGGCAGTGGTATTGCGGAGGAAGATAAGCCGCACATTTTTGACCGTTTTTATCGCGGTGCCAACGCAACCGGCACCACGGGGTCTGGCATCGGCCTGCATTTGGCCAGTGTGTTTGCGACCACAAACCGGGGCGAAATCCGTGTGGCAGATGGAGAGGAGGGCGGCACCTGCGTGTTCCTCCGCTTCCGTCTTGCCGGTGCATCGCGCAAGTCCAAGCATATAGAAGAGGTGACAGAATGACCGACGCCCGCATCCTCATCGTTGAGGACGAAGAAGCTCTGCGGCTCGATCTTGTCGATTTGCTGCAGGGCGAGGGATATGACGTGCTCGACCGGGGCGATGGCGGAGAGGCGATTGCCGCAATTGAGCTCTATCGCCCGCGTCTTGTCGTGTGCGATGTTCAGCTGCCCAGCCTTGGCGGCATCGGCATCCTGAAGGCGGTGCGCAGCTCGCGCATCGCATCTCCGATCATGATCATGATGACGGCTTATGGTGACCATGAAACGATTGAAACGCTGCGCAGCCTTGGCGCGAAGGAATGCCTGATTAAGCCAGTGTCGTTTGATGAACTGCTGGCCGCTATTGAGCGCAGTCTTTCGGGCGTTGAGACGGGGGTGGTCGCAGACGCCGCAACTGAAGTCTCTCCGACCCCCGCTGTGCCTGCGGCATCGCCTGCGGTCGATGCGCCTGCCATTTTGGTGGTCGAAGACGAAGCCGACCTTGCTGAAGAGATGGCAGAGCTGTTCGACAGCTTCGGACATGTTGCTGCCTGCGCTGGCACGGTCGATGCAGCCCTTGCCAAGCTGCGGGAATATCCATCGCTAAAGGGTGCGCTGGTTGACTTGGGGCTGGGCACAGAAAGCGGACTGGATCTGATCCGCCGGGTTGCACAAGATCCGGAATTGGCCGCCCGTCATCTCAAGTTTCTGGTGCTAAGTGGACGCACGCCTGATGCCGAAGAGATATCCGCTCTGCCGATCATGCCGTCGGGCTGCCTGTCTAAGCCCGCGCGGATTGCCGATATTGTGAGCTTTGCAAACGAACTCTGACGCGCCGCGCTTCAGCGCGCGGCAGATCTGCCAACTTCGTCTAGCCGGATGGTGAGGCTTGGGCCTTCTGGGGCCGCCTGCAAGCCGTGCATTATTTCCACTGCGGCCGTTTGAACGGAACCAAAACGATCCTCGATGATGAGCGTGGCGGTCCATGCCGAGCAGCTGATAATCGCAGCAAGGTGAACAAAATCCAGCATTGTCGCGCGTTCAGCTATTCTGTGAAGGCCGATGGATTTGCGTGTCATCTCTGAACCCTTCGGGCGAGCCCAAAAAAAGGACGCAGGTGGAGCGGGTCCACCTGCGTCATGACTGTCATTATGCGTAGTGACAAGTTTGTGCGACCCGAGCGTGGAAAACCACGTTCAGAGGTTTAACGTCTGTCATCGGCTCCGCGCGCTCAACCGGAAGCGATGCCAGTTTGGCGTCGTTGCGATAGGAAAGGGTCGGTTAACCGTGAAAGCGGCTATGTTTCTGGGCCTTGGTCAAAATCATGTCCTGTCATTTTGGCATCGAAAGTTGGGCGCTGCCCCTAAAGTTCTGGACCGAACAGTCCAGACTGGGGGGCTTGGGTGTCCGGACGCGAGTCGGAAAAGCCCGAAAGAGTGATCCCCAGCAGCCGCACACCCTGCGGCAATGGCATCAACCCATTCAACAGCAGCGCCACAATGTCGCGAACGGTATCGGCATCGCTGACCGGGCGGGAAACCGTGCGGCTGCGGGTGACGGTGCGAAAATCGGCATAGCGGAGTTTGAGTGTGACCGTTTTTCCCGCAAGATCGCGACGGCTGCAGTGGCGCGAGACTGTTTCGATATGCCCATGCAGTTCTGCCATGCACGCTTCATAGGTCGTCAGGTCGCTTCGGAACGTTGTTTCGCTGCCAATGGATTTGCGTTCCTGATTGGGATTGACCGGTCGGTTATCGATTCCGCGCGCCGCCCAGTAATAGTAATGGCCCGCTTTGCCGAACTTGAGTTGCAGGAAATCAAGGCTGCGGCTGCGCAAATCTTCTCCGGTGATAATGCCATAGCCTTCCATCTTCGCCGCTGTCGCGGGGCCGACTCCATGGAATTTGCGCACCGGCAACGCGGCCACAAAGTCGGCGCCCTGTGCCGGTTTGATGACATAGAGCCCGTCGGGCTTGTCCATGTCAGATGCGATTTTGGCGAGGAACTTGTTGTAAGATACGCCGGCCGATGCCGTGAGGGACGTCTTCGCCTTGATCTGGGCACGGATCGCCTCGGCAATGCGTGTGGCGGATGGCTCCCCCTTTAGGTTTTCGGTGACGTCCAGATAGGCTTCATCGAGGCTCAGTGGCTGGACGAGGGGCGTCCAGGACAGGAAAATGTCTCTGATCTGGCCGGACACGTGCCGATAGACGTCAAAGCGAGGCGGCACGAAGATCAAGTCCGGGCAAAGGCGTCGCGCGCGGGCCGAGGGCATGGCAGACCGGACGCCAAAGGTGCGGGCTTCATAGCTGGCAGCGGCAACAACGCCGCGGGGTCCGCCGCCCCCGACCGCGACGGGCTTTCCGCGAAGTTCTGGCGCATCACGCTGTTCGACCGACGCAAAAAAGGCGTCCATGTCGATATGGATCACCTTTCGGATGTGCGCCTCGTCCATTCTTCCCGCCGGTTCAACCGTTCCTTTTATGTTCCCTATCGCGATTGCGGCGGGTCGTCAAAGGATAGGCGGAAGGGGATTTAGGCGTCTGGTTCGGCTGCAGGGTTTGCGCGGACGATATGGTCCAGCACTGCAGGATGAAGGGCCGGGCGGAAGGCCATGCCGGCCTCGCCGTCTTTTGCCCAGACAATCTCTGCGTCGAAAGAATTATAGTTGCCGAAGGATAAGAGGAGATACCCGCAGCGCGGGGACGCGCCCGTATAACGCACGCGGCATCCCACAGATGTGATATCAAGCACTTCGGCGTCCATTTTGAGGCCGTTGGTCCAGCGCAGCTTGCACGGCATCGATACCGGCCAACGCGGTTCCCTGCGGTCTTCACTAATCGGACAGGTTGTAGACATTCGAACCCCCACTGTTCGTAAATCACGTTAGACCCAATTTGGATTAATAAAGCGTGATTATGGAGGTTTTATTTACGGGTGCCGGCCAGAAAGATCGTTGCCCATGCCAGCATGTCGGGCGGGTGAGACTCCGCTTGCCGTTGGCCGCGCTGCCGACTATAGGAGCAACGTCTTCTCGACATCGTTATAAATGTTGAGGTCGGAACCAACCGGTTCCGGCGCCGAGACTGCATTGTTTTTTACGCGATCAAATTGACGGAGACCCGATGGCGGATATCGCCGCACTGACAGCACTTATTCAGCCCCTGGCGGATGCTCAGGGGTTGCGGCTGGTGCGCGTCAAGATGTTCGGCGGCACGACTGACCCCACGTTGCAGGTGATGGCCGAACGGCCCGACACGCGTCAGCTGGTCATCGAGGACTGCGCCGCCCTGTCACGCGCCATATCCGACCTATTCGACGAGCTTGATCCCATTGAGGAAGCCTATCGGCTGGAAGTCAGCTCGCCGGGCATTGATCGTCCGCTCACCCGGTTGGAAGATTATGCCGACTGGAAGGGCTTTGATGCCCGCGTGCGCATTCCGGACGGTTTTGAAGGTCGCAAGCAGGTTGAAGGCCGTCTTTGCGAGCTGGAAAATGATGTAATTGTCATCATCACGTCGAAAACGCGCGAAACAGTGCGCATACCCTATTCCGTGATCGGTACTGGCAAGTTGTTGCTGACCGATGCGCTCATCAAAGCCACCGCGCCGCTCTCTTCCGAGGGTGCGGACGTCATTTCTGTGGAAAGGTAAGACCCATGTCCAACGCCGTCTCTGCCAACAAGGCCGAGCTTCTTGCTATTGCCGACGCGGTCGCCCGCGAAAAGCTGATCGATAAAGCGATCGTGCTTGAGGCAATGGAAGATGCCATCCAGCGCGCCGCCCGTGCACGCTATGGTGCCGAAAATGACATCCGCGCGAAGATCGATTCGACGTCCGGCGACATGCGCCTGTGGCGCGTCGTTGAAGTCGTCGAAGAAGTGGATGACTATTTCAAGCAGGTCAGCCTGAAGGATGGCCAGAAGCTGCAGCCGGGCGCCGTGTTGGGTGACTTCATCGTCGACCCGCTGCCTCCGATCGAGTTCGGCCGTATTGCGGCTCAGGCCGCCAAGCAGGTGATCTTCCAGAAGGTCCGCGATGCAGAGCGTGAGCGTCAGTATGAAGAGTTCAAGGACCGCGCGGGTGAAATCATCACCGGCGTCGTCAAGCGCGTTGAGTTCGGCCATGTCGTGGTTGATCTTGGCCGTGCCGAAGGCGTTATCCGCCGCGATCAGCAGATCCCGCGCGAAGTGCTCCGCATCAACGACCGCGTCCGCGCGCTCATCTTCAACGTCCGCCGCGAAAACCGCGGACCGCAGATTTTCCTGAGCCGCGCGCATCCTGATTTCATGCGCAAGCTGTTCGCACAGGAAGTGCCGGAAATTTATGACGGCGTTATCGAGATCAAGGCTTGTGCCCGTGATCCCGGAAGTCGTGCCAAGATCGGCGTTATCAGCCATGATGGCTCCATCGATCCGGTCGGCGCCTGCGTCGGCATGAAGGGCAGCCGTGTTCAGGCGGTTGTGCAGGAACTTCAGGGCGAAAAGATCGACATCATTCCCTGGTCAACCGACATGGCGACCTTCGTGGTGAACGCGCTCCAGCCCGCTACCGTCAGCCGCGTGCTGATCGATGAAGAAGAAGAGCGCATCGAAGTCGTCGTGCCTGACGATCAGCTCTCCCTCGCCATCGGTCGTCGCGGCCAGAATGTGCGTCTCGCCTCGATCCTGACGGCCTCGGCCATCGACATCATGACCGAGACGGATTCGAGCGAGAAGCGTCAGCGCGAATTCATCGAGAAGTCGGAAATGTTCCAGCAGGAACTCGACGTTGATGAAACGCTCGCCCAGTTGCTGGTGGCCGAAGGCTTCAGCACGATGGAAGAAATCGCCTACGTTCAGCCGGATGAAATCGCCTCCATCGAAGGTCTGGATGATGAAATCGCGTCCGAACTTCAGGAGCGTGCGCAGGAATCGTTGGATCGTCGCGAAGTTGCCAACCGTGAGGCGCGTCAGGCTCTTGGCGTTGAAGACGCTCTGGCAGAACTGCCGCATCTGACCGAAGCGATGCTCGTCACGCTCGGTAAGGCCGGCATCAAGACGCTCGACGATCTGGCTGATCTTGCCACCGACGAACTGGTCGAGCGCAAGCGTCGCGATGAAGGTCGTCGTAACCGCACCAACACCACTGAAGCCCGCGGCGGCGTGCTTTCAGATTATGCCCTGTCGGAAGAGCAAGGCAACGAGATCATCATGGCTGCCCGTGCACACTGGTTCGCCGACGAGGAGACCGCCGATGCGGGAACCTCAGCATGAACCAGAACGTCGTTGCATAATTACAGGTGAACGGGGTCCGAAATCGGGCCTCATTCGCCTCGCGGTCGGGCCTGACAATGTTGTCGCGCCTGATGTCCGCGCACGCGCTCCGGGCCGGGGCGCGTGGATTGGTGTTGACCGTCCCGCGCTGGAAGAGGCGATTGCCAAGGGCAAGCTGAAAGGCGCGCTTGCGCGTGCGTTTAAGTCAGGCGGCGTGACAGCTCCGGATGATCTGCCCGATCTTATCGAAGCGGCCTTAGCGCGCACGGCGCTCGACCGGCTGGGTCTGGAATCGCGGGCAGGCATGCTGCTGACCGGGTCTGACCGGATTGCGGAAGCCGCGCGTGCCGGCAAGGTCCGCCTGCTCATCCATGCCGAAGATGCAGGAACCGATGGCAACCGAAAGCTTGATCAGGCTTGGCGTGTCGGCTCCGAAAGCGAGGGCAGTGGCCAAGCGGGACTGGTAATTACGGCCGGACGCGCTATGTTAAGTCAAGCCTTGGGCCGCGAAAACGTTGTCCATATTGCCGTAACAGACAAGCTGGCAGCCGGTCGTGTCGGGCAAGCGGTAGACCGCTGGCACCATTTTATAGGACGCCAAACTCTCGATGGCCTTGCGCAAAATGCGCCTGAGGTCCACGGGAGCGCGGCGCATGTTGATTTGATTGAAGGACGCGAGAAAAGCGAATGAGCGACTCTAACGACAAACCGAAGCTGGGCATGCGCGCACCGCTGGGTATCAAGCGGACGGTTGAAACCGGCCAGGTGAAGCAGAGCTTTAGCCACGGGCGGTCGAACACCGTTGTGGTTGAAGTGAAGCGCCGTCGCGTCATCGGGAAGCCCGGTGAGGCCGAAGTCGCCGAAACGCCCGCCGTCGCTGAAGCGCCTGTTGTGGCTGAAGCACCCGCGCCCGCGCCGGTCGTTGCCGCGCCACCGCCGCCGCCCGCGCCTAAGCCTTATGAGCCACCGCTTTCCCGTCAGGAAATGCAGGCCAAGCTGCTGCGTGAGGCAGAAGAAGCGCGTCTGTCGATGCTGGAAGAAGCCCGCCGCCGTGAAGATATTCAACGGCGCGAATCCAGCGAAGATGAAAAGCGCCGCGCTGAAGATAATCGTAGGGCCGAAGAAGCCGCTGTTGAGGCGGCCCGCGTTCAGGCGGAAGAAGAAGCCCGTCAGACAGCCCTTGCCGCTGAGCGTGCGGCCAATGCGCCCGCTGCTCCGGTGCCGACAGCCCCCATTGGCGATGATGATGATCGTGGCGCTCGTCGCCCCGGTGGTGCGCCTGCGCGTCCCAACCGTGGCCGTGTCGTCGATGATCGTCGCCAGCATGGTAAGCTGACTGTAACGCGCGCTCTGGGCGACGACGGTGACGTCCGCGCCCGCTCGCTAGCCGCCCTTCGCCGCTCGCGTGAGAAGGACAAGCGCGCGCATCAGGCAGGTCCATCCGTCAAGCAGGTCCGTGACGTGCAGGTTCCGGAAGCGATCACCGTTCAGGAACTCGCCATCCGTATGGCCGAACGTGGTGCTGACCTTGTGAAGGCACTGTTTAAGATGGGCATGCCCGTCACGCTGACGCAGACCATTGATCAGGACACCGCTGAACTGCTGGTGACCGAATTTGGCCACAACATCGTCCGCGTGTCGGATTCCGACATCGACATCGTCAATGATGTAGATGTGGATGCCGATGAAACGTTGCAAACGCGCCCACCGGTCGTTGCGATCATGGGCCATGTTGACCACGGCAAGACCTCACTGCTTGATGCCCTGCGCGGCACCGATGTCGTCTCGGGCGAAGCCGGTGGCATCACCCAGCATATCGGCGCCTATCAGCTGACGATGAAGGATAAGTCGAAGATCACCTTCCTCGACACGCCGGGCCACGAAGCCTTTACCGAAATGCGCGCCCGTGGTGCCAACGTGACCGATATCGTCGTGATCGCGGTCGCTGCTGATGATGGCCCCAAGCCGCAGACGGTAGAAGCGATCAACCATGTGAAGGCCGCCGGCGTTCCCATGATCATCGCCATCACCAAGTGCGACAAGCATGAAGCGAACGCACAAAAGGTGCGCGAACAGCTGTTGCAATATGACGTGGTCGTCGAAGCCATGTCGGGTGACGTGCAGGATGTTGAAGTCTCGGCCAAGGCCAAGACGGGCCTGGATGACCTGATTGAGAAGATCCAGCTCTTGGCTGAAATCTCTGAACTCAAGGCCAACCCGGACCGGACTGCCGAAGGCAAGGTGATCGAAGCCAAGCTCGACAAGGGCAAGGGTCCGGTGGCGACCATCCTCATCCAGCGCGGCACGCTCAAGACCGGTGACATCTTTGTCGTTGGCGCTGAAAGCGGTCGCGTTCGTGCGATGACGAATGACAAGGGCATGCAGATCAAGGAAGCTGGTCCGTCCATGCCGGTCGAAGTGCTCGGCCTGACGGGTGTTCCGCAGGCGGGTGACACGCTGACCGTCGTCGAAAGCGAAGCACGCGCCCGTGAAGTCGCGGCCTATCGTGCCGAAGTCGCCACGCGCAAGCGGACCGGCTCCGGCCCGGCCTCACTGGAATCGATGTTCTCCGCGCTCAAGGAAAAGCAGGCGCAGGAATATCCGCTGGTCATCAAGGCAGACGTGCAGGGCACCGTGGAAGCGATTGTCGGCAGCCTCGCCAAGATCCCGAACGAAGACATCAAGGCCCGCGTGCTGCACGCAGGTGTTGGCGGCATCACCGAAAGCGACGTCACATTGGCGCGCGCATCGGGTGCGCCAATCATCGGCTTCAACGTTCGTGCCAATGCCAAGGCCCGCGAAATTGCCGAACGCAATGGCGTTGCGCTGAAATATTACGACGTCATCTACGATCTGCTTGACGATATCCGCGCCGGCATGGCCGGTCAGCTTGGCCCCGAATATTTCGAAACGGTCGTTGGCCGCGCCGAAATCAAGGACGTCTTCCCCGCAGGCAAGCATGGCAAGGCAGCTGGTATCCTCGTGGTCGATGGCTTCATCCGCAAGGCGCTGCGCGCGCGCATCACCCGCGACGATGTCATCATCTACAACGGGTCGATCTCTTCGCTGCGTCGCTTCAAGGACGATGTCCCCGAAGTTCGTGCCGGTCTGGAATGTGGTGTGACGTTTGAATCGCATACCGACATCAAGGCGGGCGACTACCTCGAAACCTTCGAGGTCGAAGAACGCGAACGCACGATTTAACCGGCATCCCTCTCCCTTTTGGGGGGAGGGAGCGGAGACCGTTATGACCAATACTGACGAAACCCGGTCTGTCCGCGTCCTCCGCGTGGGGGAGCAGGTGCGCCATGTGCTTTCCGAAATCCTGATGCGCGGTGACGTGCATGACGAATTGCTGGCAAAGCATCCCGTCTCCGTCACCGAAGTGCGCATGTCTCCCGATCTGCGGCACGCAACGGTGTTCATCAAGCCGCTGCTCGGCAAGGACGAGGCAGCTGTGCTGAAGGCGCTGCGGACCAACACGGCCTATCTCCAGCGCGAAGTCGCGTCACGCGTGCAGCAGAAATATGCCGCAAAGCTGAAGTTTCTCGCTGATGAGAGCTTTGATGAAGGTACCCATATCGACACGCTGCTGCGCGCGCCCAAAGTGGCGCAGGACCTGACCAGCGACGAGTAATGGCCAAGCTCTATTTCTATTATGCCAGCATGAATGCGGGGAAATCGACCACGCTGCTGCAGGCTGATTTCAATTATCGTGAACGCGGCATGGAGACCATGTTGTGGACCGCGGCGCTCGACGACCGCTATGATGCCGGCGTTATCACCAGCCGCATCGGTCTGCAGGCAGATGCACACAAGTTCACGCCCGATACGGATCTCTGGGCCGAAGTGACCGCTGAGAACGCAACCCGCCCCATCGCCTGCCTGTTGCTCGATGAAGCGCAGTTCCTGACGCGCGATCAGGTGCTCCAGGTCGCCCGGTTGGCCGATGAGGCGAACATTCCTGTGGTGGCCTATGGTCTGCGCACCGATTTTCAGGCGGAGCTCTTTCCGGGTTCAGCGGCACTGCTTGGCATTGCCGATACGATGGTTGAACTGAAGGCCGTGTGCGAATGCGGGCGCAAGGCGACCATGAACCTGCGCGTCGATGCGGCGGGCAACGCCGTCAAGGAAGGCGCGCAAACAGAGATTGGCGGCAATGACCGCTATGTCGCGCTGTGCCGCAAGCATTTCATGGAAAAGGTCCGTGGCTGACGCGCCTGATGCGCTCCATGGCTGGATCGTCATAGACAAGCCGCTTGGCATGGGGTCCACCAATGTCGTTTCCTGGGTGAAGCGTGCCCTGCGGGAAGGCGGCTATGCCAAGGTCAAGGTTGGCCATGGCGGCACACTTGATCCGCTCGCGACGGGCATCCTGCCTGTTGCGCTGGGTGAGGCGACCAAACTCGCCGGTCGGATGCTCGATGCGTCCAAGGTCTATGACTTCACCATCACCTTTGGCACGCAGACCGATAGTCTCGATCTCGAAGGCAAGGTGATCGCACAGAGCGACGTCAGGCCAACATTGGCCGAAATCGAGGCGAAGCTGCCCGAGTTCACCGGGCCGATCACGCAAATCCCGCCTGCCTTTTCGGCGCTGAAGGTGGACGGCAAACGCGCTTACGATCTGGCGCGCGCGGGGCAAGAGGTGGTTCTGGAGGGGCGGGATGTGGTGATTCATAGGCTCCAAATTCACGAGCCCCTCTCCTTTAGGAGTCGGCATTCCGGACCGTCCCCCAGACGGTCCGAAGTTGCCGACTGGGTCTGGGGTGGGGTCGTCGGGGCAGGCGTCAACGTGGACAGGCCCCACCCCAACCCCTCCCCTGAAGGGGAGGGGCTTATTGAGGAGATCACCCTCACAGCCCATGTCTCCAAAGGCACCTACATCCGGTCGCTCGCGCGTGACATCGCGCTGGCACTCGGCACCGTCGGTCACGTCACCATGCTCCGCCGCGTGCAGGCAGGGCCGTTTGGCCTCGAAGGCGCGATTTCGCTGGACAAACTGGACGAAAACGCTAAGGCCCGCACCCTTGGCGAGCTTGTATTGCCATTGAGAACAGCGCTGGACGACATCCCGGCGCTTGCTCTCGAAGCCGGTCAGGCCGCAGCGCTCCGTCAGGGGCGTGTCCTGTCCGAGGTTGCCGCACCCAACGGCCTTCATCTTGCAACGCTGGCCGAAGTGCCCGTCGCGCTGGTGGATGTGCAACAGGGCACCGTCACGGTGGAACGCGGCTTCAACCTCTAAAAGCCCGATGTCGAAGGAAATGAAGACATGACGATTACCACTGAGCGCAAAGCCGAACTCATCAAGGAACACGCCCGCACCGAAGGCGACACGGGGTCTCCCGAAGTCCAGGTCGCGATCCTGACCGAGCGCATCATCAACCTGACCGAGCACTTCAAGACGCACGCGAAGGATAACCACTCGCGTCGCGGCCTGCTGACGCTGGTCAACACCCGCCGTTCGCTGCTCAGCTATCTGAAGAAGATTGATCAGGAGCGCTATCTGGCGCTCATCGCGAAGCTCGGCCTTCGCAAGTAATTGGAAGGGCGCCTCCGGGCGCCCTTTTGACATCCGGAAGACTTTTCCGGAGTTTATTCCGGCCTGCCGCAATTCGGTGACAGGTGCGGTTGCGCGGACCAGATGTCCGCATTTGAAGGAAGCCGGCAGGCATAGGGCCGCCGGTTTGAAGGAAAAATGATGTTCAACACGAAAACTGTATCCATCGAGTGGGGCGGACAAACCCTGACACTCGAAACGGGCAAGGTTGCCCGTCAAGCCGACGGCGCGGTCATCGCAACGCTCGGCGAAACTGTTGTCCTGTGCGCCGTTACGGCCGCAAAGAAGGTGAAGGAAGGGCAGGACTTCTTCCCGCTCACCGTCAACTATCAGGAAAAATATTCGGCTGCCGGCCGTATTCCCGGTGGCTTCTTCAAGCGTGAACGTGGCGCGACGGAAAAGGAAACGCTGGTTTCCCGCCTGATCGACCGTCCGATCCGTCCGCTGTTCCCAGAAGGTTTTTACAACGAAATCAACTGCATCGCGCAGGTGCTTTCCTATGATGGCGAAAATGAGCCTGACATTCTGGCGATGGTTGCTGCCTCGGCTGCGATGACGCTGTCGGGCGTGCCTTTCATGGGCCCCATCGGCTGTGCACGCGTGACGTACCTCAACGGCGAATACATCCTGAACCCGACCGACGAACAGGTTGCCGAAGGTGATCTCGACCTCGTCGTCGCTGCAACCTACGACGCTGTGATGATGGTGGAATCCGAAGCCAATGAGCTTTCGGAAGAAATCATGCTCGGTGCCGTTCTGTTTGCGCATGATGGCTGCCGCGAAGTTGTGAAGGCCATTGTGAAGCTCGCTGAACAGGCTGCCAAGGAACCTTGGGACATGCCGGCGCAGGCTGACCTTGGTGCCGCTAAGGACAAGCTCAAGAAGCTGATCGGCAAGGACATTGCCGCCGCCTACAAGCTGACCGACAAGTCGGCCCGTGCCAACGCGCTCAATGAAGCACGTGGCAAGGCGAAGGACGCTTTCGCTGACGCCACTCCGCAGGACCAGATGGCCGCGCAGAAGCTGATGAAGAAACTGGAAGCGGAAATCGTCCGTGGCGCCATCCTGAAGGACGGCACCCGCATCGACGGCCGCACCACCACGCAGATCCGTCCCATCGTCGGTGAAACGCACTTCCTGCCGCGCGCACATGGCTCTGCTTTGTTCACGCGTGGGGAAACCCAGACGATCGCGACCTGCACCTTGGGCACCAAGGACGCAGAACAGATGATCGACGGTCTTGGCGGCCTGCGCTACGAAAACTTCATGCTGCACTACAACTTCCCGCCCTATTCGGTCGGTGAAGTCGGACGCTTCGGCGCGCCGGGTCGTCGTGAAATCGGTCATGGTAAGCTCGCATGGCGCGCGCTGCACCCTGTCCTGCCGACCAAGGAAGAGTTCCCTTACACGATCCGCCTGACCAGCGACATCACCGAGTCCAACGGCTCGTCGTCGATGGCGTCGGTCTGCGGTGGGTCGCTTGCGATGATGGATGCCGGTGTGCCGATCAAGCGCCCCGTCTCCGGTATCGCCATGGGCCTCATCCTCGAAGGCAAGGATTTCGCGATCCTGTCCGACATTCTGGGTGATGAAGATCATCTGGGCGACATGGACTTCAAGGTCGCCGGCACGTCCGAAGGCATCACCACGATGCAGATGGACATCAAGATTGCCGGCATCACGAAGGAAATCTTCGAAAAGGCTCTGGCTCAGGCGAAGGAAGGCCGCGCGCACATCCTTGGCGAAATGGCCAAGGCTTTGAACGAAGTTCGCAGCGAACTTTCGGCACATGCCCCGCGCATCGAAACGATCACAATCGACAAGTCGAAGATCCGTGACATCATCGGGACGGGCGGCAAGGTCATCCGCGAAATCGTCGCCACCACGGGCGCCAAGGTCGACATTGATGATGAAGGCGTGATCAAGATCTCGTCGTCGGACATCGATCAGATCGAAGCCGCCAAGAAGTGGATCCTCGGCATCGTTGAGGAAGCTGAAGTCGGCAAGGTCTATGACGGCAAGGTCGTCAACATCGTTGATTTCGGTGCTTTCGTGAACTTCATGGGTGGCAAGGACGGTCTCGTCCACGTGTCCGAAATGCGCAACGAACGCGTCGAAAAGCCGACTGATGTCGTCACCGAAGGCCAGGCCGTAAAGGTCAAGGTTCTCGAAATCGATCCGCGCGGCAAGGTTCGCCTGTCGATGCGTGTTGTCGATCAGGAAACTGGTGCGGAACTCGAAGACACTCGTCCCGCCCGCGAACCGCGTGAACCCCGCGCTGATCGTGGCGACCGCGGTGATCGTGGTCCCCGTCGTGACGGCGGTGGCGGTGATCGCAAGCGTGGCCCCGGTGGCGGACGCGGCGGTGATCGTGGCCCACGTCGCGAAAGCTCGGAAGGCAATGAAGGGGGCAACCCCGATCACATGCCGGCGTTCCTGAAGAGCGACGACTGATCGTCTGCGCTTTTCAAGCAACGAACACAAAGAGGGGGTCGCAGCAATGCGGCCCCTTTTTTGTTGGGTTCTCTAACAACGCGCCAAAGGAACCGCGCGCCCTGAGCTTGTCGAAGGGCCGTCTTTCCTGAGCGTTGATCTAGGAGGAGGACAACGCCCACCCTCCAAGCAAAGCAAGAACGAGGCTTCGACAGGCTCAGCCCTAACGGGGGAGAGGCAAGGGCCCAAATACGTGAACCCTTCGTACGTTCAATCCAGTGCGACAGTCTCCACCGCAGGTTTGCGCGCACGGTGCAAAGCATCAATGCTGAAGATGGCAATCGCGGTCCAGATCAGCGCGAAGCAGGCGAGGCGGGCGGCGTTGATCGGCTCATGCCACACAAAGATGCTGAGGAAGAACACGATGGTCGGCGACATATATTGGACAAAGCCGAGCGCGGTGTAGCTCATCCGCCGTGCGGCGGTGGCGAACATCAGCAGCGGAATGGCGGTGATGAGGCCGCTGCCCATCAGGAGAAGGTTGGTGTCGGTCGAGCTGCCAAAACCGCCCTCGCTCGCCAGCCCACCGGCCAGAGCCAGACACGCAAGCGGGGCAAGCAAAGTGACTTCCACGGCCAGTCCCGGCACAGCCGATACAGGGGCCATCTTGCGGACGAGGCCATAGCTGCCAAAGCTCAGCGCCAATGTCAGGCTGATCCAGATGGCGCCGGGTTCTTGGAACAGCATGATGCCGACGCCAGTAGCCGCCACGCCCACGGCGAGCGCCTGGGGGCGGTTCAGCCGTTCCTTCAACACGATACGGCCCAACAGCACGTTGACGAGCTGATTGAGATAATAGCCAAGGCTGGTGGCCAGCACCTGCTCATGCATCACCGCCCACATATAGACAGTCCAGTTGATCGAAATGAGCGCGGAACTCAGTAGCATGACGCCCAACAGCCGTGGCTGCGTCATCGCCGCACGATAATCATTCCATTGTTTTAGCCCGAACACGCAGGCAAGGGCGACCGGCAGTGACCAAAGGATGCGATGGGCGAGAACTTCAAAGGCGGACAGCGCGCCAAGAAGCTTGATGTAGATCGGCATCGCCCCCCAGATGGCGTAAGCACCGAGTGCAAAGGGCAGGCCACTTTTCGGGGTTGAGGCGGAGGATGTCATCTCCGCGCCATGGGCGGGCAGGTGGGCAGCGTCAAGGCAGCGGGGATGGCAGGGCTATCTGTCTCCATTGTCGCAGCGACGCATTTTTCACTTTCCTACAGCAAGGCAGACAAGGCATGTTCACGCATATGAAGAATCTCACCGCCTCCTTTGCCTCCACAGCCGCTCGGCTGGGAGCCGCGCAAAAGCGGGTCCCCCCTTTTTTGCAGATCTTGGGCCTATGTCTTTTGAAGGCTGCGATGCTTGTCGCGCTGGTGATGGCCTTTGCCCCGGCAGAGGCCGCTCAGAAGCGCAAACCCTCGCCACGTCCCTTAGCGCTCCAGCCGGTCGATACCGCCCCCAAAGTGAGTGTCATTCTTGCGACATCGCAGGGCAACATCACCGTCGAGGTGGACCGGGAGCACGCGCCGCTGACCGCCGCCAACTTCCTGCGCTATGTTGACCAACGTCGCTTTGACGGCACTGTCTTTTACCGCGCGATGCGGCTGGGCACGGATGAGGCAAGCAATGGGCAGGGCCTTATTCAAGGTGGCACGCAGAATGACCCCAAGCGTATCCTGAAGCCTGTCGCGCACGAACCGACAACCAAGACTGGCCTCAAGCATCTGACGGGTGCGCTTTCCATGGCGCGCTGGGCACCCGGCACGGCGACAGGTGATTTCTCTATCTTGGTCAGTCCGCTGCCTGCGCTGGACGCGGACCCGTCTCAGCCCGGCGACAATGCCGGCTATGCCGTGTTTGGATATGTGGTGGATGGGATGGATGTTGTCCGGAAAATCCATGCGGCTCCGACGTCTCCCACACTTGGTGAGGGGCATATGAAGGGCCAGATGCTGGCGCCGACGTTCAAAATTCTGACAGCGCGGCGGGCGCCCACCGTGCAGACGCCGCCTGTTTTGCCAACCGTTCCCATCCGGTAACCTTTGATATTCATTACGAATTTATCGACGCTTTTGGCTTTCCTGCTTTGCCGATCTGAAAAATGATACTACCGTTTCGGAACGATTAATATTCGATCTGGTTATGAGTGCGGGCGTTTGTGCGGGAGCTTCCCGGCACGGCTCGTCAGGGGGTAAAAGTGCTCGGTAGCGTAGTAGCATCCAAAGCCGCGAAAGCGGCTGCTTTGTGCATCTGTCCAATTGTCGGAACGGCGGTTGTGACCACGCAGGTTCCCTCTGTTCGTAAGGCAGTCCATTCAGCAACGGCCCCTAAGCAGGCCAAACAGCCGAAGCGGGCCCGCCTTGCGCTTCGCAAACCCGTCGCACAGACAGCGCAGGCAGTTCCGGTTTGTGCGGACCCTATTCCGGTGGTGCTCGGGACTCAGCCGATCAAGGTGAGCGCGGCAGAGGCTGAACCGCTCAAGATCTCTCTGGAAGAACCGTCCGCGCCGTCGAAGCAGCAACTGTCCGCCTTGTCGTCAGGCCCTGCTTATGCATTCCGACCGCTGGCCGGCGTGCCGGAGCCTGCGGCATGGGTGCAGATGCTGGGCGGTTTCGCTGTTGTCGGCGCGACAATCCGCTATGCGCGCAAGGCCCGTCCGGCACCGACAGGCCCCCAGCAAGCCTGACGTAACGTCATCCGATGCGCCATTGCTTTTGCCCGAAAGGCGCTGCAAACGGCCCGTCATGACTGATCCGCAGCAACTTGTTTCCGACCTCACCTCGCTCCTCACCGTTCAGCGGATGGGGGACGGCTGGTATCTGGGTAAGCGCAAGCCCGGCGGCGTCGGCCGCGTCTTTGGTGGGCAGGTCATTGCACAGGCCTTGATGGCTGCGCAGGACACCGTCGCACCGGAACGCATCGCCCACTCATTGCATGCATATTTCATGCGGGCGGGCAGCGAAGATTTTGAAATCACCTATCGGGTGGAGCGCGACTTTGACGGCGGCAGTTTTTCGACTCGCCGTGTGATCGCGCTTCAGCAAGACAAGCCGATCCTCAACCTCGCCTGCTCCTTCCAGAAACTGGAAGAAAGCTATGAGCATCAGGACGCAATGCCTGATGTGGTCGGGCCTGAAAACTTGGCCAACGAAACCGAACTTCGTCAGCGCTTTGCAGAAACGATCCCCGAAGAATCGCGGGAACGCTTCACCCAGCCGCGCCCCATTGAATATCGCCCCGTCGATCCGCGCGACTGGCTCGGGATCGAAAAGCGCGACCCGGCGGTACAGAGCATCTGGTTCCGCCTCGCAGCGCCGATTGACGATGCACCCGCCATGCACCGCGCCATTCTGGCCTATGCCAGCGACAGCTATCTGCTCGGCACGAGCACGCTTCCGCACGGTGTGACGTGGGTGACGCCGGGCTTCATGTCCGCCAGCCTCGACCATGCTGTTTGGATTCACGATGATGTGAATGTGAATGATTGGTTGCTCTACCATTGCGACAGCCCTTGGGCCGCGCGTGGTCGTGGCTTTAATCGCGGGTCGATCTACACCCGTGACGGCCGCCTTGTGGCCACTTGTGCACAAGAAGGTTTGATCCGTCGGCCCAAAGCGGGCTGATGTGATTCCCAAGCAGGTTGCAATCGTCTAGGCGCGTCCCATGGCTGATGTGATCGACCCGCCCGCAGGCTCTGACGACCCGTTCGACTCGATTGTCGATGCGCCGTTCGATGCTGCGTTGTCGGAACGCTATCTCGTCTATGCGCTGTCGACGATTACGGCGCGCTCTCTCCCTGATCTGCGCGATGGTCTAAAGCCCGTTCACCGCCGCTTGCTCTGGGCAATGCGCCAGCTGAAGCTGGATCCGACGGGGGGCTACAAGAAGTCTGCCCGCGTCGTCGGCGACGTGATTGGTAAGTACCATCCGCACGGCGACGCCAGCGTCTATGACGCAATGGTCCGCCTCGCTCAGAATTTCTCGCTCCGCTATCCGCTTGTCGACGGTCAGGGGAATTTCGGGAATATCGACGGCGATAACGCTGCGGCTTACCGTTACACCGAAGCCCGCATGACGCCGGCTGCCATTGAGTTGATGGCAGGTCTTGATGACGGCACGGTCGATTACCGCCCGACCTATAATGGCGAAGATGAAGAGCCGGAGATTTTCCCGGGTCTGTTCCCCAACCTGTTGGCCAATGGCGCCTCCGGCATCGCGGTCGGCATGGCGACAAGCATCCCGCCGCAGAATGTGGCCGAAGTTATTGATGCCGCCGTCCATGTGATCGACAAACCCAATTGCGAGCCCTTCGAGCTGATGGAGTTCGTAAAGGGCCCTGACTTCCCCACCGGCGGCCAGCTGGTCGATAGCCCGGCGGCCATTGCAGAAGCCTATGCCACAGGCCGCGGCTCGTTCCGCGTCCGCGCGCGCTGGTCGGTCGAAGATCTGGGCCGCGGGACTTGGGTGATTGTCGTCACCGAAATCCCTTATCAGGTCCAGAAGGGCAAGCTGATCGAAGCGATTGCCCAGATCGTCAACGACAAGAAGCTGCCGATCCTCGCCGATGTGCGCGACGAATCGGCAGAAGAAATCCGGCTCGTCATCGAACCGCGCAGCCGGACGGTTGATCCGGACGTGCTGATGGAAAGCTTGTTCCGGATGACCGATCTGGAAAACAAATTTCCGCTCAACCTGAACGTGCTCGGGGCAGACCGCACACCGCGCGTCATGGGGTTGAAGTCTGTGCTGACGGCATGGCTTGACCACCAGATTGAAGTGCTCATCCGCCGGTCGCAGCATCGGCTGGGGAAGATTGATGACCGGCTGGAACTGCTCGACGGCTATTTGATCGCCTATCTCAACCTTGACCGGGTGATCGAAATCATCCGGACCGAGGACGAACCCAAGCCCGTCATGATGGCTGAGTTCGGCCTAACCGACCGTCAGGCCGAAGCCATCCTGAACATGCGCCTGCGCAGTTTGCGCCGTCTTGAGGAAATGGAGCTCAAGGGCGAACGCGACAAGCTTATGGTAGAGCGGGAAGGGCTGGTTGCTCTGCTCGAAAGCCCAGCCAAGCAGAAGACGCGTTTGAAAAAGGATCTCGCGGCGCTGCGGACCCGATACGGCCCGGAAACGCCCATCGGCCGCCGGCGCACGCTGGTTGAGGAAGCGGCCCCGGCACGCGAGATTCCGCTTGAAGCGATGATCGAGCGGGAGCCGATTACGGTCATCATGTCGCAGCGCGGCTGGGTGCGCGCAATGAAGGGCCATGTTGCCCTTGATGCGGCGGATGCGCTCAAGTTCAAGGAAGGGGATGGCGCGGCCTTTGCCTTCCATGCCCAGACGACCGACAAAATCCTGCTCGCTGCCGAAGATGGGCGCTTCTTCACGCTGGGTGCTGACAAGCTGCCCGGCGGACGCGGCTTTGGGGAGCCGGTCCGCTTGATGATCGATTTGCCTGACGGACTGGCGATTGTGAATCTGCTGCCTGCCCGCGCAGAGGAGCGGCTGCTGCTCGCCGCGAATGATGGCAAGGGCTTCGTTGTCAAAAGCAGCGAGATCATTGCTGAAACGCGCAAAGGCCGGCAGGTCGTCAATGTCCGTGCCGGTGCCAAGCTCGCTGTGGTCCGCCCGATCAGCGCGGATCATGATTATGTGGCCGCCGTTGGCGATAACCGGAAGCTCGTCGTCTTCCCGCTCAACGAATTGCCGGAAATGGGCCGGGGTCAGGGCGTGACCATCCAGAAATATAAGGATGGCGGCCTGTCCGACGTCGTCACGTTCAAGCTGGAAGAAGGCCTGAGCTGGGCGATGGGTGGAGATACCGGCCGGACGCGCACGGAGAGCGACCTCACGCCTTGGCGTGTCGCCCGCGGGGCCGCAGGCCGGATGCCGCCGCTCGGATTCCCGCGCGACAACACCTTCGGCTAAATCAGGCTGTCCGCAATCTCCTCGACGCGCTTTGCATCGGGAAAGCCTTCTTCGATCCACTGACGCTCGGCAACTTGCAGGACGCGAGCAACCTCCGGCCCGGCCTGAATGCCACGCGCCACGATGCTGCCGCCGGTGAGCGGAAACTTGGGCGGGGTCCAGCCAAGGATGGTTGCCGCATCGCCGGTGCCAAGCAACAGCCGGTCCACTGCACTCTCAACCCCCAACCGGTAAGCAAGTGCCTTCGGATTTACATCGTCATCGGCACTCCGCGATGAGAGCGTTATCAGGTGCTTGCGCTCGGCATTTGAAAGGCGGAGCCGGTTGGCGATTTCTTCTGCCAAGCCGGGGTTTGCAGGGAGGAGCGCTGCGAGACGGCGTAGGGCGTTTGGCTCCGCAGCAATGGTCTGTTCGCGTTCCAGCAAACGGACCAGAGGGGCTGCTGTGGTGATCTCGGGCAGGACTGGCACAAAAATGCCATTGTCGATCATCAACGCGATGGCCTGAGCCGGATTGGGCAAAGCGAGGATCGCCAGCAGCTCCATGGCAATCCGCTCGCGCGACAAGGCCATCAGATCATTGGCCCGCACCCGGCACGCAGCAAGGCTCTCCGCGTGTGGCGCGCCCTTACCGAAGCGGGCATTGAACCGGAAGAAGCGCAAGATGCGCAGATGATCTTCGGCGATGCGGGTCAGTGGTTCGCCGATGAAGCGCACGACGCCGGCTTCGAGATCGGCCACGCCGCCAAAATAGTCTTGGATCTCCCCCGTGTCCGGGTCGGCATAAAGCGCGTTGATCGTGAAGTCGCGGCGGGCCGCATCTTCCTGCCAATCATCAGTAAAGGTCACTGTCGCGCGCCGCCCATCGGTGGAGACGTCGCGGCGCAGTGTGGTGATTTCAAAGGGCCTGCCCTCAACGACCGCCGTCACTGTCCCATGGGCAAGGCCAGTTGGCACGCATTTGATCCGCGCGGTGGACAGCTTTTCCATTACCATTTCCGGCAGGAGCGGTGTTGCCAGATCGATGTCCTTCGTTACCTGGCCAGCCAAAGTGTCACGCACCACACCGCCGACAAGGCGGACGTCGCCGCCAAGTGCTGCCACAACGGCCTTCAGACCATTGTCTTGGGGAAGGATCACCTGCGCCATGCCAGCCGCTTTGAAAGATTGACGATCATTGCGGCCGTCGCCCCCCAGATGCGCCGATCTTCCCAATGGAGTTCATAATAGGTTCGCGTCCGGCCGTTATAATCCAACGTGTTCGTCTTATGGTTGGCCGGATCGAGCAGAAAGTCGAGCGGTGCCTCAAAAATCGCGGCCACTTCATCTTCATTTGCAGTGAGATCAAGGTCGGGCGGGATCACGCCGATGACGGGTGTGACCTTATACCCTGTGATTGTGCGGTAGGGGTCTGTCAGACCCAAAATCGTGACGAGCGATGCGGGCAGGGCGACTTCCTCATGCGCCTCGCGCAAGGCTGCCGCCACAAGGTCTGCATCTTCGGGATCAACACGCCCGCCGGGAAAGGCAACTTGTCCTGCATGTTTGCGCATCGTTTCAGGCCGCTGGGTCAGAATGACGCCGGGGCGCTCCCGGTCGGTGATGGCGACGAGAACCGCCGCATCGACGGGAGAGACCGGTCGTTCATTATAATGCCCGTCCCCTTCCAGAAGGTCGACGTCCTGCGCATGCCCGGCAGACAACAGGTCACGAAGCTTAGCCGTCAGGGTCATGCGCCCGCCATCGTGAAAAAGCAGCCGTCGCTCCAAAGGCCGATGGGGTCCTGCGCTTCTTCAATGGCCCAATCGGCGAGCGCATAAAAGGCTGTCCGTTCGACCCGCGCCTCCATGCCGCCGCGCACGAGCAATGTCGGGTGCGGGGCCTCGGTCGTTCCGCCAAAGGTCAGTGGATGTTCGGCACCGGCCACGACCAGATCGCCCGTGTTCAGCCGGAAGGCCAGTCGGCGCTCGCGCCCTTCACCTTCGCTCTTCACCTCGACCGCGATGAAAGGCGTATCCTCGACCTCGATGAACAGCTTTTCAGCGGGCGTGACGAGCACATGGCGGCCATCTGCCTCGCGTCGCAGGATGGTTGAAAACAGGCGCACCATGTTCTCGCGTCGGATTGGGGAGCCTTGATGATACCAGGTGCCGTCGCGGGCGATACGCATCTCACTCTCGCCCGATTTGGCAGGCGACCATTGCTCGACCGGCGGCAATTTGTGTTCGGCAGAAAGCTGCGCAATCTCTTCAAGAGACAGGCGGGACAGGTCGGGCAGTGTTTCGGGCATGGGCATGCCCAAGGCTTTAGGCAGCAGCGGCCCGCCTTGCAAAGCCTGTATCGGGGCCAAGCATGCCAACCGGTGCAATCCCGCCCGGACGGCGGATGCGCGCGAGCAGCCGATGCCGCTCAACCGGGCCAGGAACGTCCCAGCCAGCGGTTGCGTCTGCGGTAAAGCCGAAGAAGCGGCCATAATATTCCGGGTCGCCGATCATGACCATCGCGTCGCTGGCACCCGCGTCGGCAGCGTCGAGCAAGCGGACCATCAAAGCCTTGCCGATCCCCTTCTGTTGAGCATCGGGCAAAACCGCGACGGGGCCGACGAGTGTGATGGGGTCCGCGCCTTCACTATGGGTAACAACAACCGGCCAAGCCTGAATGGTGCCGACCAAGCGGTCCTCCTCCATCGCGGCGAAGCTGAGGCCATCGATCGCAGTCACGCCCTCGCGGATGCGATAGGCCGTCCGGGCATGGCGGTCCGTTCCGAACGCAGCATCCAGCAGCGTCTCCACCTCGGCGGAGGGGATGGCGGATAGAGGAACAAGACGGATCAAATGCGGGCCTTCGACTCAAGATGGAAGCGGGCGATTTAGGCCCGATGACTGGAAATGGAAGCATGATCGGTTGCGAGTGCTGCAAATTTCTCTATGGGCGCGGGTCATGACCAACCGTTCCAACAGCCTGACCCTAGAAGTTGCCAACCTTGAGGTGCCTGTCCTGACAGGTATCTATTCTGAGGAGACGCATCTGCCGCAGCCGCTGCGCATGTCGGTGAAGGTCGATCTGAAATGTGCCGAGCATTACGCGGCAGATACGCCATTGGCCGCGTCGAAGAACTACATGGATCTAAAGCGCGCGATGACGCACCTGCCCGAAGGTGTGCATTTCGTATTGATTGAGGCTGTGGCAGATCACATCATCGAAACGCTGATGGTTCAGGATGACCGTGTGGAGCGTGTTGAGGTGAAGATCGTGAAATTGGCTATTGCCGATGACGGAGAAGAAATCGGCGTCACGCTGGCACGGAGCCGCAATTGAAGCTTGCGCTCGTCACGGCGGGCTTTCACCGCCTTGGCGCTGCGATTGCCGCCCGGCTGGCTGAAAGCGGATGGGCGCTCGCGCTTCACGGGCGAAAGCCGGACCTGCCAGACGCAGCCCTTGCAGCCATCCTTGCGCGTCACAACACGCCTTGGTTTGGTTTCACGGCTGACCTTTCAGATGCGGAGGCTGTGCAGCATCTCATTCCCTCGGTGGAAGCACATTTTGGGCAGGCGCCTGATCTTTTGGTCAATAACGCGTCGCAATTTGAATGGGATGATCCCACCAGCGTGACGCCTGCCTCGCTCAGTGCGCATTTCAATGTGAATGCCGGTGCGCCCGTCACACTTGCAACAGCGCTGGCAAGCCATGTGGCAGAGGGGCAAACAGCAACCGTCGTCAACATTTTGGATCAGCGTATCCGCCATCCCGGCGGAGACCAGCTGAGCTATACGATCTCAAAGCTCGCGCTTTTCGGTGCGACGGAAACGCTGGCGCGCGCGCTGGCGCCCAACGTTCGAGTTAATGCAGTTGCACCGGGCCTCGTCATCCCAACCGATGACTATCTGCCGAGCCAGATGGAAGCCCTGCGGGCTGCCATGCCGCTCGGTCGACTTCCTGAGCCCGACGATGTGGCCGACGCGGTCCTCTGGCTCGCTTCTGCTGAAGTTGTCACCGGCCAGACGATTTTCGTTGATGCCGGCGCCTCGCTTAAAAGCTTCGAGCGGGACTTCCTCTTTCTAGGCAAAGACGCCTAGCGGGCACCAGCAGCGTTTCGTGTGCGATTGCAACGACCTAGCCCACCGAGAATCACTTTATAGTCCGCCCTGATCTGGGCGATCGTCTCGGTCGACTGACCGTCCATCGCGGATGGCGGGACAGTGGCGGGCAATGTGCAGGCGATTCTGTACCACAACAGAGTGTTTGGGCGGGGTTGGCTTGTGCCTTCGTCGACAACTTCACCCTGTGAAACGAACCAGCGGGGCTCTTCTCCCGTTCGGCGCTGCACCGATAGCGACACCGGCTTATCTTCGGGGGAGTTGAGGAAGATCTGCGTCTCGCCTTCGCCTGGAATGCTGCCTTCGGAATGGAAGGCGGATGATATTCCACGGACGATCGGCGGTGCGTCGGCTCTCGCTGCTTCCGATAAAATGGCGCGAACAGTGCGCGCGGCGTCAGGTGACCAAGGCACTTGCGCGTCAGGCGCCATCAGCCGGACAAAGGCCGGGCCTGCCGGCATGGCGAAGACCAGTGATTCGGATTTTGTTAACTTTTGGACCTTTCCGCGCGAATCAACGGGCAGGTCGACCAGATATTGGATGCGTTTGGGGACGCCTTCTGTCGCCTTGATCAGGGCAATTACATCCGCTGTGATAAGGTGACGCACGAATCCCGACCGCACCCCGATGGACATCTCTTTAGATAAGCGCTGAGCCGACTTGATTTTAACATGTGTTGTGATGGGTGCCGCAAGTGCGAGATCCGCCAAGTCAGGATATTGGTAAGTGCTGGATACTATGGGTGGCATGCTCTGTTGCGCTGCAACATTTGTTGTTATGAGCGCGCTTGCCGCGGCCATCGTTCTTAGCATTATATGCAACGTCATCTCCATCAGCGCGAACCCGCGCGTCTACTGCCAGATTGGTCTCATCACTTCTCAGCGCAACGCCGGACAAAACGGATTGCGTCAGTCCGCACTGCGCGATAGACGAAGAGCGTCTGTGTGAATAGAATCCGTAGTTGCAGACGAGATCAGGCGAGGCACGATTTGGTTTAGGCCAACCGGTGGCTCCTGTTGTCGTTTTTTTTGGAGGGAGTGTCGTTTTTTAATGGCCTATGCTGACCAAGAACCGAGCGGCCGGAAGATCTTCGCGATCGGTGCGGTAGCGCTGTTGCATGCTGGGGTGGGCTATGCGCTCGTCACCGGCCTTGCATACAATGCTGCCAAGCAGGTTTACGAAGATCTGAAGACGTTCGACGTGGCGCCCGATGAGCCGGAAAAGCCGGAAGAGCCGCCACCACCGCCGCCCAAGGTTGATTTGCCACCGCCGCCTAAGGTGACGGTGCCACCGCCTGTGAACACGTCACCGATTGTGTCGTCCAACCCAATTCAGGCGATCACTCCGGCAGCGCCGCCGGCGCCACCGGCTCCGCCTGCGGCACCTCCGCCGCCGGCTGCGCCGAAAGTGGCGCAGAGGGCAACGCAGCGTGGCGGTTCGATTTCGGATGAGGATTATCCGTCCTCGTCGATCCGTAACGAAGAAGCGGGTACATCGGTTGCAACCTTTACCATCGGCACTGATGGCAAGGTAACTGCGTGCAATGCTTCGGGTGCAAGCCCGACGCTGGATGCGGAAACCTGCAAGCTTATCATCCGCCGGTTCCGGTTTAAGGCAGCGCTGGACACCAGCGGTCAGCCGATCGCTGAAACCAAGTCACAGCGCGTGACATGGCGCCTGCCGAAATAACAATTTTCCGTTCATTGAATTTGATCAGAATTGAGAAGGAATTTTATTTATGACCACAGCAGCTGAGGCAGCGAACGTCGCTCAGAAGCAGTTCGGCCTGATGCAGGCGCTCGAAGAGGGCGGCTTTGTTTCATGGGCAATTTTTGTCACGCTCGTCATCATGTCGGCCGTGTCCTGGTACATCATGTTCACAAAGCTGTTCGAACAGAGCAAAGTTCTGAAGCAGAGCAGCGAAGGCGTGTCGAAGTTCTGGACCGCTTCCAGCGTTAAGGACGGCGTCAACAAGTTCGACAAGAACAGCGCATTCCGCCAGATCGTCGATGACGGCCTGCGCGCTGAAGAACAGCACAGCAAGTTGATTGACTCGCAGGACCAGCACGAATGGATGCAGTCCTCGCTGCAGCGCAGCCAGGATGCGATCAACGCAAAGCTCGGCACGGGCCTCGCCTTCCTTGCAACGGTGGGTTCGACCTCGCCGTTCGTTGGTCTGCTCGGTACTGTTATCGGCATCTACCGCGCGCTCATCAAGATCGGTGCTTCGGGTGACGCGTCGATCGATAAGGTCGCAGGTCCGGTCGGTGAAGCTCTCATCATGACCGCTCTGGGTCTCGTCGTCGCCGTTCCGGCGGTTATGGGCTACAACTGGCTGCAGCGTCGTAACAAGCTCATCGCAGAACGTCTCAGCACGTTCAGCGCTGATCTGCACGGCTACATGATGTCGAACGGCGCTGTCCGTCCGACTGTCGCTGCTAAGGCTGCTGCTCCGGCCGCTGCCAAGCCTGCGGCTCCTGCCAAGGCATAATGCTGGTGCGCGCGGCGGGGTTTCCCTCGCCGCGCCGCCTGCACCCTAGGGATTGGTCCTCTATTTGGGACCGGCCCAGACGACGAATGTAGAGATAGGAATTAGCCTATGGCTATGAGTGTTGGTGCTGAAGGTGGCGACGACGCCCCGATGAATGAAATCAACACGACGCCCCTCGTGGACGTTATGTTGGTTCTCCTCATCATCTTCCTGATCGCCGTTCCGGTGGTCATCAAGACCGTCGAAGTGAACCTGCCCAAGATCTCGTTCCAGCCGACCACGTCGAAGGCTGAAAACGTGATCCTGACTGTTCGCAATAGCCCGACGACGGGTGCGTGCGAAGTTTATTGGAACGCGACGAAGATGAACTCGACCGAGCTGCTGACGCGTGCAGCAGCACGTTTCAAGGCAGAGGCAGATCGTCTCGGCCCGGATGCGACTGACCCGGAACTCTTCCCGGAAGTTCACATCCGCGGCGACCAGCGGACGCAGTATCGCTGCATCGGTGGTGTCGTTTCGATCATGCAGAGTGCGGGCTTCATCCGCGTCGGATTCATCTCGTCTCCGGTCATTTGACCTGATGCGAAGGATTGGAGAATAAAACCATGGCAATGAGTGCTCCCAAGGGCGACTCAAATGATCCGATGGTGGAAATGAACACGACGCCGTTGATCGACGTCATGCTCGTTCTTCTCATCATGTTCATTATTACGCTGCCGCCGCCCACCCATGCGGTCAAGATCGACTTGCCGCAGGATTGCGCGCCGAACTGCCCACCACCGCCGCCGGTATTGCCGACGAAGAACGTTCTTTATGTCAGCCCCGGTGGAGTTGTGACCTGGAACGGCGCTCCGATCACTTGGGCGCAGCTGGACCAGAACCTTGCAGATTCTCAGGATCCTGCAAAGTTTGCGGATACGCCGGAACTGCACATGCAGCCGGACCCAATGGCGCCTTATGACGTCGTGGACCGCGTTCTCGCTAAGGCGAAGCGCGCCAAGGTGTCGAAGATGGGCTTCGTCAACAACGAAGCATATCGCGGCGAATTCTGAGGTCTCTCCTCAGAACGATAATTACGGGGCGGTCCTTCGGGGCCGCCCTTTTTCGTTGGGGCAGCCACAATGCCCCCGTCAATCACATCAGTTGAAACAGGTCCGCCACCATGCGACGGCACATGAGATCCAGAGCGGATGGGGGGATTTGAATGTCAGTCGAGAAATTGTTTGAGCCGCTGTCATTCGCGCATGGTGCGCCAATGAAGAACCGATTCATGCTCGCCCCGCTGACCAATCAGCAAAGCCACGCCGATGGACGGCTTTCCGATGAGGAGTTCCACTGGCTGACCATGCGGGCAAAGGGCGGCTTCGGACTGACGATGACAGCAGCTGCCCATGTGCAGGCGGCGGGGCAGGGCTTTCCCGGGCAAGTCGGCATTTTCTCCGATGATCATCTGGAGGGGCTGACGCGGCTGGCAACGGCGCTGCGCGCGGCAGGGTCTCTCTCGGCTGTCCAATTGCACCATGCGGGCAATCGGTCTCCCAAGGAGTTGGTCGGCACACCGCTCTGCCCATCTGATCATGCCGAAACCGGCGCGCGCGGGCTGACACTGCCGGAGGTCGAGCAATTGCGTGATGACTTTATTGCGGCAGCCAAGCGGGCCGAGATGGCCGGCTTTGATGGCATCGAAGTCCACGGCGCCCATGGCTATATCCTGGCCGAGTTTCTCTCAGCAGAGATAAACCGGCGCGACGACCGTTATGGCGGCACCGTTGAGAACCGGTCGCGGATCATCTTTGAAATCATTGATGGCATCCGCGCGACCTGCCGGCCAGACTTCCAGATCGGCTTGCGCTTGTCGCCGGAACGCTTCGGTCTCAAACTCGCCGAAATCCGGGACGTGGCCGCAGAGGCGCTGCGTCAGGAGAAGATCGACTATCTCGACATGTCGCTCTGGGATGTTGCGAAGGAGCCGGTGGAAGAAGAGCATCAGGGTCGGACGCTGATGAGCTATTTCACAGACCTTCCGCGCGGCAATGTCCGGCTTGGCGTCGCGGGCAAGATCATGTCGGCAAAGACGGCGGTGGAGGTGCTGGAAGCGGGTTGTGACTTTGCCCTTATCGGGCGTGCGGCCATCTTGCGGCACGACTTCCCAGAGCGGGTCCGTCGTGATGGGGCCTTTGTCTCCCCGTCCCTCCCCGTGACAGCGCAGCACTTGCGCGACGAAGGCCTCAGCACGGCCTTTGTCGACTATATGAAGGGCTGGCCCGGTTTCGTGGAGGCGGAGGCCGCCTGACCCTGCGCCCCTAACTGTCGAACTGCAGCTTTGCGAGGCGGGCGTAGAGTCCGCCCGCTTTGACCAGCGTGTCATGGCGGCCTTCTTCGACAATGCGGCCATCGTCCATGACCACAATACGGTCGGCTGCGCGCACGGTTGCCAAGCGGTGGGCGATGACGATGGTCGTGCGATTGGCCATCAGCTTGTCCAGAGCGTCCTGAACAAGCCGCTCCGATTCTGCGTCTAGTGCGGAGGTGGCTTCATCGAGCAGCAAGATAGGTGCATCGCGCAGGATAGCCCGGGCAATAACCAGCCGTTGGCGTTGCCCGCCGGAAAGCCTTGCGCCACCTTCACCCATATAGGTGTCGAGGCCTTCGGGCAGCTTGCGCAGGAATTCTGCTGCATTCGCGGCTTCGGCCGCCGCCCAAAGCATATCGTCGCTCGAGTCCCAGCGACCATAGCGAAGATTGTCCCGCGCGCTCGCGGCGAAGATCACGGTTTCCTGCGGGACCATCGCGATGCGCCCCCTCACATCGGCGGGGTCTGCATCCGGCAAGGCGACGCCATCCACGCGGATGGTGCCGGCCTCCGGGTCATAAAAGCGCTGGATCAGCTGGAATAGGGTCGACTTGCCGGCGCCTGATGGCCCGACAACAGCCACAGTCTCGCCCGGCGCGATAGACAGGGAAAAGTCATGCAGCGCACTGACTTCCAGTCGTGTCGGGTAGCGGAAGGTCACATTTTCAAAGGCGACGCTGCCAAGCGGAGGCTGGGGCAGGGCGACAGGGTTTGCGGGTGCGGCGATGCCCGGTCGTTCCGACAAAAGCTCCGATAGGCGCTGGGCCGCACCGGATGCGCGGATCAGATCGCCGAAGACTTCGGTCAAAGCCGCGAAGCTGCCTGCCACCAGCCCGCCGGTGATCACGAACGCGGCGATGGACCCGCCCGTCATGCGCCCGGATTGCACATCGAGTGCACCCTGCCACATCACCATTGTGATGGCCCCGAACATCATGAAGATCATGATTGCGGTCAGCAGGGCACGGATGCGAATGCGCCGCCGTGCTGTGCCGAACGCGTTTTCTACGGCATTTGAAAAGCGCTGACCTTCGCGGCCTTCCTGTCCAAAGGCCTGCACGATCTTCATCGCACCCAGCACTTCGTCCACGATGACACCGACATCGGCAATGCGGTCCTGGCTGCTTTTCGACATGTCGCGAAGGCGTCGGCCCATGAAAAGAATGGGGCCAAGGACCAGCGGAATGCCGATCAGGAGCATCGCCGTGAGGCGCGGCGCGATAGAGAAGAGATAACCAATGCCGCCGATCGCCAACACGAAGTTGCGCAGGGCCACAGATGCGGTCGTCCCGACGACCTGTTCGATGAGCGTCGTGTCAGCCGTCAGCCGCGAGGCGACTTCTGCCGGACGGTTCAGCTCAAAATAGCTGGGAGAGAGGCGGAGGAGGTTGTTGACCACTGCGGACCGCAGATCAGCGACCACGCGTTCGCCCAGCCATGACACGAAGTAGAAGCGTGCCGCCGTCGCCAGCGCGAGGATGGACACGATGCCCAGCAGATATTCGAACCATCGGCTGATATCACCGCCCGACTGGCTGAAGCCTTTGTCGATCACGAGGCGGAAGCCATTCGGAATCGCGAGCGTCGCTGCTGCCGCAACAATCAGAGCGGTGATGGCGCCGGCAATGATATGCGGATATTTGGAGGCATAGCCCCAAACCATGCGAAGATTACCGATGGAGCGGGTGGCGGGAGCCTGCGAGGCAGTGTCTGTCATGCACCGCGCCTAGCAGGGCGGTGGAGCCTGCTCAATGACTTGCGGATTTATTGTGCGTTGCACAATGGCAGCAATTGCGGCAAGAATGGCGCGTGCAAAGGAAACATATGCTCTACAGTGCTTATGAAATGCAAAAGGCTTGGTTGGCGGGCGCAAGTGCGTGGGCCTCTGCCACGGCTGAGTGGCTGGGTAACCCGTCAAATCCGATTGGATATATGGGCGGCGGACCAATGTTTTCCGCCGCGCTTGAGGTGTTCGCCCATGCAGCGGCCCCGCGTGGCAAGCCCGCGTTCGATCTTGATCACACGATCATCGATGGCAAGGACATTGCCGTCACCGAAGAGATCGTTCTGCGCAAACCCTTTGGCCAATTGAAGCGTTTCGTTCGCGCAGGCCGCGACGGCGATCCCAAGCTGCTGATCGTCGCGCCGATGTCCGGCCATTATGCAACGCTGTTGCGTGGCACTGTGGAGCGGATGCTGCCGGGCCACGATGTTTATGTCACCGATTGGCATGATGCGCGCGCTGTGCCGCTGTCCGATGGCCGCTTCGACCTCGACGACTATATCGATTACGTGGTCGCGTTTCTCGAGGAGATTGGCCCCGGCGCACATGTGCTCGCCGTTTGTCAGCCTTCGGTGCCGGTCTATGCGGCTGTCGCGTTGATGTCAGCTGACAAGCACCCCTGCCGTCCCAGGACGCTGACGATGATGGGTGGCCCGGTGGATACGCGCCGCGCGCCGACCGCGGTCAATCAACTCGCCATGGAACGACCCTTCGCTTGGTTTGAGCAGAATGTGATCGCAAAGGTGCCACAAGGCTATGCTGGCGCCGGACGTGAAGTCTATCCGGGCTTCCTCCAACTGTCGGGCTTCATGGCCATGAACCTAGGCAACCACATGGTCAGCCATTGGCAGATGTTCAAACATCTGGTCGATGGCGATGATGAGAGTGCGGATGCGACCAAGGAGTTTTACGACGAATATCGGTCCGTCTGCGACATGACCGCAGAGTTCTACCTCCAAACGATTGATGAGGTCTTCCAGCGGCACTTGCTCCCGAAGGGTGAGCTTGAGCACCGCGGCCGCATTGTCGATCCGGGTGCCATCACTGATGTTGGCATTCTGGCCGTTGAGGGCGAGCGCGACGATATTTCAGGGATTGGCCAGACCAAGGCCGCGCTCGACATCGCGACCAACCTGCCGGACGCCTTGAAGAACTATTACATCGCCGAAGGCGTTGGCCATTATGGCATCTTCAACGGAGGCAAGTGGCGCACGCGCATTGCGCCGGTCGTTGAAGAGTGGATCGCTCGCCACAACTGAGGTGGCGAGCGCCCTAATAGTACCGCATCGTCCAGAGGAGTGTGCCTGCCCACAGCAGTGCACCGATCCATAGAAGCGCAATGATCGCCGCCGCAACCTTACTGACGGGCCGGTGGCTGGCCGCTTCTGCTTCGGCGCGGTGCCGTGCATAGACGTCAGCTGGCACCATCTTCAGGAACAGCCAGACGCCCAGCGGGATCAGGATGGCGTCATCCAGTAGCCCAAGCACGGGAATGAAGTCCGGGATCAAATCAATCGGTGACAGCGCATAAGCCGCGACCATGAGGCCGAAGATCCGCGCGGGCAGCGGCACTTGCGGGTCACGGGCGGATAGCCAGATGGCATGTGCCTCCACCCGGATGTTGTGCGCTATTTCCCGAAAGCTTTTCATGTCGGGATGTTACAGCCCAATATCATCCAGCGACAAGAGGCTTGCATTGCCGCCGCTACTTGTCGTGTCGGTGGAGGTCACGCGTTCTGCACAGAAACGGTGCAGATAGTTCGGCCCGCCTGCTTTGGGGCCGGTGCCGGAGAGGCCCTCACCGCCAAAAGGCTGGCTGCCGACAATAGCACCGATCATGGAGCGATTGACGTAGAGATTGCCGACGCGCGCGAGGGCCTCAACATCCTCCGCCGTCCGCGCAATTCGGCTGTGCAGGCCCATGGTGAGGCCAAAGCCCCTGGCGTTGACGCGCTCGACCGTCTCAGCAAGCTTGCCCGCTTTCCAAGTCGCAACATGGAGGATCGGCCCGAACCATTCGGCCATCAGGTCTTCAACTGCGGCCAGGCGGACCAGCGTCGGCGGAACGAAATGCCCTGCATGTGGAGCCGTGACGCTGTGCAGCCAATTGCCCTTCTGTTTGTCCCGATAGGCCATCAGCTTGGCATAGGCTGCGTCGTCGATCACGGGGCCGACATCGGTTGCAGGATCCGCTGGATCGCCCACGATTAACGTGTCCATCGCGCCACGCAGCATGTCCAGCGTGCGCTCGGCAATGTCTTCCTGCAGCAGCAACAGCCGGAGCGCCGAACACCGCTGCCCCGCCGACCTAAAGGCGGACGTGACCACGTCCTGCACAACCTGTTCGGCAAGCGCCGTGGAATCGACGATCATCGCATTGATGCCGCCGGTTTCCGCAATCAGTGGGACGAGCGGGCGGTTGTCATCTTCTAACAGGGCGCGGGCGATGGTCTTCGCTGTCCCGGTGGACCCGGTAAAGGCAACACCGGCAATGGCTGGATTGGCGATGAGCGCTGCGCCGACCTCTGGGCCACCAGCGGCCAGCACAAGCGCGTTTTCGGGGATCCCTGCTTCTCGGGCGAGCGCCAGCACTTGGGCGGCAATGCGCGGCGTCTGGGGTGCCGGTTTGGCGACGACGGTGTTCCCGGTGACGAGTGCAGCGGCAATCTGCCCAAGGAAGATGGCGAGCGGGAAGTTCCAAGGGGCGATGCACACCCACACGCCGCGTCCGGCATAGCGCAGCACGTTGCGCTCCCCCGTTGGGCCGGGAAGCGCTAATGGCTGGAGGCCAGTGCGTGCCTGTTGCGCATAATAGCGGCAGAAGTCGACCGCCTCGCGCACTTCGCCCAAAGCATCGGGCAGGGTTTTGCGCGCTTCCTTCACGAGAGTCGACATTAGGGCCGGACGATGGGCTTCCAGAAGGTCCGCCAGTGTGTCGAGCCTTGCCGCGCGGGCTTCAACGTCCAGCGCGGACCATCCGGGATAAGCGGACTGCGCCATCGCCACAGCATCCCCGACAGGTGCAGTGGGAAGCGCGGGTAAAGGATAGGCGGAAACGTCAGCCGCAACATCGGCAAGGATGGTGCGGTCCTGCAAGTCTTCTCCGCCGCTATTGCGTCGGTCGCCAAACAGATCGACCGGCAAAGGAATGGCGCTGTGCCGTGTACCGCCGACAGCGCGGACGCGGGCAACCGGATCGGCGAGCAGATCTTCATCCGTCACATGCTCATCAGCCAGCTGGTGGACGAAGCTGCTGTTGGCACCGTTTTCCAGCAGACGCCGCACCAGATAAGCGAGCAAATCCTGATGGCCACCTACAGGCGCATAGATGCGGCAATGATAGCCTTCGTTGCGGACAAGGTCCTCGTAAAGGCCGTCACCCATGCCGTGGAGACGCTGGAACTCAAAGTCTCGGGTGTCGCCCGCCCATTCGAGGACGGAAGCGACCGACAATGCGTTGTGCGTGGCAAAGGCGGGATAGATGTTCTTGGCGCGCAGCATGTCACGCGCGCAGGCCAGCCAGGAGACGTCGGTTGCGGCTTTGCGGGTGAAGAGCGGATAGTCGCTCAGGCCTGCTTCCTGCGTGCGCTTGATCTCGCTGTCCCAATAGGCGCCTTTGACGAGCCGGACGGTCATGCGGCGGCCGGTGTCGCGACCCAAGGCATCGGCCCATTGGATGACCGCAGGGGCCCGCTTGGAATAGGCTTGTGCCGCCATGCCAAAGCCGTCCCAGTCTTTCAGCGCGGGCAAGCGTGCGACGGTTGAAAGAATCTGCAGGCTCATCTCAAGGCGCTCGGACTCTTCCGCATCCACCGTGAGTGCGATCCCGCGGCGTGCAGCGGCCAGACAGAGCGTTTCCAGAAGGTCACACAACATGGGAACACACCGGTCCCAATGGGCGACTTCATAGCGTGGATGCAGCGCGGACAATTTGACCGAGATGGAATGGCCGGCACCCGTTTGCTCAATGGCGTCGAGGTACGACGCGAAATAGCGTTCACCGTCGGCAAAGGTGCGTGCAGCTTCACCCAGCATGTCGAAACTTGCAACAAAGCCTTTGTGCTCGGGCCGCGTCATGCGGTCGCTGGCTTCCGCAATCGTGCGGCCCATGACAAAGATTTCGCCCATCATGCGCATGGCGGCGCCAACGGCCTGACGGACAAATGGCTCGCCCGCGCGGGATAAAAGCCGCCGCAATGTGCCGCTCTGCTCCTTCTCGCTAACCAGCGCACGTCCGATCACGAGACCCCAGGTCGCTGAATTGACCAAAGTGGAGTGGGACTTGCCGGAATGCGCCTTCCAATTGGCATCGCCCAGCTTGTCCGCGATCAGGGCATCGGCTGTCTCTGGGTCAGGCACACGCAGAAAGGCCTCGGCCAATGCGAGGAGCGCAATGCCCTCCTGTGTGTTGAGCCGATATTCGTTCAGAAACTGGTTCACCCAGCCGGAGGATTGCGCACGCCTCAAATCTGCGAGCAAACCGCCTGCGCGGGCGACGATGCGGTCGCGTTCGTCCGACGTTGAGGCCGCCCGATTGAGCAAGGGTTGCAAGACTTCGCTCTCCGGCGCGCGGTGGAGAGTGCGCATGAGCGACGTTGCGGAATCCATGGCTTTTGACTCTGGCTAAATGACGGGCCTAAATCCCGGTCGGGACTCGTGCCTTTGTAATATTGTTGCGCGATAGAATCGAGAGGAAACCTTATGGCCGTTGTAAGCAAAGAAGAGCTGTTTGCCCTGAAGGGTAAGGACATCGGGACGTCCGAATGGATGTTGATCGATCAGGATCGCGTGAACAAGTTCGCCGAGGCGACCGGTGATTTTCAGTTCATCCATGTCGATCCGGAACGCGCGAAGATGACGCCCTTTGGCGGGCCGATTGCCCATGGGTTCCTGTCGCTCTCGCTTCTGCCGGTCTTGACCGCGCAGGCTGATCTTCCGCGTCTTGATGGCGTGAAGATGGGTGTGAACTATGGCGGCAACAAAACGCGCTTCATCGCACCTGTGAAGGTCGGCAAGCGCGTGCGGGGCCACTTCAAGATGCTCGATATCGAAGAAAAGCGCCCCGGCCAATTCCAGCAGACGATGGAATTCACGCTGGAGATTGAAGGCGAGGATAAGCCCGCTTTGATGGCCGAGTGGATCACGCAGTTCTTCATCTGAGGAACCGCGCCTCCCTCCCCAGGGCCGAAGAGATTTTTTCAGGAGAATAAGAATGCGCAGCGCAGTTATCGTGTCCACCGCGCGCACGCCCATCGGGCGTGCCTATCGTGGGGCTTTCAACAATACCCCATCCCCGACATTGTCGGCCTTTTCGATCCGTGCCGCCGTTGAACGCGCGGGTATTGATGGCGCAGAAGTCGACGACGTCTGCTGGGGCTCCGCGCTTCAGCAGGGCAGCCAGGCGGGCAACACCGCGCGCACCGCTTTGTTGCGCGCAGGTCTTCCTGTTTCGGTTCCCGGCATGACCATCGACCGCCAGTGCTCGTCAGGCCTGATGGCAATCGCGACCGCAGCCAAGCAGATCATTGTCGACAACATGGATGTCTGCATCGGTGGCGGCGTGGAATCGATCAGCCTTGTCCAGACACCCCAGATGCGCGTCGCACCGGACCCCGAGCTGCTGGCGATGCACAAGGACATCTACATGCCCATGTTGCAGACAGCCGAAGTCGTGGCCGCGCGCTATCAGGTCAGCCGTGACCGGCAGGACGAATATGGTCTTCAGTCGCAGCAGCGCACCGCCGCTGCGCAAGCTGCCGGCAAGTTTGACGATGAGATCGTCGCCTGCACCGCAACCATGGCGGTCGCGAACAAGGAAACGGGCGAAGTCACGCACAAGGAAGTGACGCTCACCAAGGATGAGGGCAACCGCGCGGACACCACGCTGGAAGGCCTGAAGTCCCTAAAGCCCGTTATGGGCCCGGACATGAACATCACGGCCGGCAATGCGAGCCAGCTGTCGGACGGATCCTCGGCAAGTGTTCTGATGGAAGAGTCAGTCGCCGCCAAGAAGGGCCTCACGCCGCTTGGCCGCTATGTCGGCATGGCGGTCGCCGGTACCGAGCCGGACGAAATGGGCATTGGTCCTGTCTACGCCATCCCCAAGCTGCTCCAGCGCTTTGGCCTGAAGATGGACGATATCGGCCTGTGGGAACTGAATGAGGCGTTTGCCGTGCAGGTGCTGTATTGCGCCGACAAGCTGGGCATCCCCTTGGACCGCCTTAACGTCAACGGCGGCGCGATTTCGATTGGCCATCCGTATGGCATGTCGGGCGCCCGCATGGTCGGCCATGCCCTCATTGAGGGCAAGCGTCGCGGCGTGAAATATGTCGTCATCACCATGTGCATCGGTGGTGGGCAGGGCGCTGCTGGGCTTTTCGAAGTCCTTTAACTCTCAACTGAATTGCAGTGGGGGCGGTCGCGCGTTGCGGCCGCCTCTTCTGTTTTGGAAATCCGAAGCCTAGAGAACGGGCGTGAGCATCACCCGCCTCAGCCTGACGGATTTCCGGTCCTATCCCGATCTTTTGATTGAGCCGGGGCCGGGTCTTGTCGTCCTGACCGGAGAGAATGGCGCGGGAAAGACGAATGTGCTGGAAGCCGTGTCATTGCTCGTGCCGGGGCGTGGGCTCCGTGGCGCACCGCTGGGGCAGGTCGCCCGACAGGATGGCGGCGGCGGTTTCAGCGTTGCGGCGCGTTTGAACGATATTGAACTTGGCACCGGCACGCAGGCCAGCGCGCCAGAACGGCGGCTTGTCCGCATCAATGGAGCGCAAGCCTCTGCGACGGCGCTGGCGGAATGGCTCTCTATCATCTGGCTGACGCCGGCCATGGACCGGCTCTTCATGGAAGGCGCATCGGAACGCCGGAAGTTTCTGGACCGGCTGGCCTTGGCCCTGATTCCCGACCACGCCGTTCATGCGACACGGTATGAAGCGGCGATGCGGCAGCGCAATCGCCTGCTGACAGCCGACACGCCGCCGGACCCGGAATGGCTGACGGCGCTAGAGCAACAGATGGACGTCCATGGTCTGGCGCTATCCGCCACCCGCGAACAGGTGGCGGCGGCTCTGGCCGGCCGGCTTGAGGCGCAGCCGGAAGGCCCCTTTGCCCGCGCCGCCTTGGCATTGGAGGGCTGGACCTCGACAGATAGCCTGCAGCCGTTGCTGAAGGCTGGCCGCGCGCGGGACGCGGCGGCGGGACGTACCCTTTCAGGTCCACACCGCGTCGACCTGAAGGTCACGCACCTCGCCAAACAACAGGCGGCGGAGCGCTGCTCGACTGGAGAGCAAAAGGCGTTGTTGCTGGGCATCATCCTTGCCCATGCCGAGTTGGTGGCGGAACAGCGCGGCCAGCCGCCCGTCCTGCTGCTGGACGAAGTGGCGGCGCATCTTGATCCGCTCCGTCGGGCCAATCTCTTCGACCGGCTCTCTGCCATGCAGGCACAAGTGTGGATGACCGGGACGGAGCCGAGCCTGTTTTCAGAAGCCCCCGCTGTCGCGACCCGCTACACTGTCCGCGATGGTGCAGTTCTGGCTTAGGCGAGCGTTTTTCCGTCGACCCGCAATTTCAGGCTCGCTGTGAACAAAGGTGTCACTGCGCGTTGGAAGGCGCCGGGCGTCATATTGGTATAGCGCCGGAACTCCCGGTTCAGATGCGACTGATCAAAATAGCGCAACGCCGCCAACTCGCTTTCATCGGCATCGCTCAGGCCCCGCATCGCCGATGCCATATCGAGGAAACGGCAGCGCTGCAGGACGGCCTTGGGTGACAGGCCGAAACCGGCGAGGCAGCGCCGTTCCAATTGTCGGGCCGACAGTCCAAGCAATTTGGCCGCCTCTTCCACCCGTGCGGTGCTGTCATTTCGAGCAATCGCTTCAAAGGCTGCAACAATAGGGTCAATCTGGTTGACGCCAACCCGGGCCAGCTGCTGCTCGATCGCGCGTGTCATCAGCGCCACCATATCACTGTCCGCCGTCGCCTTTGGAATTTCGGTTTCAACCGGGGCGGCAATGTCAGCATCCCAAAGTGCAGATAGCGGCACAATCCGGTCTGCGAAGTCTGCGGCGGGTGTTGAAAAAAGCGCCGGCCAAGCGCTCGGCCGGACAGCAAAGGAGGCGACGGAGAAGGGGCCTTTGACCCGCACCCGGACCGCACGGGAATTGGCACCAAACACCATTGCTCCCGATAGCGGCGCCCAGTTGCCGTCTGGGTCGAGATAGGCCCAGTCGCCTTTCAGCAGCACGCGCATAAAGGCGTTGTCGGACAAAAGCATGTCTTCCAGTTCAAAACTGTCCGGCAATGCGGCGTCAAACATGTAGAATCGACGTACAAAGGGCAGCAACCGCGACGCCGGAGCGTAGTTGCGCGATGACAACATCTTTTACTGGCCCCCCTTCACTCGATTCCTACCCAGTCTCATTGCTTGACCATAAATTTTGTCGGTATGCATCTCTTTTCAGAAGAGATTTTTGCCATTTTCACGGGTTTCACGTGAGACCTTCTGCGCGTAACTTCAATCCAGCAGTCAGTAGCGGCGTTGGGGCCTTTTCAAAGGCGCCCGGCGGCAGTCCGATGAAGTGTTTGAATTCATTGGTCCTGTGCGATTGATCGAAATATCGCAGTGCTGCGAGCAGTTCCTGATCCGGGTCACTAAACCCGCGCAGGGCCGTCGCCATGTCAAGAAAGCGGCTCCGCCGCAAAATCGTCTTTGGCAGGTGGCCGAACGTGGTCAGGCACCGCCGTTCAAGCTGGCGCACGGATATACCAAGACGTTCCGCCGCGACATGGACCGGTGTCGTGCTGTCAAATTGCGCAATGTCCTCAAACAAGCGCATCGCCGGATCTCCACTTGGTCGACCGCGCTGTTCGTGCACGGCAAGCATCACATTCTCGATAGCCTTGATCGCCGCATGATCATCCGATGCATTCATCACACCTTGCAGCATGTCGTCGGCGGCTGATCCGATCAGGTCGGACAGGGGCAACATCTGGTCCGCCACGTCATTGGCGGGGCAAGGGAAGAGGCCCTTCCAGCCGCTGGGGCGCACGGCAAAACCAACGACCTTGAAACTTCCCTGACAGCGAACGTTGAGGGGCCGAGCATTTGGGCCGAAAAAGACAGCGCGCCCGCTGGATGTCCAATTGCCGGGGGATGTTTCCGCGGTCCATTCACCCTTTACGAGAATGCGAATGAATGGGAATTCGGACAGCAACTTGTCTTCAAGGATGTAATCGTCAGGCAAGTCGGCTTCGAACACATAGTGACGGCGAATAAACCCGCGAAGGCCGAGCGACGGTGCGTAATTTCTCGGAAGCATGTCTGTCTTCGCCCCCCTCGCTCGTTCCTGTGTCTCTGCAACCCGGGTGACCATGTGGCAATTCAGAAGATATCCGGCTGTGATGGATATCACGCCTTCAAAAAATTGAGACGGGACTCAAGAACGTGCCGCAGTCTCAGAAAGCGTTCCTTTCTTGCCCGTGATAGGGATAACGCGCTACGGACAATCCATGACCTTTGCACAAAATGCCATTGGGCTCATCGGCAACACGCCTCTGGTGAAGCTGGAAGGCCCTTCTGCGGACACGGGCTGCACAATTCTCGGTAAATGCGAATATGCCAACCCTGGGGCGTCCGTAAAAGACAGGGCGGCGCTGTTCATCGTTGAAGACGCTGAGGCGCGTGGTGCGCTGCAACCGGGCGGGACCATTGTCGAAGGGACAGCGGGCAATACTGGCATCGGGCTGGCGCTGGTCGCCAATGCCAAGGGCTACAAGACCATTATCGTCATGCCCGACACGCAAAGCCGGGAAAAGATGGACACGTTGCGTGCTCTGGGCGCAGAACTTGTCCTGGTTCCACCTGCGCCGTTCGCCAATCCCGGCCATTTCGTTCACACGTCGCGCCGGATTGCCGAGGAAACGCCCGGCGCTGTCTGGGCCAATCAGTTTGATAACATCGCAAACCGCAAGGCCCATATCTTCAGCACTGCTGAGGAAATTTGGGAGCAGACGTCCGGGCAGGTCGACGGGTTCACCTGCGCGGCCGGCACCGGCGGCACGATCGCTGGCGTTGGGCTGGGCTTGAAGGCGAAGCGGGACGACATCGTCATCGGCTTGACCGACCCGCATGGGGCCGCGCTGTTCAACTATTATGCACATGGGGAATTGAAGGCCGAAGGCAGTTCAGTTGCCGAAGGCATCGGGCAGGGCCGGATCACCGCCAATCTTGAAGGCGCACCAATCGATACCCAATTCCGTATTTCTGATGAAGAAGGGCTCTATTGGGTCGGTCGGATGCTGCAGGAAGAAGGTTTGTGCCTTGGCCTGTCCTCAGGCATCAATATCGCAGGGGCGGTTGCGTTGGCAAAGCAGCTGGGCCCCGGCTCGACCGTGGTGACCATTCTTTGTGATACTGGGTTCCGCTACCTCTCGACTCTCTATAATGCGGATTGGCTGCGGTCGAAGAACCTCCCGGTGTTTGACTGGCTGAAAGGCTGAACATGTCTGCAGAAGACACCATAGCAGATCGCAAGGAAAGCTGGCGGCGCATTCGCGTCGGGCTGACCGGCCTTGGCGGTATCCTGCTGCTGATCGGACTTGCGAGCGCCATGTTGGAACGCATCAGCCCTAGAACGCCTGAGCCGGTAACTATGGCGGAAGACGCGCTCGGCAATTCGACAAGTGTGCCCGAGAATGAGCCTCTGGCTGAACTCGGCGTGGCCCCCGGCGCTGCTGCCTCGACGCAAGACCCCAAGCCTGCGGCCAAATAAATGCGTTCGGCTTTTGCGGCATTGTTGCTGGCATCCTGTAGCCAATCAATGCCAGCTGAAGACCGGCCAAAAGTCGATATTCTAACGGGTCTGCCCCTGTTTTTCGGAGAAGGGGATGTTAGCGACGTCCTTGGCGGAACGGCCACGCGTTCCCCTTTGCTGGATGCGCTGGAACGGAACTGGGCACTTCAACCACTTGATGTCGCCCGGAGGCCGCAACTCGCGCAAGTTGATCGGCTATTGATCATCCAACCCCAGGCTCTGGCACCCGACGAACTGGTTGAGATTGACCGATGGGTGCGCCGTGGCGGGCGGATACTCATATTGGCTGATCCTGATTTGCGATGGCCTTCAACATTGCCGTCGGGAGACCCGCGACGCGCACCTCCCGCATCGCTCCTCTCGCCCTTATTCGCCCATTGGGGCGTGACGCTGCTTCCAACAACGGGGCTATCACCGGTCGCCGAAGACTTGGAAGGCAGCAATGTCGTGTTCGACAGCCCGGGCCGCTGGGAAGTGAAGGGCGAAAAGTGCGCGCCCGCTTCCTTGCGCGTCCTCAAATGCAGCATCGGGAAGGGTGAGGCGATTCTCGTGTCCGATGTCGATTTTGCCAATCCGCTTTGGGCGACGGCAACCAATGGACGCAACTATGCGGCGCTTGATGCGTTGATGGAGCGAGTCTGGCCTAAGGGAGCGCACGCTGAAGCAGAACAAAATAAGGACAAGCCGCCTGGATAGGTGAACATTTCAGGAATTTTACGGATTTTGGCATGAAATCCCCATTTCACCCGTCAAATCCCTTGCTCGCCCCGATATTGATTGATATTCCCTGCTTCCGTCAGATTGGGGCGGGGCTGTCCTGATTGTTGTATGAACAACCGGTCGCGGCATGGTGCTGAGATCGGGGAGGCGGCCCTTTTGCTTCAAAGGCAGAGGGATGCTGTGAGCGACAGGGAGCTATTCAGAGGTCATGCGTTGACCGCGATTGACGGCAAGGGCCGTGTCGCGATCCCTGCTGCCCTGCGCTCCGTGATCGAAAAGAACAGCGATGGCCGCATGGTCATTATCGCCAAGCACCAGAGCGATCCCTGCCTGTCCGGCTATGATCGCGGATGGTCCCGGCTGCTGCATGAGCGGCTGGAGCGCGAGGAAGACCGTGAGCGCAATGCCGGTCGCGATTTCGATTATCACAACGCGTATCGTCGCGCCTTCGGTCTCGTCGAAGAAGTGCCCTATGATGCGAGTGGTCGGTTCATTCTTCCGGCCTTTTTCCGTGCAAAGGCACAGTTGACCGATCTGGCCTTTTTCTATGGCACCGGCAGCACGTTCGAAATCTGGAGCCCGACAGTCCTGATCGACACGCCGGGTATTGACGAAGAAACCAAAGAAGTTGCCGCATTCCTGATGGCAGAAAGAGGCGTGCGCTGATGCCCCGCAGCGCACCTCACATTCCTGTGCTTCTTGATGAAGTGATTGACGCACTCGCAATCAGCCCCGGCGAGACGCATGTTGACGGCACCTTTGGTGCGGGCGGGTATTCCCGTGCGATGCTGGCCGCCGGTGCCAATGTCATTGCGTTTGATCGGGACCCCGATGCGGTTGCGGCCGGGCGCTCGGCGGATGTCCCTGGCCTGACCTTGGTTGAGGACCGCTTTTCCCGCATGGCCGCTCATGTTGAAGAGGTGGACGGCGTCACCCTCGATATCGGTGTGTCGTCGATGCAGCTGGATCAGGCCGCGCGCGGCTTCTCTTTCCAGTCCGATGGTCCGCTCGACATGCGTATGGAGCAGGCGGGCGAGTCTGCGGCCGACTTCCTGAACACAGCGGATGAAGGCGATATTGCCGACATCATTTACCGTTACGGCGATGAACCCAAATCGCGTCGAATCGCACGGGCGATTGTTGCTGCCCGTCCGGTGACCCGGACGGCTGAGCTGGCATCGGTCGTGCGCCGTGCTGTTGGGTGGCGCGAGGGGCAGAAGAGTGACCCTGCGACACGCACCTTTCAGGCTGTGCGCATCCACATCAACCGGGAATTGGGTGAGCTCGAAGACGGACTTGAGGCCGCAGAGCGCGTGCTCAAGGCTGGGGGGCGGCTGGCTGTTGTCACCTTCCACAGTCTCGAAGACCGCATCGTGAAGCGCTTTTTGCGGGAACGCAGCGGCCAAACGCCCGCCGGTTCGCGGCATCTGCCGGATATGGTTGGACGTGGTCCGGCACCAACCTTTGAAGCTGTCGCCAAGCCTGTCCGCGCCAGTGAAGCTGAACTTACCCGAAATCCCCGTGCGCGCTCCGCAACTTTGCGCGTGGCGCGGCGCACGGCCCATTCTTCCTCGCCCGCTAACTTAAGAGGTGCTGCATGATTGCTCAAAGGTTCCGCCCCGTCGTGTGGGTTGTCGGTTGCTCCTTTGCCGCCACGGCGCTCTACACGGTCTCACTCGGCGTCGCTTCGGAACGTACGCGCCTTGAAGAGCTTGACCACAGCATCGCGATGACCCGCCGCGACATCCGCCAGCTTCAGACCGAAATGGGCACACGGGCATCTCTTCGGCAGCTTGAGCGCTGGAACGGCGAGGTGTTGGCCTTGGCTGCGCCCTCGGCAGGCCAGTTCCGGGCAACGGAAACCGCGCTTCGCACCATCGATGGCAGTGCCCTGCCAACAGACGGATTCGCGCCCCCACCGGTGATGGTGGCTGCTGCAACGCGGACATCTCCAGCCGCACCGGGTGAGGCGACCGCCCAGGCAGCGTCTGCAGCAAAGCCCGCCGCCGTTCGCGTTGCCGCAGCGACAGTCGTTGAACGTGAAATTACTGTCCCATCTTCCGCGACGTCCGCACCAGCCAAGCCTGCTGTGACGGATAAGCGCCCGACAACGAAGGCCCAGCGCTTTGCCATGTTGGACCGTGCTTTGGTGGACAAGCGCACCTTTGGCGAAATCCTTGAGCGTGCCGAAGACGAAAGTCGGGTGGCTAGCAAAGGAAAGGCCAAGTCCGCCCAGTGAGCACGCTCGCCGCACGGCCTACCAGGACGCGACACGCCAAGTTCAGGGAACAATCGCTCGCGGTCGCCCATCAACGGCTGATGATCCTGATGCTTCTCTTCAGCGCGGTGACGGTCGTCATCGCGCTGCGGCTTTTATGGCTGACGGTCTTTGCGGATAGCGCCCTTGGTCGCCAAAATCCGAATCTGCTTGCACCGCCGCGTGCTGACATTGTGGATCGCAACGGCGAAGTGCTTGCGCGGACCATCGATGCATGGTCGGTCGGCGTGCACGCCAACCGGCTGCTGAACAAGCCGGAAGACCTAGCGCCCAAGTTGGCCGCGCTCATGCCAGAGCGCACCGAGGCGCAGTATCTCGCGCTCCTAAAATCGGGCGTCCATTTCACCTATCTGCGTCGGCGTGCCATGCCGGAACTAGTGGCCGCAGTGAACGCACTTGGGGAACCGGGAATGGCGTTCTCGCGTGAGCCGGAGCGGCTTTATCCGCAGTTGACGCTTGCCGCACACGTGCTTGGCTATACCGACATGGACGGCCACGGCGTGACGGGTATGGAACGCGTGCTCGACAAAAGGTTGAGCGACGCCGCGCTCCGCAAGACGCCGGTTGCCTTGTCCATCGATAAGCGCGTCCAGGCCGCGATGGAATCCGAGCTCAACAATGCGATGGTGGCACATCAGGCACTCGGCGCGACCGGCCTCGTCATGGATGTTCGCACGGGTGAAATGGTCGCGCTCGTCTCGCTGCCTGTCTTCAATCCCAATAAGATCGGTCAATCCGACCCGGAAGCCTTCCGCAACAATGTGACGCAGAGCGTTTATGAACTCGGATCCACCTTCAAGCCAATCACGATGGCCGGGGCGATGGATGCCGGTGTCATAACGAGCCTGTCGAAGCGCTATGATGCGACTGCCCCTCTTCAGGTTGGCAAGTTCAAAATCAAGGACGACCACCCGATGAACCGGTGGCTGAATGTTCCGGAAACGCTCGTACATTCGTCCAATATCATCACCGCACGTATCGCCGATCAGATGGGTGCAAAGCGCATGGAAGCCATGTTCCGTCGCATCGGTTTCTATGAGCCGCCTTATATCGAACTTAAGGAAAAGGGGCGCCCGCTCGTGCCCGGCTATTGGGGACGGACGACCACGATTACGACAGCCTATGGCTATGGCATCGCCGTGACGCCGCTTCAGCTGGCATCGGCATATGCCGCTCTGGTCAACGGCGGCATTTGGCGTCCTGCGACACTGATGAAGGTTGAACCGGGCAAGGCTGCCAAAGGCCGCCGCGTGTTTAGCCAATACGCCAGTGATGCGAGCCGTCAAATGCTGCGGCTCATTGTGACGGATGGAACTGGTAAAAAGGCCGACGTACCGGGCATGCGCATCGGTGGTAAGACTGGGACGGCTGAAAAGCCAAGCGCTGGAGGTTACTCCAAGCATATCAACGTCTCAACCTTCGCCGCCGCCTTCCCAATGGATGCGCCGCGTTACGTGGTGATTGCCATGCTTGACGCCCCTAAGGGCAATGCAGAGTCCTTCGGGCTGACGACAGCGGCATGGACCGCTGCTCCCGTTGTTGCAAAGGTGATTGCGCGCACGGGCCCGATGCTCGGAGTTTTCCCCGACGCATCTCGCGAAATGCCGCTCGATGAGTTGCGGACCCTGATCTGGAAAGCCAAGGCGGGCGAAGAATGAAGCTCGGCACGCTCCTTGGCACGGATGACCCTACGCCGGTCACAGGCTTTGCAATTGACCATCGCAAGGTCGCGCCCGGAAACGTTTTCGGCGCCTTTGCTGGCCTGAAGGTCAATGGTGAAGATTTTATCGAAGCGGCGATTGCCGCTGGAGCGATCGCCGTCGTCGCGCGGCCAGACGTAGCGGTTTCCGGCGCAGTTCATGTTGCAGAACAAGAGCCACGCCGGGCCTTTGCTCTATTAGCGGCACGGTTCTTTGAACCCTTCCCGCAGATCTGCGCTGCTGTGACGGGAACAAACGGCAAGACGTCTACCGTTGAAATGACGCGGCAGTTGTGGCGGATGGACGGCTTTCACGCCGCCTCCATCGGGACGCTGGGCGTGACCACGGCAGACGACCGCATTGTGACCGGGCTCACAACGCCGGATATCGTGACCTTTCTTTCGAACATGGCCGGCCTCAATCGGGAAGGCGTGACCCATGCGGCGTTTGAAGCGTCGAGCCATGGGCTGCATCAATGCCGGACCGAGGGCCTGCCTGTCCGTGCCGCCGCTTTCACCAATCTCAGCCGGGATCACCTTGATTATCATGGGGACATGGCGAACTATTTCACAGCCAAGTTGCGGCTGTTTTCCGAAGTCGTGGACGGAGATGGTGCAGCGGTCGTCTGGGCAGATGATGGGGAGTATTCTGCCCGCGTCATCGATTTGGCCAGAGAGCGCGGCCTTGCTCTGCTGACGGTCGGCAAGCATGGGTCTGCCCTGCGGCTGGTTGACCGCATCCCCGGCCAGCTTGGCCAGCAGCTCGTGCTTGAGGCTGAGGGGCGGGAAATGAAGGTCATGCTTCCGCTCATCGGGGCCTATCAGGCTGCGAACGCCCTCGTTGCGGCAGGTCTCGTCATTGCGACCGGCGGGAATGTGGCAACGACTGTTTCAAATCTGGCGCGCTTGCAACCCGTCCGGGGGCGGCTGGAGCGAGCCGTCATCGCGAAGTCGGGCGCGCCGGTCTATGTCGATTACGCTCATACGCCCGATGCGCTGGAAGCTGCGATTGACGCGCTCAAGCCGCATGCAAAGGGCAGGTTGATCGTGGTCTTCGGTGCAGGCGGCGATCGCGATACTGGTAAGCGCCCTGAAATGGGTGCCATTGCTGTGCAATTTGCTGACTATGTGATTGTAACCGACGATAACCCACGGACCGAAGACCCGGCATCCATTCGCGCCGAAATACTGGCGGCAGCACCTGGCGCCATCGAAATCGCCGGCCGACGGGATGCAATTGCGGCGGCCATTGCGGACTCAGGGCCGGACGACATCATCCTGATCGCAGGTAAGGGGCATGAGCAGGGCCAGATTGTCGGGGATAAGGTTCTGCCTTTCGATGACGTCGCCGTCGCGCGGGAGTGTGCTGCATGACGGCGCTTTGGACCTCAGCAGATATCGCTGCGGCAACAGGCGGGACTGCGTCGGCTGACTTTGCCGTTTCAGGCGTGGCGTTTGACAGCCGGGAAGTCGGACAGGGTGATCTCTTCATCGCGCTAAAAGGTGAATTGACCGATGGTCATCGCTTTCTCGACGGGGCGTTCGCTCAGGGTGCGGGTGGTGCAATTGTCTCGACCCCAGTCGCCCACCCGCATGTTTTGGTGGCGGACACGACGGACGCCTTGAGCGCCCTTGGCATCGCCGCGCGGGGGCGGACGAAGGCCATCGTCGCCGGTGTGACGGGCTCGGTTGGCAAGACGAGCACCAAGGAAGCTTTGGCGGCGGCCCTTGCACGGGCCAATAAGGGTGCTGTCCACCGTTCGGTCAAAAGCTACAACAATCATACAGGCGTCCCGCTCAGCCTTGCGCGGATGCCCGCAGAGACGCACTTTGGCGTGTTTGAGATGGGGATGAACCACAGGGGCGAGATCGCGCAGTTGACGCGGCTTGTTCGCCCGCAGGTGGCGCTGGTGACGGCCATTGCCCCGGCCCATATCGAAAATCTGGGTTCGCTTGAGGCGATCGCCGACGCAAAGGCGGAGATCTTTGAAGGGCTGGAGCCTGGCGGCACAGCGATCATTCCGTTTGACTCTCCTTATTGTGGCCGGTTGGCCGAAGCTGCGCGGCGGCATGGCGCTCAAGTGGTCACCTTTGGGCGTCAGGACGGGGCAGATGTCTATGCCCGCGACGTCATCCAGCTCGACAGCGGGACCATGATCGCGGCTGTTTTGCCGGGCGTGGAGTTGAACTTTACGCTGTCCCAACCCGGCGACCATTGGGTGTCCAATGGGCTGGCCGTGCTCGCGGCCGTGCAGGCAATGGGCGGCGATCTCGCAGCGGCTGGCCTCGCGCTTGGCGAAATGCAGGGATTAAAGGGCAGAGGGGAGCGGCATTCCATAGCTCTCGCAAGCGGCGGTTCAGCTCTTCTGATTGACGAAAGCTACAATGCAAATTCGGCGTCGATGAAAGCCACGCTTGCCGTCTTGGGTGCAGAGGCTGCCGCCCGCCGTATTGCCGTTCTCGGCGAAATGCGGGAACTCGGCGAGAATTCAGAAGAACTCCATGCCGAACTTTCCGCTCCTGTCTTGGACGCGAATGTCGATATCGCTCTGCTCGTCGGCGCCGGGATGGCGCCGCTTGCCCATGCGCTTGAGCAGCGGACCAACGTTCTTCATCTGCCGGATGCGGCATCGGCCCTGCAAACGTTGGAGCCGATGCTGCGCGATGGCGATGCCATTCTCATCAAGGGATCTAACGCCGTTGGCCTTGGCCAATTGGTAAATGCCCTGACCGCCGGGAACGACTGATGCTTTACTGGATTGCTGAACAGCTTGGGTTTCCGGGGGTTTTGAACCTCCTGCGTTATCTCACCTTCCGGACAGGCGGTGCGGTTGCGACCGCGCTGGTCATCGGGCTGATTATCGGGCCGAAGTTTATCGGATGGCTGCGCGTTCGACAGGGTAAGGGCCAGCCTATCCGGTCGGATGGTCCACAAACGCATCTGGCAAAGGTCGGCACGCCGACCATGGGCGGCCTGATGATCCTGACCGCGGTTGGGATATCGCTGCTTTTGTGGATGGACCTGCGCAATGTGTATGTTTGGGCCTGCGTTCTGGTCACGGGCGGTTTCGGCCTGATTGGTTTTCTCGACGACTATGACAAGGTCAAGAAGCGGAGCGCCAAGGGTGTGTCCGCTAAAGCGCGTCTTCTGGCGGAATTCACAATTGCCGGCCTCGCGACCGCGCTTATCGTTTCTCACTCCGACACCGACCTTTATCTGCCGTTCGTCAACGGTCCAGTGGCCGATATCGGTTGGTTCTACATCGTTTTCGGAGCGTTCGTCATTGTGGCGTTCGGGAATGCTGTGAACCTGACGGACGGGCTAGATGGACTGGCCACCATGCCAGTCATCATATCGTGCATCGCCTTTATGATGATCGCCTATTTGGTCGGTAACGCGAAATATGCGGCCTATCTGGGCATTCCCTATGTGGCAGGCGCCGGGGATCTGACGATCCTATGCGGTGCGGTTGTCGGTGCGGGCCTCGCCTTCCTTTGGTTCAACGCGCCGCCTGCGGCTGTGTTCATGGGGGATACGGGCAGTCTCGCTTTGGGCGGTGCACTTGGTACGGTTGCTGTGACCACCCATCATGAGTTTGTCCTCGCGATCATCGGCGGGCTCTTCGTGGTGGAGGCCATGTCGGTCGTCATTCAGGTGTTCTGGTTCAAGCGCACGGGCCGCCGCGTCTTCCGTATGGCGCCGATCCACCATCATTTTGAACAATTGGGTTGGTCTGAACCGACGGTCGTCATCCGCTTCTGGATTGTCGCCTTCGTGCTTGCCCTTGCCGGTCTGTCGACGCTCAAGCTCAGATGATCACATCCGACGCCTTTCGCGGGAAACGCTACGCAGTGCTCGGCCTGGCAAGGTCGGGCCTTGCCACTGTTGCGGCCCTCGTTGCGAGCGGCGCAGGGGTGTTGGCATGGGATGAACGTGAAGAGGCGCGGGCAATGGTGCCGGAGGGTGTCACACTCGCCGACCTTTTGGCGACCGACCTTAGCGGATATGATGGGGTCGTCGTCTCGCCCGGTGTGCCGATTAACCGCCATCCGATTGCAGGCCATGCCCATGCAGCGGGCGTTCCCCTTATCGGCGATATTGAATTGTTCGCACAGGCGCGGGCCACGCTGCCGCCGCACAAAGTGGTCGGCATCACTGGCACCAACGGCAAATCGACGACAACCGCACTGATCCATCACATCCTGAAGTCCGCTGGCGTTCCAACAACGATGGGCGGCAATATCGGCCTGCCGATCCTGACACAGGATGCGCTGCCGAGCGGTGGCGTCTATGTGCTGGAACTCTCGAGCTACCAGATTGATCTGACGTACAGGCTTGCCTGCGATGTCGCCGTGCTGACGAATGTCACGCCTGATCATCTCGACCGCTATGACGGATTTGCCGATTACGCGGCTGCCAAAGAACGACTGTTCACGCTCCAGCATGTCGATCAGATCGCGGTGATCGCAACCGAGGATGATCCTTCGCGGATGATCGCCAGTCGGATCAACCACCGGCTGCATCGGGTCGCGTCGACGGATGTTGGCGATCAATCAGAATGGCCGTCGCTTCAGGGGCCACATAACGCGCAGAATGTCGCCTGCGCCAGAGCGGTGGCGCAAGCGCTTGGTGTTTCTGCTGACTTGATCGCGTCCGCTCTAAAGACTTTTGGCGGCCTGCCGCATCGGATGGAGCGGGTTCGTGAGCGCAACGGTGTGTTGTTCGTGAATGATTCCAAGGCGACCAACCCGACGTCGACGGCGCCCGCTCTTGCGGCCTATCCGGCCGTGCACTGGATCTTGGGCGGCCTTGCTAAGACTGATGAACTCGACGCCTGCGCTCCGCATTTCAGCCACGTGAAGGCTGCTTATACCATTGGCGAAGCTGGGCCGATGTTCGCGCAGCTTCTTGCGCCGCACATGGCCGTGACACAGAGCGTGACGATGGAGGCCGCTGTGGCGCAGGCCGCCGCTGCCGCGCAACCGGGGGAAGCGGTCTTGCTCTCTCCGGCCTGCGCATCGTTTGATCAGTTTCGGGATTATGAGGCGCGCGGAGATGCCTTCCGTGCCGCTGTGGAGGCCCTCGCATGACGACCACAACAGCCGGGATTCCGGGCCTGCCTACGCCAGCGCCAGCAAAGCCGCGTGTGACCCGACTTGGCCGGTCAGACCGGTCTGCCGTGGGCCTTTGGTTCTGGGAAATTGACCGCGTCCTGCTGCTGCTCGTGATCATCCTGCTATCAATCGGCCTGATCGCTGTTGCGGCCGCGTCACCCGCCTCTGCGCACCGTTATTCGGACGTCGGCTTTACTCTGTCCCCGCTCCATTACTTTTGGCGGCAGTTGATGTGGGTGTGTATCGGGGTGCCGATCATGATTGGCACATCGATGATGCCGCAGCTTCTGGCACGGCGCTTTGGGCTCGCCATGGCTTGCTTTTTTGCCATCTGCTTGGCGCTTGTTCCTCTGCTTGGATTTGAACGCAATGGTGCGACCCGCTGGTTGGGCGTGGGCTTTTCCCAGTTCCAGCCGTCTGAGTTTCTGAAGCCTTTTTACGTGATTGCCGTTGCCTGGCTGCTCTCGCTCAAATCACAAGATAAGAGCTTGCCCGTGGTACCGATTTCGGGCGCGGTGACCGTCGTTATATCGGGCCTGCTCATGCTGCAGCCGGACTTTGGCCAGACGATTATCTTCTGTTCGATGTGGTTCGCCATGGTGATGATCACGGGTCTGTCTTGGCGCGCGGTCGGTATTCTCTCAGGCGTCGGCGGCGTTGGTATCACGGCGGCCTATCTCTTTTATCCGGTCGCGACGCAGCGCATCAATAACTTCCTCTTCCAGAGCGGGGATACGTATCAAACGGACAGCGCCCATGCGACGATCACGGCGGGCGGGCTGTTCGGCACGGGGCCGGGCGGCGGAGAGCTTAAGTTTCGCCTACCGGAAGCGCATACCGACTACATCTTCTCCGTCATCGGGGAAGAGTTCGGCCTGCTCGCCTGTCTCGCGATCCTTTGCATCTTCATCGCGATGGCCATTCGCGTGTTCGTGAAGCTGCTGGATGAAGATGACACGTTCCTCATTCTTGCGGCGGGCGGAATGATCACACAGTTCACGGCGCAGGCCATGGTCAACATGGCGGTCAATGTCGGCATTGCGCCGTCCAAGGGGATGACGCTGCCGTTCATCAGCTATGGCGGCTCATCGTTGATTGCATTGTGCATGGGCTTTGGCCTGTTGCTCGCCTTTACGCGGAAAAACCCTTATCTGACGCGCTCACCCTATGTTGTGAAGTGGAGCAATCGATGAGCGAGCGGCACTTCGTTCTCGCAGCCGGCGGCACCGGCGGCCACATGATGCCCGCCCATGCGCTGGCTGAGGAACTGACACGGCGTGGGCACCGCGTGGCGCTGATCACTGATGAACGCGGCGCGCGTATCCCCGGCCTGTTCGATGGCGTGCAGACGCATATCCTGCCTGCCGGACGCATTACCAAGAACCCGATGACCTGGCTTGCCGGAGCCAAGGCCATTATGGCTGGCCGCACGATGGCGTTGCGGCTGTTTGAGACATTTCAGCCTGCCGCTGTGATCGGTTTCGGCGGATATCCGGCATTCCCAGCCCTGTTGGCCGCCCGGTCCGCGGGCATCCGGACGGCGGTGCATGAACAGAACGCCGTCCTTGGTCGCGTGAACCGGCTCGTCGCATCGCGCGTCGATGCAATTGCTGTGTCTTTCCCGCAGATTGAACGGCTGGCCGAAAAGCACCTCGGCAAGACCTGGCTGGTCGGCAATCCTGTGCGTGCTGAAGTGTGTGCGTTGCGCGAACAGCCTTTCCCCGCGCTGAGTGAAGAGGGCGTGTTCCGCGTTCTCGTCGTCGGCGGCAGCCAGGGCGCAACAGTCCTGTCCGATGTCGTGCCTGATGGCTTGGCCATGCTTCCCGTCGCGCTGCGCCGCCGTCTCCAGGTGACGCAGCAATGTCGCGCGGAAGATATTGACCGTGTCCGCGCGCATTATGCCAACCTTGGTATTGCAGCAGACTTGGCAACCTATCTCAACGACCTGCCGGATCGGCTCGCTTGGGCTCACTTAGTGATTGCGCGGGCAGGGGCCTCAACGCTTGCCGAACTGACATGCGCTGGTCGTCCGGCGATCCTTGTGCCGCTGCCAAGCGCGACGGATGACCACCAGACCGCAAATGCGCGTGAGATTGTGACCGCAGGCGGCGCGCGATCCATCACGCAATCGAAATTCACGGCGAAGGAATTGGCCAAGCAGATGCAGAAACTAGGCCTTGATCCCGAAGGGCTGACCAACGCCGCCGGCCGGGCGCGGTCCATTGGCCGACCCAATGCGACGCGTGATCTGGCGGACATGGTCGAAAATCTGGATCGGCCCGTTGCACCTCAGGCGGTTGGTCTAGCCGCGCAAAGCCCCCGTCTCGCAGGAGCTGGCGCATGAAGGCCGTCCCGACCAGCATTGGCACCGTTCATTTCATCGGCATTGGCGGCATCGGCATGTCCGGCATTGCAGAGGTGATGCACAATCTTGGCTATTCGGTGCAGGGCACCGACATTTCCGAGAGCTATGTTGTGGAAGGCCTTCGCAAGAAGGGCATCAAAGTGATGATCGGCCATGCGGCTGAGAACATCGG
>JBBATS010000007.1:12448-78250 GCA_040398625.1 Chakrabartia sp. | reverse complement strand
GGTGTCAGGCGCAGCCGGTCCAGCATCGCGGCAGACAGTCCCGCCTGTTCTCCGGCTTGAATGTCGCGCTGATTGGCCGCCAGAATCTCATCGGCGCGGGCACGCAGTTCTGATGCTGCGAGATTGAGCGCATCGGCCTTACGCGCAACCGGGACGCTGGCCAGCATCGCGCTGGCGGCGCGTGCTTTTTGCCCCATTTCGGCAATCAGCTGCTGTGCGGTGGTGTCGCTCGTCTGCATGGCAGCCGGTTAGCAAAGCGGCGATTAAAACGCAAAAGCGATGACAAGTGCGGGTCCCGCTGCAATACTTATCCCATGGCGGGTGAGATCGAAGCAATGGGCGATGTTGTGACAGGCGGGCTGCTGGCCCGTGCTGTCGAACCACAGGCCGGTGAGGGGCATGCGGGCCAAGACGGCACCTGCCTCAATTGCAGCGCCGACGTGACCGGCGCTTTTTGTGCGGCCTGCGGACAGAAGCTGCATCTTCACCGCACGCTGGGGGCGTTCTGGCACGACCTTGCCCACAGCGTGTTCCATTTTGACGGGAAGATCTGGCGGACACTGCCTTTGCTTGTCTGGAACCCCGGGCATCTGACGCGTCGTTATATTCACGGCGAGCGGGCGAAGTTTGTCTCGCCCTTCGCTCTCTTCCTGTTCAGCGTGTTTCTGATGTTCGCCATTTTCAGTTGGGTCACCCCCAAGGGGGCGACGACTGAAAAGACCCCCACGCCCAAGGAGGCGGTGGCCGCGCTGGATGAGGACAGGCAGGAACTGCGTACGAAGATAGAGGAGCTTGTCGTCCTGCGGCGGAACGCCCAGGCGCGCCGGGCACGGGCGGACTGGATCGACAGTGAAATCGGGCGGACACGCGCGCTCCTCACCAAAATTGAGCAGGATAAGACGATCGAGGTGTCTACCGAGGCGATCACCAAAAGGCGGCTGGCCGTGAACCAACGCAAGATGGAAACGGGCATTGCCGAGCTGGAAGCCCAGAAGGCCGAGGCGCTCAAGGCAGGGCAGCCAACTGTGGACATTCAGAACGAGATTAATGCGCTGAAAGCGGGGCTTTCGGTAATGACGGCTGCCACATCCACAGACAGCGATAGCGCGTTCAAAGTCGACAAAGTAAACCTCGATTTCGGCTGGCCGGCCATTCAGGAAGCGATCAAACATGCGGCAGAAAACCCGCAGCTGCTGATCTACAAGCTGCAGTCCAATGCCTATAAGTTCAGCTGGGCGCTGATCCCGCTGTCGACACCGTTCCTATGGCTGTTGTTTTTCTGGCGGCGTAAGTTTTACGTGTTCGATCACGCGGTGTTCGTCACCTACTCCATCGCCTTCATGATGATGCTGATCACGGTTTGCGTCATCGCCATCCAGTTTCCGGCCACAGAAGTGATCGGCGGCTTGGCGCTCACCCTCTATCCGCCGGTCCACATATATCGGCAGCTGAAGCAGGCCTATGGGCTAACGCGCTTTGGCGGGGTCTGGCGCACGATACTGCTGTCAACCTTCGCTGTGACGGCGCTCAGCCTGTTCTTTGCTTTCATTCTCACCATGGGGCTTTCCGGCTAGGATCGGCCCGGCGAGAATCCGCATCGTGAGGCGCCCGGCCTCCATCATCGGGGTGACGATGGCCGACATTCGGGCCTGCCGGTCTCCGGGCAACGCGCGGGTGAAGAAGCTGTTGGCAATGACATCGGCCAATTGCAGGCCTGCGGCACGGTGGCTGAGTTCAAGCTTTGCTGACCCGCACGGGCCGACGAGCTCGCCAATGTCGGATCGGATGTGCGCCAAGGTTTCGGCCCCATAGCGGCCATCATCGATGACAACCTTTGCGCAGTCGCCTGCAGCCGGCAGCATGGCGCCGACCACGTCTTCTAAGAGGGCTGCATAAATGTCGATGTCATGGTCGCCGCGATCCATGCCAAGGGCGGGCCGCGTTGCTGAAAGCGCGATCCCGATTGTGGCCGTCGCATGCGATTTTTCGAGGAGCTCAAAAAGCAATCCGCGCTCACCAAGGCTAATGCGGCTGCCCTTAATCTCGCTTGTTATGCCAGTCACAGCTCGAAAGCGGGTGATGATCTGTTCAGCCTCTGCCTGATCAATGCAAAGGCCCGCGAGCGTCATGACATTACGCCCGACGCCCCCGGACTCATCGCAGTATATTTCAGGCAAAAGGGGTCACGCCCCTTCGGCTGCCGGCCCGCCAACATTCTTGCGGCGCGTTTTGGGAACGGATGTGCCGCCCTTGCCCAACGGACGCGGGGCGTTGCGGTCAATGCCGGACCGGTCCGGCTTGGTGCCGTCCGCGAGCAGGGCCTTGATCTCATCACCCGACATCGTTTCATATTCCAGCAGGGCTTCGGCCAGAGCATGCAGCTGCTTCTTGTGCTTGGTCAGCAGCTTCTTCGCCTGATTATAGCCGCCTTCGACGATCCGCTTGATCTCCTGATCGATCATCACAGCCGTCTCATTCGACATCTGCCGTGCGCGGTTCATCGAATATCCGAGGAACACTTCCTCATCGGCTTCGGCATATTGCAGCGGACCGAGCACGTCAGACATGCCCCAACGCGTCACCATGTCACGGGCAAGGCCTGTTGCGTACTGAATGTCGGAAGAGGCACCGGACGAGACCTTGTCATAACCGAAGATCAGCTCTTCAGCGACACGACCGCCCATCGCGACCGAGAGGTTCGCGTACATCTTGTCACGGTGGTAGCTGTAATTGTCACGTTCCGGCAGGCGCATGACCATGCCCAGCGCACGGCCGCGCGGGATGATTGTTGCCTTGTGGATCGGGTCAGACGCCGGTTCGTTGATCGAGACGATGGCGTGGCCCGCTTCGTGGAAGGCGGTCATGCGCTTTTCGTCTTCGGTCATCACCATGGACTTGCGTTCGCTGCCCATCATGACCTTGTCCTTGGCCTCTTCAAATTCAGCCATGGCGACCAAACGCTTGCCCTTGCGGGCGGCGGTGAGTGCGGCTTCATTGACGAGGTTGGCAAGATCGGCGCCCGAGAAGCCCGGCGTGCCGCGTGCAATGACGCGGGCATCGACGTCGGGTGCCAGCGGCACTTTCTTCATGTGGACGGCAAGGATCTTCTCACGGCCTTCAATGTCGGGCCGAGGTACGACAACCTGACGGTCAAAGCGGCCGGGACGCAGAAGGGCCGGGTCCAGCACGTCGGGGCGGTTGGTCGCCGCGATGATGATGATGCCTTCATTCGCCTCAAAGCCATCCATCTCAACGAGCAGCTGGTTCAGCGTCTGTTCGCGCTCATCATTGCCATTGCCAAGGCCTGCGCCGCGGTGACGACCGACGGCGTCGATTTCATCGATGAAGACGATGCACGGGGCGGATTTCTTCGCCTGTTCAAACATGTCACGCACGCGGCTGGCGCCGACGCCGACGAACATTTCGACAAAGTCAGAGCCCGAGATTGTGAAGAACGGCACATTGGCTTCTCCCGCAATCGCGCGGGCAAGCAATGTCTTACCGGTACCGGGGGAACCGACGAGCAGTGCGCCCTTGGGGATCTTGCCGCCAAGGCGGGAGAATTTGCCGGGGTCCTTCAGGAAGTCGACGATCTCCTGAAGTTCCTCACGGGCTTCATCGATGCCAGCGACATCGTTAAACGTGACGCGCCCCTGCTTTTCGGTGAGCATCTTCGCACGCGATTTGCCGAAGCCCATCGCGCCGGATCCGGCCCCCTTTTGCATCTGGCGCATGATGAGGAAGCCAATGCCGAGGAACAGCAAAATCGGCAGCGACTGGTAGATCAGGAACTGAAGGAAGCTTGGGCTTTCTTCCGGCTTGCCGGTGAATTCAACGCCGGCCTGCAGCATGCGCTGGGCAAATTGCGGATCAGGCACGGCATAGGTGCGGAACTCTTCGCCATTCTTAAGCGTGCCGGTGACAACGTCACCTGCCTGCACGACGGATTTGACCGAACCTTGGTCGACGCGCGAGATGAAGTCCGAATACGCGATAACATCGCCAGCCGCGGTTGTCCCGCGCCCTTCGAAAATCGAAACAAACAGCGCCAGTGCCGCTAGAATCGCGACCCAGATTGCGAGGCTCCGCATCCATGGGGACATATTGGGGCCCTTGTCATCATCCATTGTATTTCCGCCTTTCGAGCGACCTAGATAGGCATGGCAAATTTAATAACAATGCAACAAATCCGCAAATTCGTTAGTTTTTCCGCCGTGGTGGCGCTTTTTGGAAGGTCCAAAAGTCACCGCCGGCACATTTGACGCCCCCCAGCGTGCAGACTTTGCGGGCCCAAAGTGCCCGAATCATCCGATCCAGCTCATCGCTGCGGGGTGCGGCCTCTGGCACAACCTGCGCCATGCATTTGACAACGATGCGGCGGACAAGCTCATGCGGCAGGCCCTTGGCATCTAGCGAGACGATGCCAAGCGCCACAGCGCCGCGCCTAGAAAGATAATCATCAGCCGCCCAATCCAGCGCCTGATCTGCCGAGGCCAGCGCCGCCCCGGCGCGGACGGCGCCTGCGGGATCGAGCCAGCTGGCCTGTTCCAGCGCCCGCCGCAGCCGCGCGCGATCATAGCGGTCATCGTGATTGGAAGGATCGTCAACTGCTTCAATGTCTTGCGCATCAACCAATGCGACAAGTTCCGCCTTACGCCATGTCATCAGCGGGCGTGCTATCCGTCCGCGCAGGGTGCGAATGCCCGCCATGCCGCCCACGCCTGCCCCGCGATTGAGGCGCATGATCATGGTTTCCAACTGATCGTCGGCGTGATGCGCCGTCAGGATGAGGTCAAGCTCCAGTGCATCGGCCCAGCGCTCCAGCACTTCATAGCGTTTGACGCGCGCCCAAGCTGATGTGTTTCCCGCAGGCTTAGGGGGCAGCGTTAGGATGCTGTGGCGGACCGCCAGCGCTTTGGCGATGCCAGAGACATACCGGGCTTCGGACGCGCCTTCGGGGCGCAGGCCGTGGTCAACCGTTGCGGCTTCCACATGGTCCAATGTTTCGGCGGCAAGCAACAAAAGGGCAAGGCTATCGGGGCCGCCCGATACAGCAAGGCCGACGCGTTTTTTGCCCGGTCCGGCAATAGCGCGAAAATCACGCAGAAAGCGGGCGGCGGCGGTGTCGTCGAGAGTGCGGACCTGATTCACAAGGCAGAGTGTGCCGCGACCCGCCCTGAGATGTCACGCGCTTTATCGCCGCTTTGGTGAATTTTGTCGGATCAAGCAGAACAGCTGGCGTCTGTGCGGGCTTTGGCGACACGGGCCTTCAGCTCTGCGGCTGCGCTGGGCCCATAGACGTCCTTAAACTCGTCAAATACCTTGCAGGCATCAGGCAGCTTCTTCAGGCGCGTGAGCGCAACACCTAGATAATAGAGGCTTTCCGAGGCGCGCTCGCCCTTCGGATTCTTGGTGTAATTGTCATAAAAGGCAACCGACGCCAGCGCAGGCTTGCCTTCATCCAGATAGGCGCGGCCCAGCAGGTTCTGCGCAAAACTGGCACGCTTATGCTTCGGGTATTTGGCCGAAAACTCCTTCAGCTTCACCTGGGCTTCCGGGTAGAGCTTGGCCGTCCAAAGGCGGAAGCCATAGGTATAGGCATCTTCTGCTGCGTCGCCTGTCGCGGGGATTTCTACGGCGTCGACCAGCGCCTTGCGCTTGGTGTCCGTCTTTGCAGGCGTCACGGCTTTTGTGGGCGTGGCAGCAGGGGCCTCGGCCTTGGGTTTGGTCGGGGCCGGCTTCGGCGCTTCAGTCACCGCTGCGGGGACCAAGGCAACCGGTTTTGCAGCCACCGGTGGGGCGGCTGCGGGTGGCGTGACATCGGGCACTGTTGGCTCCAGTGTCTTCAGCCGCGCATCGGTCGCGCCCTGATAGGCCTTGAAGGCTTCCTCAAGCTTCTTCAGGCGATTGCCGTCCGTCTCGACCTGTCCGGTCAGCAGCTTGAGCTGTGCTTCAAGCGAGTCCACGCGTGTGCTCAAATCATTGAGTGGCGTGGAGGCGGGTGCTGCTCCGGCATCGCCGGTATCCAGCGGGCCGATTTCCGGCTGCACGGGCACGCCTGTTGGAAAGACCTTGCGCTGAACGGCCTTCATTTCCTTTTCAAGCTTCCCAACCCGCAGTTCGACGGCGCCGTCCTGCGCGGCCAAAGGCGCTGCAGCGACAGCCGACAACAGGGCAATCGAAATCAAAGCATAACGCATGACTGGTTATTCCCCTCGCGACCTAATCTTGTTGACCTCTGAACCAGAGTGGACCGGCAATCAAGGCCGGGCCGCCGCAGTTGATGGCGGGACGACAGTGGTTGCGGCTTTCGGTGCGCCGGATAGTGCCGGGCGTGCGATCAGTGCGGGGCCGGTCAGAACGACGTCCTTTACGGTCGCTTCCGCCGGACCAAGCGCCGGAACAGCCTGTCCGCCGACGGTGACGGCGATCTGATCAGCCCGCCCGGTCCGGATCATCGGCGTGTCGGCATCTGTGGGCACCGGATAGGTCTCGCCCTTTTTTTTCACACCTTCAAACAGCACCTTGTCATTCTTGTCGTAGATGCGGAACCAGACGTCATCCTGCGCCGTTAGCAGGACAGGGCCTGCGACCGGCTTGGGCTGCGGTGCGGCAATGGTGATGCTGTTGGCCGGTTCTGGTGCTACAGTGGCGATAGTGGCTGGACCACTTTCCAAAGCGCCGCTGCGCCACAGGCCATAGCCAGCCGCAATCAGGATCACGATGATGGCGGCACCCCAGGCGAGCCAGCGGGGCGGCACCCGTGCCGGATCAGCAATGTCGTCATCCTGTTGGATGTGACGGCTTTCGCCATCTTGGCCGAGTTCAGTGCGGAGGCACTTGGCCAGTTCCACCTCATCAGCGCCCACGGTGCGGGCATAGGCTTTCACGAAACCGACAGCATAAGTGATGGATGGCAGAGCGGAATAGTCGCCTGATTCTATGGCTTCGAGGTGACGCTGAGGTATTCTCGTTTTCGTGGCAATATCAGCCAGATCAAGGCCGACCGAAGTGCGCGCCACTCTCAGCTTATCACCCACACGTTCAACAATGAGCGCGTCTGATGCACCCTCGGCTTCGGTCATTATATACTCCCCAACTACGCAGGCCCCGAACGCCGCTTTCCCAAGCTTGAACGCGGGTGTCAATGACCTGCCATTTTGGTGCTAAGCGATCTCCACATTATTCTCTCGCGCCCACTCGGTCAGAGTAGCCCTGATGTCTGCAGGCGGATGGGCCAGTAGAGCTTCCATCAATTCCTTTATGGTACAGACGTTTAGTGACCGCACCATTACTTTAACGGGCGCGATAGCTGCCGGTGTAATGGACAGGCGTTCGATGCCAATACCGATCAGCGCCATCGCTTCCAGCGTCCGCCCACCCATTTCTCCGCAAATTGTCACCGGCACGTTCGCCGCTTGGCATTCGCGTGTGACCCTCCGGATGAACCGCAAAATCGCAGGCGACAGCCAGTCATAGCGCTCTGCGAGCTTGGGATTGGCGCGGTCGGCAGCGAACAGGAACTGTGTCAGGTCATTCGTCCCGATCGACAGGAAATCGAGCTTGGGCAGGATCATGTCCAAGGTTTCGGCGAGCGCAGGCACCTCCAGCATCGTGCCATATCGGATGCGCGTGGGCGTGGCCCGACCTTGCTTAACCATCCATTCCCGCTGACGTTCAAAAATCGCGCGCGCTTCGTCAAATTCCCAAGGTTCGGACACCATCGGGAACATCACGCTGAGCGTGCGGCCGGCGGCTGCCTCCAACAAGGCGCGGGCCTGTGCCTTCATAAGGCCGTCGCGTTCCAGCGCCAAGCGGATGGCGCGCCACCCCATTGCGGGGTTTTCTTCTTCGCCGGTGTCGATGCGCAGATAGGGCAGGGCCTTGTCTCCGCCGATATCGACAGTCCGGAAGATCACAGGCCGGTCACCCGCCGCATCCAACACATCGCGGTACAGGCGCTGCTGGCGCTCGCGCTGCGGCATGGTGGCGGATACGAGGAACTGGAATTCGGTGCGAAACAGGCCGATGCCGTCGGCACCTGTCACGTCCAGCTGGGCGACATCGTCCCGCAGGCCGGCGTTGACCATCAGGGTGATGCGGGCATCATCTTTTGAGATGGGCGGCTGGTTGCGCATCGCGGCATAAGCGGCACGGCGCTTCTGGGATGTTTCCAGCCGCGCCTCAAAGGCTTCCTCCATCGCCGCACTGGGCCGGACAAAGGCAGAGGCCTGCCCGACATCAAGGAGGACAAGATCCCCTTCGCCAATGATGCGTCGGACGTTGCGCACCCGGCCAAGAACAGGGACGCCCATGGCACGCGCGACGATGGTGACGTGCGCGGTCAGTGAGCCTTCTTCAAGGATGACGCCTTTCAGGCGGCGCCGGTCATATTCCAGCAGTTCGGCAGGGCCGAGATTGCGGGCAATCAGGATAGTGTCATGGCGCAGGCCGGCTTGCGCGGCAGACCCCAATTGGCCGGAAACGATGCGGAGCAGGCGGTTCGCCATGTCTTCCAGATCATGCATCCGGTCTGCCAGCAAGGGATCGTCAATCTGGCGCATCCGCATGCGGGTGCGTTGCTGCACACGTTCAATCGCGGCCTCAGCGGTAAGGCCACTGTCGATGGCTTCGTTGATGCGCCGACGCCAGCCTTCATCATAGGCGAACATCTTGTACATCTCGAGCACTTCGCGGTGCTCACCTTCGACGCCGAATTCGGCTTCGCTGGCCATGCGCTCAATCTGCTCGCGCATCTTGTCAAACGCGGCATAGACACGGTGCCGCTCGGCTTCGGTGTCTTCGGCAACAGTGTGTTCAATGGTGACGCGCGGCTGGTGGAACACGGCACGGCCCGAGGCCATGCCATCGACCAGCTTAAGCCCGGTCAGGCTGTGGGCGGAGGTGTCCTGCACCTTGGAGCCGCGACGCTCATCATTATCGATCAGCCCGGCATTGGCGATCAGTTCCGACAGCACCATGGCGACGGTTTGCAGCGCCTCAATTTCTTCCTCGGCATATTTGCGCGGGTCGACATGCTGGACGCAGACGACGCCCACGGCATCTTCCTTGCGGATGATGGGGACGCCAGCAAAGCTGTGAAACAGGTCTTCGCCCGTTTCCGGCTTATAGGCAAAATCCGGGTGGCTCGTTGCTTCATCAAGGTTGAGTGTCGATATCTGTTCAGCGATGGTGCCGACCAGACCTTCGCCCAGTGCCATCTTGGTGACGTGGACAGCCTCTTGCTTCAGGCCTCTGGTCGCGAAGAGTTCGAGCAGGCCATCGCGGCGCAGATAGATGGAGCAGACTTCGCTCTGCAGAACATCGGCGATAATGCCGACCACGCGGTTGAGTTTGGCCTGCGCACTGGTCCGCGCTGCCATCACTTCGTGGAGACGGGTCAGAATTTCCCGGGACGCGGAAGCGGCACTGGCTGGCATTTTACTGCGCTAGCAGTTTGTTATCGCGGATGCCAATGCGAAGAAATCGTATGCGGCCATGGCCAGGCAAGGCCTCAACCGCCGTCGCCTTCCCTGTCTTCTGCATCGGCGTTAGGGTCCGGGGTTCCCGAAAGCCCGGGTGTGGCCGGACGCTTTGGAAACTTGCCGCCATTGCAGGCATAGATCATCGCCTGTTCGACCAGCGAGCCTGCGGCGACAGGTTCATATTTCAGGGCCACGTCGGCCCCAACCCAATCATGCGATCTCCGGCCGTTCACGGTGCGCGCATAGGTCAATGTGGCAAGGGTGCGGCGCGCACAATCAAAGCTATAGCGGACGCGCTCCACGCTGCCCCGTCCTGCACTGCTCCGCATCTCGACAAAGACCTGCATCGCCGGAAAATCGCGCAGGCCAAAGATCGGTGCCGAGGGTTTCAGGCTGGTCACGTCGACAAGAATCTGGCGACCGCCTTCATTTTCCCCCAGCACAACCAGCGCCTGCGCAAAGGCGGTCGCTGGGAAGCTTGCAAGGAACAGCGTGAGGGCAGCGCGCTTCATGCAGCGGCAGTCGCCTTGCCGGGCACGGGCACTGGGTTGCCCTTGGCCGCAGCCCGCTTGGCGCCCTTGGCCAGTTCCTTCTTCAGGGCACGGCAGTAATGATCAAAGTCGAGCTGGATCGTATGGCGGCGGGCGGCATAATATTGGCCGGTATAATAGTCCTCATCTGCGGCAATGATGCGCTGCATGTCGTCTTGGGCGGGCGGCAGATATTCACCCGCCAAATAGGCGCCGACCAATTTGGATTGCTGTTCGGCGAAGTTGACGAGTGTCGGTACGGGCTGGGCGAGCCCCATATAGAAGAGGTCGGGCACGCCGGGTTTCATGATGCGCTTATACAGTGGCGGCGGCCGGTTGTCGGCATCGGCGGTCAGGCCGGGATCATCGAAGAACGGGAATTTGATGTCATAGCCCGTTGCCCAGACGATGGCGTCGATCTGCTCGCGGCTGCCATCGGCAAAGACGACGCCGTCGCCATCCAGCCGGTCGACACCGGGCTTCATGGACAGGTCGCCGGAACCGGCGCGCAGCAGAAATTCGCCCGAGACGGTGCCATGGCTTTCAAAGGGGGTGATCTCAGGTTCCGGCAGGCCATAGTCGCTCATCTTGCCAACCAGCCCGCGGATCATCTTTTCCCCCAGCTTTTGCCGAAGCCATTTGGGCATCCAGGCGGGAGCCGGATTTTTGTCGAGTGGCTGCCCGCGATAATATTTGGGGAAGACCCAGACGCCGCGCCGGGCGGAGACGAACAGCTTCTCCGCAATGGGGCGCTGCGACAGTTCCGACGCGACATCCATTGCCGAATTGCCCATGCCAACGACGAGCACGCGCTTGCCGACGCAATTCACCGGTTCAAACGGGCTGCGGTAATTGTGCGAATGGATTTGCGCGCCGGTGAAGGTGCCGGGATATTCGGGGATGCGCGCGGCCCAATGATGGCCGTTGGCGACGACCAGCGCGTCATAATCGCGCACGTCGCCGGTCGACAGGGTGATGGTCCAGCCGCCGCTGGATTTCCGCTCCGCCTTTTCCACCCGCGTGTTGAACCGGATGTGCTTCCTCAAGTCGAAATGGTCGACGTAATCATGAAAGTATTGGAGCAACTGCGCGTGGTGCGGATAATCGGGCCAATGGTCCGGCACCGGAAAATCTTCAAAGGCCAGCCGCCACTTGGACGTGTCGATATGCAGGCTTTTGTAGCAGGCCGACATGCCGTTGGGATTATCGTAATACCAGTTGCCGCCGATGTTATCTGAGGCCTCAAACATCTCAAACGGTATCCCGTAATCCTGAAGGCGTTTGGCAGTGGTAAAGCCGGAGCAACCGGCGCCGATAATGCAGACTTTGGGCATGTTCATAGGCGCAGAATGGCGCAAGCGTTGCGGATTGCAACCCTCACAAGCATCAGCGGTCGGGCGTTGACCAGTCTGCGCGCGTCTTACGGCCGTGAATTTTACGCAAGGCAAGCCCAAGGACGACGCCGGTTCCGATGGCCACAGTCAGGTCGGCCAATACCGTCAGCACCAGCGTCAGCAGAAGGAGCGCGAGTTCGTCCTTGGGTAAGGCCAGAAAGCTGCGCCAACGGTGTGGCTCCATCATGTTCCAGGCCGTCACCAGCAGGAGCGCGGCGAGTGCGGGCATGGCGAGCTGCCCTGCAAGGCCCGAAAAGGCCAGCATGACAATCAGGATGGTGAGTGCATGGATCAATCCCGCAACAGGTGTTTGCGCGCCGGCATTGATGTTGGTCGCGGTGCGGGCAATGGCCCCTGTTGCTGGCAGGCCGCCAAACAGAGCTGACCCGATATTGGCGAAGCCTTGCGCCAGCACCTCCGCATTGGGGCGGTGCGCGCCTTTGATCATCCGGTCGGCGACGATTGCAGACAGCAGCGATTCCACCCCGGCCAAGAAGGCGATGACGAACGCTGAGGGAAGCAGTTCGATGACCCTTGCCATCGTCAGGGTGGGCAGCGTTGGCATGGGGAGACCGGCGGGCAACGCGCCATACCGTCCGCCAATCGTATCCACCGGCAAAAGGACCGCCAGCGCCGATGTCAGGGCGACGGCCACGATCAGACCCGGAAAGCGCGGGGCCAAGCGGCGGAGGCCGACGATCAAGCCAATTGTGGCGAGACCAATCCCGAAGGCGGACGTGTTCAGAGTGGCACGGGCGTCCCAGAGCGCCGTCATCTTGGGCAGGAACTCGGACGGTAATTTGGCGATGCCAAGCCCCAGAAGGTCCTTCAATTGGCTGGCGCCGATGATGATCCCGATGCCGATTGTGAAGCCTGATATAACGGGTTCCGGCACATGCTCAATCAGCGATCCTGCGCGCAACACACCGGCGAGAACGAGGATCACGCCTGCCATCAGCGTCGCAAGAACAAGCCCATCATAACCGTACGTGGCAATAACGCCGTAAACGACAACAATGAACGCGCCGGTTGGCCCGCCAATCTGGACACGGCTGCCGCCGAGCAATGAGATCAAGAGCCCGCCGATGATCGCCGTGATCAGTCCCTTGGCAGGGTCTGTGCCCGAGGCGATGGCTATCGCGATGCTCAACGGGATGGCGACCATCGCCACCGTGACCCCGGCAATTGCGTCCGCCCGGAAGGTGGCCGCTGTATAGCCGGGGAGCATCGAGAGGAGCTTTGGCTTCATAGCCAGACGCTAGGCCTCGCGCTGGGTGTCATCAACGGCTCAGATCGCGTTCACAGGGAGACGCAGGTAAACATGACCCGCAGGTGTGGCCGGGGGAAGATTGCCTGCCCGGATGTTCACCTGAAGCGATGGCAGGATCAGGAGGGGAGCGGCGAGTGTCGCGTCGCGGGCTTCCCGCATGGCGACGAACGCATCTTCACTGATACCGTCATGGATGTGGATGTTGGCCGCTCGGTGATCCGCGACCGATGCTTCCCAAGCGGGGGTGGGGCGCGCCTCTGGCGGGTAATCGTGTCCGGTAAAGAGACGTGTGTCCTTGGGGAGGTCGAGGATCTTCCGGATCGAGCGATAGAGCGTCTGCGCGTCACCTCCGGGAAAATCGGCGCGCGCCGTCCCATAATCGGGCATGAACACGGTATCCCCGACAAAGGCGGCATCGCCGATGATGTAGGTGACGCAGGCAGGCGTATGCCCCGGTGTGTGAAGGACTTTGATGGATAGGTTGCCCAAGGGCAATTCATCGCCATCGGTGACGAGCCGATCAAACACAGATCCATCACGGGCAACGTCATCGGCTTCAAACATGTCTGCAAAAATTGTCTGCACCTGCGTGATGTGGGCCCCGATGACGACAGGCGCACCTGTCTTTTCGCGGATGTGATGCGCTGCAGACAGATGGTCGGCATGGGCATGGGTTTCGAGAACATATTGCAGATCAAGGCCCTGCGCGTGGACATAGTCCAAAACGGCATCGGCCGAGGCTGTGGAGATGCGCGCGTTGCGCGGCGTAAAGTCCAGCACCGGATCAATGATCGCCGCGGCCTTACTGGCGGGATCGTGCACGACATAGGTGACGGTGTTGGTGGCGGTGTCGAAAAAGCCGTGGACCTGGGGCTGCATGAAAATCGACTCCTTCGTCGCTGCTGATGTATAAATATTAGGACTTGCTAAATTAGAATCAAGTAATATATTTCTATCATGTTTGATCTCTCCCGCTTTGACCTGAGCCTTTTTGAAGACAGCGCCGGACGTGCCGCATCGCTGTTACGCAGCCTTGCCAATGAACGACGGTTGATGATCCTGTGCCAACTGGTGGAGGGCGAACTGTCGGTTGGCGCGCTGCAGCCCCGCGTCGGCCTGTCGCAGTCCGCATTGTCGCAGCACCTCGCCTTGCTGCGCGAGGAAGGAGTGGTGGCGACGCGGCGCGAGGGGCAATCAATTTTCTACCGCGTTGCCGATCCGGCCGCGTTGCGCGTTCTCCAAACACTGGCCGAATTGTTCTGCCCCCCTGACATGAGGACCGATTGATATGACAGCCACACTGACGCCGCTTTCCCCGGAGGAGGTGAAGGCACGCCTCGATGCCGGCCGTGCGGTTCTTATCGACATTCGGGAGCCGGATGAATTTGCCCGCAGCCATGTGCCGGGTGCCCGGTCCCATCCCCTTTCGGGTTGGGAAGCCGCGCATCTGACGGTCGATCCGGATGCCGATGTTGTCTTCACCTGCCGGTCCGGGATGCGCACCGCCGGGGCGTGTGACCGATTGGCCGCGCGCGTGACGGGAGATGCCTATGTTCTGTCCGGCGGTTTGGATGGCTGGACGAAGGCGGGCCTTCCTGTTGCAACCGACGCTAAAGCGCCGCTGGAGATTATGCGTCAGGTCCAGATTGCCGCCGGATCGCTGGTGCTGCTTGGCGTCGTTCTGGGCTTTGCGGTCGCACCGGCGTTCTTTGGGCTGTCCGCCTTTGTCGGCGCAGGCCTGACCTTTGCGGGGGCCACAGGTTTTTGCGGCATGGCGCGGCTATTGATGATGGCCCCCTGGAACCGCCGGCCGGTCACGGCCTGATGCTGGACCCGCACCTCATCGCCGCAATTGGCGGGCTGCTTGTCGGCCTGTTGCTGACGGTGTTTGGGGGCGGCGGGTCTGTGCTGGCGACGCCATGGCTGCTTTACGCGGTTGGGGTTGCCGACGTTCATATCGCGATTGGGACATCGGCGGCGGCGGTCGCTGTTAACGCAGCGACGGGCCTTGCGGTGCAGGCGCGCGCCGGACGGGTGAAATGGCCCTGTGCGTCCGTCTTTGCGTTGGCGGGTCTCGCCGGGTCTCTCATCGGCGCGCACCTTGGCAAGCAGGTCGATGGCGCACACCTCGTCAAATGGTTTGCCGTCGCGATGATCGCGATTGCTATCTCCATGGTTATCCCCCGCAAGTCGGAAGGTGATCCTTCCGTCCATCTTCAGCCTGCGATGGTGCTGAAGCTGGCGCCGGTTGGGTTTCTCGCAGGGCTCGCCGCTGGATTTTTCGGGATCGGTGGCGGCTTTCTCATCGCGCCGGGCCTGATGGCCTCAACGGGGATGACATTGGCCAATGCCGCTGCATCGTCGCTTCTTTCTGTGACGTTGTTCGGAGGTGCGACCAGTGCCTCCTATGCGCTGTCGGGCCAGATCGACTGGGGCCTTTTCGCGGCTCTTGTGATCGGTGGGGCGGGTGGCGCATTGCTCGGCGCGCCTGTCTCGCGCTGGTTTGCGCAGCGGATCGCGGTCGCGCGGCTGGGGTTTGCCGGGTTTGTGGTGGCAGTTGCTATCTACATCCTGCTGCGATGAGCCTTAGCGGGCGACAGCGCCGCCCTTGATCACACCCGCCACTGTCTCCAGCAAACGCACATTCTTCAGCGGGTCACCATCAACGGCGATCATGTCGCCATATTTGCCGACGGTGATGCTGCCCACATCCTTGTCACGCATCATCACCTTGGCGGCATCGAGGGTGGCGGCGCGGATCGCCTGAAGCGGCGTCATGCCATAGCGGACCATATAAGCGAATTGGCGGGCATTGAGGCCGTGCGGATAGACGCCGCTATCGGACCCAAAAGCAATCGGTGCGCCCATGGCGACGCCTTTGCGGAACATCTCGCGCTGAATGTCCGTCGTCTCACGGTTCTTGCGCAGATATTCGGCAGGCCAGCCTTCCTTGGTGCCGACCTCCTCAATCCAGTCGCCATTATAGACATCCATGACGAGCCAGACACCTTTGGCTTTGGCAAGGGCCAAGCCTTCCTCATCAATGATGCTTGCATGTTCGATCGAACGGACGCCGGCGCGGATGGCGGCCTTGATGCCTTCGGCGCCGTGCGCATGAGCCGTCGCATAGCTGCCATGTTTGGCGGCAACCTCCACGGCGGCGCGCATCTGGTCTTCGGTCAATTCGGGCTGGCCGGGTTCGGTGCCGATGGCGAGGACAGCGCCGGTCGCGATCAGCTTGAGAAAGTCCGCCCCGCCCTTGAAGAGGGCTTCGGCCTTGTCGCGCGCTTCGGTGGCATTGGTCACAACGCCAAAACGCATTTCAGCGGGCACGGTGCCGGCGGGCAGGCCGTTAATCTCGCCGCCGCCACCTGGGATGGTGATGTAGGTGCCAGCAACGGCCATGCGGGGCCCGGGGATCAATCCTTTGTCGATGGCGTTGCGCAATTTGACGTCGGAAAAGACACGGAAGGTCCCCACGTCGCGTGCCGTTGTGAACCCCGCCATTAATGTGTCGCGGGCATTCTTCGCGCCAATGAAAGCGCTCTCGGCCGGGCCGGTGGTGATGGGTTCGGCAATGTCTGCGCCTTGTCCGACATCCGCCAGATGGGTGTGCAGATCGATCAGGCCGGGCAGGACAGTGTATTTGCGCCAGTCGATGACGGTCGCGCCTTTGGGCACCGCGCCGCATTTGGCGACGGAGGTAATCCTCTGATCAGTGATGGTGACGCATTGGCCCTTGCGGGCCGCGCCGGTCTCAACATCGACCAGTCGGCCCGTCTGGACATAGGTTGTGGTCGCCGCCGCGCCAGATGCCGCAAAGGCACCCAGCAGCAGGGCGAGCGCAACGAACCTCATGCCTGTTCGAGCACCTTGCGGCCGGGACGGACGAGCATTTTGTGACTCGGCTTGGTGTTGAGCGACAGGTCCTTCACCGTGTCCATGAACACCCATTCGTTGGTCGCGGCCTTGGGTGTCATCGACAGGTGCATATAGCCGCGGTTAGACGTATCGACCCAGCGCAGCTCCTGCTTATTGTGGTCAAGGATGTCGCGCGCGATGCGCTTGGGGTCCACACCCATGGTTGCGGATTCCAAGCCGGGCGAAGACACGCTGTGCCCGCCAAACTCAACTCCGACAGGGCGACCGCCCTCGGGAAGGTCAAACGCCCAGCCATTGTGGCTATCGCCTGTGACGACCACGAGGTCGAGGTCGTTCTTTTGGGCCGCGGCAAGGATGCGGCTGCGCGCCTGCGGGTAGCCACCCCAATTGTCCAAATTATAGGGCAGGCCGGCTTTGCCTGCTGCAATGCCCTGCCGCGCGTAGTTTTTGCGGAAATCGGGGATGTCATTGCCAAACCAGTTGAGCGCTTCTTCAGGCGTATAGTTGTAGCCCATGTTGGTACCGGATCCGAACACGGTCCATGTTGCCTTTTGCCGCGCAAACTGATGGAAAAGCCAGCTTTCCTGTTCGGTACCCATCATCGTTGCGGAAGGATCTTTCCAGGCACCATCGCGGAATTCGGCAAAGGCCTTTGCCGGGTCAGGCGCACGCATCATCTCACCCGCCCCATAAGGCTTGGTCCGCGCGATCATTCTTGTGTCCGTGCGGAAATAAGTCGCCAGATCGCCGATCTCATAGGACTTCCAAGGCTGTTCGCCCACCGGCAGCCATTCACGCCACACCTGCATGGCGGCATTGCGACGGACTGACCAATCGCCTTCATCGGACGTGTGGTTTTGTGCGCCACCTTCCCAGCTGTCATTTGCGCCTTCGTGATCGTCCGTATTTGGGATCACCGGGAAGTTGGCGTGGAGCGCCTGCAACTGCGGGTCGGAGCGATAGCTCGCATAACGCAGCCGGTAATCGGCCAGTGTCATAATTTCCCCTGCTGGGAAAATCCGGGCCGCAAACTTGGCGCCGCCATCATATCCGCCGCGGCCATATTCATAGATGTAATCACCCATGTGGAGGACAAGGTCGATGTCGTCACGCGCCGCTGCATGGCCATAAGCGTTGAACTCGCCAAAGCCGAGGTTGGAGCAGGAGAAAATGGCGATGTTGAATTTGGATGTCTTGCCAACAGGCAGGGTCTTTGTCCGGCCAATGGGGGAGATGGTGCCGTCGGGCGCGATGAAGCGGTAAAAATAGGTGCGGCCCGGCTGCAATCCGTCAACCGTGACCTTCACAGTATGGTCGCGCCAGGGGCCCGTCACCATCTGTCCACCGCTGACGATCTTCGCGAAATCGCGGCTTTCCGATACTTCGGCGCGCACTTTTGATGGGCTGCCGGTTGCACTGACATAACGGGTCCAAAGCAACATCGAGTCCGATCCCGGCTCTCCCGAGGCGACATTGTGCGTAAAGCCGGTCATGCCGAGCAGCGCTTGGGCGGCCAGGCGTCCGCCCGGCAGCATCAGGCCGCCAAGGCCAAAGCCGGCAGTTGCTATGAGCGCGCGGCGGTCGATGCGAAATGTCATGTGGTTCAATCCCCTAAGGCTTCGGCGCACCTTGCGACGATCCATGCGGGCCGGTCAACATCCTGAACACCCCAATTGGTGCGAACGCTGACCCCGCGCCCATTCTTGTGCAAAATTGCTGTGGCATTGCGGTGACAGGACCAGAGGCTGCCCCCGAAATTCGCGTCGCCCTAGTTGCGGAAGCTGGGGTCAATCCGGTCGAGCTTGCGCAGCAGCGCAGGCCAAGCGAGTCTGTCGGCGGTCATGCTCATGCCCGGTCCGTTGGACTGCTGCTCCACCTTCTCCGGTGTGCCCTGCGGCGGGTTGTAGAGGCCGTCGCGTCCCGCGCTCAGCATCTTCACCTGTGCTTCGCACGCACGCTCGAGGAAATAGAGGCGCAGGAAGCACTGGGCAACGGTTTCGCCAACCGTGAGCGTGCCGTGATTGCGCAGGATCATCGCATTCTTGGTGCCCATGTCCTCGACCAGCCGTTCGCGCTCCTCAAGGTAAGTCGCGATGCCTTCATACTCATGGTAGGCAACATCATGCTGCGCGATCATCGCCGTCTGCGTGTGCGGCAGCAGCCCGTCCGCCATCGCGCTGACGGCCTGACCATGGGGCGTGTGGAGGTGCATGACGGCATGGGCATCTTCGCGCGCCATATGCAGGGCGGAGTGGATGACGAAGCCTGCCGGGTTCACCGGATGCGATGTCGGCACAACCGGCTGACCTTCCACATCAATCTTGACGAGAGAAGACGCGGTGATCTCTTCAAACATCATGTCATAGGGGTTGATGAGGAAGTGGTGTTCCGGCCCCGGCACGCGCGCCGACAGATGCGTGAAGATCAGATCATCCCAGCCATAAAGCGCGACAAGCCGATAGGCGGCGGCGAGATCAACACGGACAGCCCATTCCTCCGCGCTGACGGCGCTGCGAATATGGTCGTCATTGGCGACGGTATTGGTCTGGATCACTGTGGCCATGTCTTCTCTCCGTGAATCTTGTTTTGGTGATTATCTAGATTGGCCGCGCGGAAGTAAAGCCAAGCCTCTTGCCCGTTCCGCCCGGGTCGACCGATGTCTGCTAGATGCGGGGCAGCAGCGCGGCCAACCAGCGTGCGGCAAGGACGGTGGCTTCGTCCGGTGAGAAGGGCGCATTGCCCAAGCTCAATTCCAGCCAAAGCCCGTCGACCAATGCGGTGAGAGCAATCGCCGTCAGCCGATGGTCACTCCCCGGAGCATGGGCGTCGAGCAGGCGTTCCAACGTGATCCGGTTTTCGGCGTAAATCTCATCATGCAAACGCGCGATCTTGGCGTCGGTGCGCGTCAGGCTCCAAAAGGCGAGCCATGTGGAGAGCAGGTCGGCATCGGCAATTGGCGGCGCAAAGCTGGCCGTGAGATAGGCGATGAGCCGCGCTTCGGGCGTTGGGTCTGCGGCTTCCACCGCGTCATTGAGGGCTGCCTGAACCTGCGCGCCAATGGCCGCATATGTGTCGGCCACCAGTTCATCGATCCCGGAAAAATAGTGACGTAGTAGGCCGGGCGAGACTCCGGCTGTGGCGCAGATTTCCCGCACGGAGGTGCCGTGCACGCCTTTGCGCGCCAGCGTCGCTGCACAGGCATCAATCAGCGCCAACCGACGTTCGTCGGCCGGGGCACGGTGAAATTGTGCCCGTGGTTCCTTGGCTTGCATGGCGCTCACTCTCTTGTTATACAACCGTATAACAGGGAAACGCAATGGCCACTGCATTCAAACCTTCAAACGAAAATGATGATCTGGACGGGTGGAGTCTGCCCGCCTGGACCTATCATGATCCCGAGTTCGCGGCGCTTGAGGTGGACCGAATCTTCCGGCGCGGCTGGCAGGTTGTCTGTCACGTCAGCGACGTGCCAAATGCGGGGGATTGGCACAGCCTTGATTATATCGGCGAAAGCGTCCTCGTCGTGCGCGGGGCCGACAACCAAGTGCGCGCCTTCACCAATGTCTGCCGCCACCGGGGCAGCCGTCTGGTGGATGGATCGTCGGGTTGCGCCAAGAAGCTCACCTGCCCCTATCATGCTTGGACCTATGAACTCGATGGTCGTCTGACGGGCGTGCCCGACAGTGCGACCTACCCCGCGCTCGATAAGGACAAGGCGGGCCTTGTGCCCGTCGACATCGAAACCTGGCGCGGCTTCATCTTCGTCCGGCTGGAAAGCGGCGGGCCCTCTGTGGCTGAGATGATGGCGCCCTATGAAGAAATGGTCGCCCCCTATCAGTTTGAAAAGCTTGAAGCTCTGGGTCGCGTCACGATGCGTCCGCGGAGCGTGAACTGGAAGAATGTCGGCGACAATTATTCAGACGGTCTGCACATCCCTGTGTCGCATCCCGGCCTGACGCGCCTGTTCGGCAAAAGCTACGGCGTGGAAGCACAGCCGCATGTCGACCGGATGTGGGGTGATATGGAAGATCGTCCGTCGTCCAACTGGTCGGAGCGTCTGTATCAGAAGCTGCTGCCGCCGGTGCCACATCTTCCCGAGGCCAGCCAGCGCCACTGGCTCTATTTCAAGCTTTGGCCGACGGTCGCGTTCGACATCTACCCCGATCAGATCGACTTCATGCAGTGGCTGCCCACCGGCCCCACCAGCTGCGTGATCCGAGAGATTAGCTATGTCTTGCCCGATGACCGGCGGGAGATGCGCGCGGCGCGCTATCTGAACTGGCGGATCAACCGGCAGGTCAATGCTGAGGACACCGCCCTCATTTCGCGTGTGCAAGACGGCATGGCGAGCAAGACCTTCTCCATGGGGCCACTGTCGGACAAGGAAGTTTGCCTGAAAAGCTTCTGCCGCAAAATGCGGGAGATCATTCCCGAAGCCCGGCTGGAACAGCAACCACCCGCCGGGTGGAGCCGCGGTTGACGAAACAACTGCCCGTCGTGATTGTCGGCGGAGGCCCTGCGGGCATGGTCGCAGGGCTGCTCCTTGCGCGCGCGGGTGTGCATGTTGTGGTTCTTGAAAAGCATGCTGATTTCCTGCGGGATTTCCGGGGCGACACGGTGCACCCGTCGACGCTGGAAGTGTTCCATGAACTTGGGCTGCTCGCTGACCTCCTGAAGCTTCCGCACACGCCGATCGACGACTTCGCGCTCGACTTTCATGGGAGTCGCTACCGCGTCGCGACGATGAAACACCTTCCGGTCACGGCCCCCTTCATCGCGATGATGCCGCAATGGGATCTGCTGGATTTCATTGCGGACTGCGGGAGGCGGTATCCGACCTTTGATCTCCGCATGTCCTCCGAAGCGAATGGGCTGGCGCATGATGCCGATGGGCGCGTCAGTGGCGTTCGTCTCGCCGACGGAGGTGTCCTTCCCGCCCGGCTCGTAATCGCGGCAGATGGGCGTCGTTCTGTGCTTCGAGACGCGGCCCAACTGCCGCTCCAAGATCTGGGCGCACCAATGGATGTGCTGTGGTTCCGGCTTCAAGTTCCCTCTGGCCAAGCTCAGGGGGAGGTGCCGCTTGGCAACATTACGTCCGAAGGCATGGTCGTTGCCATTCCGCGCGGGAACTACTGGCAATGCGCTCGCATCATTGAAAAGGGCGCTTTCGCCAAGATCGAGGCACGCGGCATTGCCGCCTTTCGTGATGAGATCGCACATATTGCGCCCGGGCTGGCGGAAGGTGTCGATGCTCTGAACGGCTTTGATGATGTTAAGCTGCTCTCGGTCGCACTGGACCGGCTGACGCGTTGGACTTGTCCTGGACTTTTGGCGATCGGCGATGCAGCTCATGCGATGTCGCCCGTGGGGGGTGTTGGCATCAATCTTGCCGTGCAGGACGCCGTCGCTGCGGCTAATGTTCTGGCAAAACCGCTGGCCGATTGTGCGGACCCCGACCCTTTGCTCAAGCAGGTGCAGGCCCGCCGCTGGAAAGCGACAACCCGCATGCAGGCGATCCAGCGCACTGCTCATCATCGGGTCATTGCGCCGATGCTCCGGGGCCATTTGCGTTCTACCCCTCTGGCTGTTCGCCTCCTCGACCGAATTCCCCTGCTCCGCCGGATTCCGGGCCAAGTGATCGGCCTTGGTTTCGGGCGACAGCACGTCCAATCCCCGCTTGCGAAAGAGTTTCAATGACCAAGAAATATGATGCCGTCATCATCGGCGCGGGCCATAACGGCCTTGTCTGTGCGTTCTACCTTGCTCAGGCCGGGTTGAAGGTCCGCATTGTCGAGCGCCGCGATATTGTCGGCGGGGCGGCGGTGACGGAAGAATTCCATCCCGGTTTCCGCAACTCGGTCGCCAGCTATACGGTCAGCCTGCTGCAGCCGCAGGTCATCCGCGACATGAAGCTGGAGGCCGAAGGCTATCGCGTCATTGAACGGCCGATCTCCAACTTCCTGCCGCAGGAAGATGGCGGGTATCTGAAGCTCGGTGGCGGGCTGGAGCGGACGCAGGAAGAGTTCCGGCGCTTCTCCAAGCACGATGCCGATGTGCTGCCGGCTTATTATGACTCGCTCGAGGTCGTGGCCGATGTGCTGCGTGATCTCGCGATGAAGACACCGCCGAACCTTGGTGGTGGCATCAAGACGTTGATCGACGCCGCCCTGCAGGGGCGCAAGCTTGCGGGTCTCTCGCTCGAACGGCAGCGCGATGTGCTTGACCTGTTCACCAAGTCGGCGCGGACGTTGCTCGACAGCTGGTTTGAAAGCGAAGCCGTGAAGGCCGCGTTCGGTTTCGACGCAGTGGTCGGCAACTATGCCTCTCCCGATACACCGGGCAGTGCTTATGTTCTCCTTCACCACGTCTTTGGCGAAGTGAATGGCAAGAAGGGCGCCTGGGGCCACAGCATCGGCGGCATGGGCGCGATCACACAGGCCATGGCGCGCGTTGTGACGGCCCTGGGGGTTGAGATCAGCCTTGAAGCGCCGGTCGCGCGCGTGCTCGTCAATGGCGGCAAGGCGGCGGGCGTAAAGCTTGTTAGCGGCGAGGAAGTCATCGCCGACCGTGTCATTTCCAATGTCGGTCCCAAAATCCTCTATGACCAGATGTTTGACGAGGGCGATCTGGCACCCGAATTCAAGCGCCGCATGAAGGGCTTCAAGGTCGGCTCGGGTACGTTCCGCATGAACGTTGCTTTGTCCGAACTGCCCAAATTCACTTGCCTGCCCGAACCCGGCGAGCACCACCAGTCAGGCATCATCATCGCGCCGACGCTGGATTATATGGATCAGGCGTTCATCGACGCGAAGGCCTATGGCTGGTCGAAGAAGCCGATTGTCGAGATGCTCATCCCGTCGATCATCGATGACAGCTTGGCCCCTCCGGGCCAGCATGTCGCCTCGCTCTTCTGTCAGCAGTTCGCGCCGGTCCTGCCCGATGGGCGGGATTGGGATGTGGAAGAAGGCAAGGCTGCTGATACGATCATCGACACGGTCGAAGCGCATGCACCGGGCTTCCGCGCCTCGATCTTGGGGCAGCAGATCCTGTCGCCCAAGGGGCTGGAGCGGAAGTTCAATCTGGCGGGCGGCGACATCATGCACGGCAATATGTCGCTCGATCAGCTCTGGTCGGCACGACCGATGCTGGGGCACGGGGCCTATCGCGGGCCAGTGGACGGGCTCTACATGTGCGGGGCCGGGTCGCATCCGGGCGGCGGCGTTACGGGTGCTCCGGGGCATAACTGTGCGCAGGAAGTGCTGGCGGATCGCAGCTTCTTCGGGCGGATTTTTGGGTAACTAAAACGCCCCTCCCCTTCAGGGGAGGGGTTGGGGTGGGGACTACCCACCCGGGAAACGGTCCCGACCGCCCCACCCCCGTCCCCTCCCCTGAAGGGGAGGGGTTTAGGACAACCTTACCCCGCCAGTGCCTGCCCGACGACTTCGGACAAGCTCGCAGCCGTGAACGGCTTGGGCAAAAGCGGCCAGCCGCCAAAGGCTTCGGGGGGTGTGTCGCCAATGTCGCCGCTCATATAAATGACGCGCAGTTCCGGGCGTTCGGCGTGGACGCGGGCGATGAAATCCGGGCCGCGCATGCCCGGCATCAGCACATCAGTGACGACGAGTTGAATGTCGGTGCGGCTGCTGCAAATGGTCAACGCCTCAGTGCCGTCGGAGGCCGACAGCACCTCATGCCCCATGGCGGAAAGTGCGCCCGCTGTGGCGGTGCGGATGCGGGCGTCGTCATCGACGACGAGGATCATTAGGAAATAATTCCTGTCGCTCGGCCCGCGATCTCGAACCGCTTCAGAATATCCGAGACCTGTTCCGCCGTGTGTTCCGCACATAGCGAGCAACGCAGCAGCGTCATACCAGCCGGCGTTGCGGGCGGGCGGGCGAGGTTCACGTAAAGCCCGTTTTCGAGCAGCGTTGCCCACATCATCGCGCCGCGTTCGAGATCGGGCATGATGACAGCGATGATTGCTGACTGGGGTGTTTCGGTGCCGAGCTTGAAGCCAAGATCGCGCAGGCCCTTGTGCAGGGTCTTTGAGTTTTCCCAGAGATGCGCGCGCTTGTTGCTGCCGTGCATCAGCTTGCGGATCGACGTGGCCGAACTTGCCATCACGCTCGGCGGGAGGGCGGCTGTGAAGACATAAGGACGGCAGACGAGGCGCATCACTTCAAACTTCGGGTGATTGGAGACGCAGAAGCCGCCAACGGTGCCGACGGATTTGCTGAACGTGCCGATGATGAAATCGACATCGTCAATGACGCCCTGCTCTTCGGCAACGCCGCGGCCATGTTCACCGATAAAGCCCATCGAATGGGCTTCGTCGACCAGCACCATCGCGCCCGCTTCCTTGGAAACGCGGATCATCTCTTTCAGCGGCGCGACGTCGCCAAGCATCGAATAGACGCCTTCGAGCACGACGAGCTTGCCCGCTTCAGGCGGCAGGCGCTTCAGCCGCTTTTCCAGCGCTTCGACATCATTGTGGCGGAAGGCGACGATTTCGGCATCGCCCATCTTGCAGCCATCATAGATGGAGGCGTGGCTGTCGATGTCGAGGATGATGTAATCACCCTTGCCGGCAATCGTGGAAATGATGCCGAGATTGGCTTGGTATCCCGTTGAGAACACCATGGCATGGTCCATGGCGTAGAATTCTTTCAGCGCCTCTTCGACATCGCGGTGGTCGCGAAAGGTGCCGTTGAGAACGCGGCTGCCGGTTGTCCCTGCGCCAAATTCGTCAAACGCCTTCTTGCCGGCCGCGATCACGTCCGGGTCGAACGTCATGCCCATATAGTTATAGGTGCCGAGCAGAATGGTTTCACGGCCATTGCAGACAGCGACGGTTGGAGACTTCACCTCGTCCATCACAAGCGAGAAGGGATCGCGCACGCCGGTGGCGAGCAGATTTTCACGCTGCTGGATCAGAGGATCAAATTTCGAAAAAAGATCGGTCATTTTTTTCATTCTTCCCGTTGCGTCGTGCCGACTTGGCCCCCGGCACCTTGCCAACCAGACGCCAGTTCTGGCTGACCCGACCCCGCAGACACGCGTCGGGGCGACGGAAATTGATTACTTAACTGCCCAGTTTGATCACGGCATCCACAAGCTGCCCGACCGTTTCAATTTCGGCCTGCATGTTCATGGTGATGATGATGTCAAATTCGTCTTCAACCGCGGCCACGAAATCCATGACCGTCAGGCTGTCCCATTCCAGATCATGCTGGAATGTCGTTGCATCGGAGAGTTCCGTACCCTTTTTGTTAAAGGGCCCGATCAACTCGGCAACCTTGTCAAATACTGTCTGGCGATCCGTCATGTGTCTTCCTTAACGCGTTGTCTGCCAATGCCAAGCGATTGCGGCGCAAACGGGGCAGCACCCGGAGAACGACGGTGCTCCGGGGCCACTTTCGGCGTCAATTCGTCGCAGAAAAGCAGGTGGAGCTTAGTCGCCCTTGCCGGGTTCGGCTGAGAAGTACTTGTCGAACTTGCCGTCTTCGCCCTTATGGTCGTCGGCGTCGGCTGGGGTCTGGTCACCCTTGCGGGTCACGTTCGGCCATTCGGCGGAATAGCTGTTGTTCAGTTCGAGCCACTTTTCCAGACCGCTTTCGGTGTCGGGCAAGATGGCTTCAGCGGGGCATTCCGGCTCACACACGCCGCAATCGATGCACTCGCTCGGGTTGATGACGAGCATGTTCTCGCCTTCATAGAAGCAGTCGACGGGACAGACCTCCACGCAATCCATGTACTTGCACTTGATGCAGGCTTCGGTGACGACATAGGTCATTGCGGGTCCTCCGGAATGTGTAGTTTTGCGGTTCGTTAGATGGCGATAAGGGCGCCGTCAATCGGCTGTGGTGGGGCAATTTCCCGATAATGCACCCGCGCCTCATCTGCAGGGCCCCTCCTTTGGGGGATCGCCTCCACCCGAATGACGTGGATGGCGCCATGGAGCGGGATGGTGATGACGCTACCGGGACCGACATCGGTATGGGCGCGCTTCACATTTTGGCCATTGAGGCGGATGCGGCCTTCTCCCACAATTTGCTGGGCAAGCGTGCGGGTTTTGGTGAGCCGAGCGAAGAAGAGAAATTTATCGAGCCGCATAAACTCCTATCTCTTTAACTGGCCAAGCACGGCGAAGGCCGCATTGACCGGGGTGGGGGCCTGGACACGCCGTGGGCGGCCGCGCCAGCGCCATTGGTTCGCCTGTATATTGCCCACAGGATGAAAGCCGATCGCCCGCATGATCCGGGCAAAGGTCTCGCTGCCGATGCCCAGCGACACAGCCATGGCCGGGTCGAGCATCGATGTCCGTTCCTTGCCGCGCGCATCATGCGCCGCGCGGGCGATCCGCTCGACAAGGTCGATGCGCAACATCTGATCCCCAAAGCGGCGATATCCGGCAAGGCGCGCGGCCTCAGCCAGCACAGGCGCCGGCTTGTCGAGCAGGCCAAGCCCAGCGAGCGGCAGCGGCGGCATCACCTGGCCCGCCCGGATAGCGGAAAGCGCCAGCCGCAGGCGGGTCGGCTCTGGCTTGAGCAGAACCGGCAAGAAAACATCAAGCGCGCCAATGGTCACACCAAGGCGCTGGAGAAATTGCCTCTGGCCCCGGTCCAGCGATGCCAGTGCGTCATCGCTGGATGCGCGGTCGAGCAGGCCGCCATGTTCTGTCAGTTGGACAAGGATGCCCCGAAGGACAGGCGGCGTCTCCCGATCTGCCGCTACAGCCGAAATCTTGTTGAGTGGCCCAAGCTTGCCGGTGACCATGCGGGCAATCCAAGCCTCAAGTCGTGCCTCGATCGCTGTGCGACTGGCCGGATCGACCCGCGATAAAGCGGGGCTCAAAAAGAGACGCGGAGTGACAAGTGTTTTGCCCGGTTTGAAACGGGCCAGCTCAACGCCTGTCCAGACAATGCGGACCGGTGTTCCGGGCTCCGTCACCAAACTGAAGGCGTTGTCGGCGGCCTCAGCGACCTTCTGCGCGCGGCGGGCGAGTTCCTTGGGCAGGCGCAGTTCGGCGGCTGCCAGCAGCCTCTTATGGTCTTTGCCCCGCGCGGCGGCATCGGGTGCAAAGGTGAAGCCATTCAGCGTCCCGATCATCTCCCCATCCACCAGAACTTCACCTGCTTCATCGACCTGCACGTCGAGAAGGGCGGGGTCATTGCTGACGGACTTCATCAGGATGGACGTCCGTCGGTCCACAAACCGTTCGGTTAGGCGCGCGTGAAGGGCATCGGACAGTTTGAGTTCCAGCTCGCGGGTCCGCTCCGCCCATGTGGATGCATCAACCAGCCAGTCCGCCCGCTGGGCGACATAGGCCCAGATGCGCACTTCGGAGATGCGGGCGGCAAGTGTTTCGACATCGCCCTGCACCGTATCGAGCCGCGCAATTTGGGCGGCAAACCAGGGGCCGGGGATATGGCCTGATCCTTCGGACAGAAAACCGAAAATCTGGCTGACCATGCGGGAATGATGTTCCGCGCCGACCTTGCGGAAATCGGGCAGGCCGCAGGTGGCCCAGAGCTTTTGGACCATCCGGGGCCCGCGCGCGCGGTCGATGACCATCCGGTCGTTGGACAGGATCCGCAGGACGGTGAGGTCGATGGAGTCCGGTGCGGCGCGCAGCACGGGGTTGTCGGGCCGGACGCCCAAGGACTCCGTCAGCGCGTCGACCGAACTGAAATCAAGATCGCTGTTGCGCCACATCAGATGGTCGAGCGGCTTGAAGCGATGCTCCTCAATGCGCTCAATCTCAATGTCTGAGAATGCGGCTTCGTCCGGGCCGCCGGACAGAACGCCAAAGGTCCCGTCGCGTTGATGACGTCCGGCGCGGCCCGCGATCTGCGCCATTTCCGCCAGATGCAGCCGCCGCTGGCGCTTGCCGTCAAATTTGGTGAGGCTGGCAAAGGCGACATGGCCGACATCCATGTTCAGCCCCATGCCGACGGCGTCCGTCGCAACCAGATAGTCGACCTCGCCCGCCTGATACATGGCCACCTGCGCGTTGCGCGTGGCCGGCGACAGCGCGCCCATGACGACGGCCGCGCCGCCGCGCGTCCGCCGCAGCATTTCGGCGACGGCGTAGACATGCTCAGCCGAGAAGGCGACGATGGCCGTGCGCGGCGGCAGACGGGACAGCTTCTTGGCGCCCGCATAGGTCAGCTGGGAAAAGCGGGGGCGGGTGATGATTTCCGCCTCAGGCAACAGTGTGCGCACCAAGGGCTTCAGGCTTTCCGACCCGAGGATCATCGTTTCCTCACGGCCCCGCGCGCGCAACAGCCTATCGGTAAAAACATGCCCGCGTTCGGCATCAATGCCGAGCTGCGCTTCATCCAGCGCCACAAAGGCGACGTCCCGGTCGGTCGGCATGGATTCCGCTGTGCACAGCAGCCAGCGGGCGTCGGGGGGGAGGATACGCTCTTCGCCGGTGATCAGGCCGACATGCTTTGCGCCTTTGATGCGGACCACACGGTCATACACTTCGCGTGCCAGAAGGCGCAAAGGGAAGCCCATGATGCCGCTGGAATGTGCACAAAGCCGCTCAACCGCGAGGTGCGTCTTTCCCGTATTGGTCGGCCCGAGAACGGCCGTGATCGCGGACTGCGCGCGTTGGCTCATCGCGATCAGATTGCCACGATCCGTCTCACGCGCAAGGGCAAATCGACCTATGTGACCAAAAGGGCAGTTCATTTCTTCCGCAATTTGGCACGGATCGGCGCTTCAGGGCCGCGTGGAGCCAAACATAAGTTTGACATTAACCATTGGCGTTTACAGGAAGCGCAACGGGATCGCGGTCGGAAAGGCCTGAACAAGCTTGTTTGAACGGACAGAACACGGCTTTGGCGCATTTGGCGCGACGATGGCCCTGTCGATCGATCAGGCCTTGCCGGTCCCGCACGACTTGACGACATGGGCCGGGCGTTTCGACTATGCGGTTGACCGCCTCCATCATCTGGATCTTGTGCCTGATCTCGGCGCCGATATCGGCACGGGCCGCTGGTTCCGTGGGCTCGCCACTTGTCTGGCCCTGTGCGGCGTCACTTTGGCGTTTGCGCCGGGCATTCATCCTCTCATTGGCCGCGCGCCCGCGCTTGTTGAAGGCCGGGCCTGGGATGACAGCCGCGCACAGGCCATCGCGCCGCTGGCTTATGGCGGCAATACCGGCAAACGGATGGCCGCGAACGATCTGGTGACGCCCTTGGCCGACGCCCCGGAACGCCCGACCATCGAACTCACGACAACCATCGGACAAGGCGACGGCTTTGCCCGTGTGCTTGAACGGGCCGGCGTCGCCGCAGGAGAGGCCAACCGCGCCGCCCGGCTGGTGGCCTCAGTTGCGCCGCTGTCTGGCATTGAACCGGGCACGGTGATGCCCATCGTGCTTGGGCCCCGTTCCTCGCGCAGTGTCGCCCGCCCGCTGCAATCGCTGGATGTGCGCGCACGTTTTGATTTGAACGTCCGCATTTCCAATGTCGGCGGCACTCTCCAAATGGCCCAGATGCCGATCAAGGTGGACAATACCCCGCTGCGGATTGTCGGCCGTGTGGGGGATAGCCTTTATCGCTCGGCGCGCTCCGCGGGTGTCTCGGCGGGTGTCGCCCAATCCTTTATCCGCGCGATTTCCAGCAAGGTCGATTTCGACCGTGATCTGGCGTCCGATGCCCGCTTCGACATGATTGTGGAGCATCAGCGCGCGGAAACCGGTGAATCGAAAACCGGCAAGCTGATGTATATCGGCATCCATCGCGGCAATCGCGCGATCCGCATGATCCCTTGGACCATCGGCGGGCGGACCGACTGGTATGATGCCGCAGGCGTCGGCCAGCGCCGCGAAGGTATGGTGCGCCCGGTTGCGGCGGCGCGTATTTCATCAGGTTTCGGTATGCGCTTCCATCCGTTGCTCGGCTATTCGCGCTTCCACAAAGGCACGGACTATGCCGCGATGACCGGCACGCCCATCCGTGCTGTTACGGACGGCATTGTCACGCTGGCCGGATGGTCGGGGGGCTATGGTAATATGGTCAAGCTGTCGCATGCAGGCGGTTTGGGCACCGGCTATGCCCATATGAGCCGCATCGCCGTCCGCCCGGGCGCACGCGTGGTGCAGGGGCAGGTCATCGGCTATGTTGGCACCACTGGTCTTTCGACAGGGCCGCATCTCCATTTCGAAGTCTATCGCCATGGACAGGCCGTCAGCCTCAGTTCGGTGAACTTTGCCTCATCCTCGCTGCTCTCGGGCAGGGAGTTGGAGGCGTTTCGTGCGCGGCTGCGCTCAATGTTGGCCATCCCGGTCTCCGGCGAAGGGCGCGATCTTTAGCCCCCTTATTTTCTGAATTCGTTGCGGTGTGATGGCCATCACATTGCGAATCAGTTTCCACCAATATGGAGGTGAAGCGACCCAAGGCGCTTCCCTTTTCGGTCATTTAGGGGGCGCCCCCTCCTTGACGGCCCGGCAACTATCCCTGTCGGGCCGTCATTTTCTGACGGTCACCTACATCGAAATACATCCTATCTTACCGCGCCCTGGCGCAGCAGGCGCGGCACGAGAAACAGCGCGGCCACCAAAGGAAAACGCCGCTGCCAGGGCTTAATCTCAATCTGCGTGCCCGCATGGCGGTTGATCTTCCAGGCGAGGTAATCAATCCCGCCTGAAAAGGTGAGGCTGGCCTTGGCGATGCGCAGGACGCTCGCCCGTTTTCCCCGCTTGCGCAGCTTTTGCCAGATGCGTTCCGCCGCCGGGCGGGTCATCGTTGTGGTCAGGGGGATGGCCGCGCCAAAGCGCGCATAGCGGTCCGGATCTGCCTCAACGATCGAGCCGGACCGCGTCGTTTTTTCTGCGCGCAATTCGCATTGATAGGTTCGGGCAAAGCCTTCCTGCCAGACGGCAATCGGATCATGCGAGGCCGCCACAGGCCGGGCGAGATCAAATAAGGTCGGCGCCGCCTTGGCGACCGCGTCGACGGCCCAGTCGCGCGCGGCTGTATCTTTCGACCAGACAAGGCGGGACGGCTGGGCAAAGCGCGCCCAGACGGAAACAGTGGTGGCGTCGTTACTGTTGAGCGCTGCAAAGTCCGCTTCGCTCAGCACCGCATATTTGGCGGCAAGGCCATCTGCTGTGAACGGAAAGACGTTGGGTGGGATCAGCCGGTTGGCGGTGGCGAGCCAGCGCTTTTCATAAGCCGATGGATAGTCCGACACGATCAGGTAGAAATCGAGCATCAGCCCATCAAGCCGCGCTTCGCGCAGGCAGGACCCGTAAAACAACACGGCCCGCGCAGCATCGCCGTAAAGGGCTGCGATGGCAGCTGCCATTTCTTTGACTTGGGGAAGGACAGGGTGCGCCAGTTCTTCTTCAACCAGCGCGCGCAGCGTCGTCACACCGCCAGCTTGAGGAAAGGAATCGGCGGTGTGGAGCGGAGCACAATGGGCCGCCCCTCAATGGCGCTGAACGTTTCACCGTCCAAAATGACATTGGTGCCGCAGCTTTCGATGCGGATGACGTCGCCTTGCTGAACGTGCACGCCGCGCACCGGTTCCCGCCCGAGCTTCCCGCCAATCCCGGCCCAGATGGCGCGGATGAGCGCCGGGGCGGATTGTTCGATGGCCAACAGCTTCAATCCCATCGCGCCGGGCGCGCCAGTCCGGCTATTGAGAAGCAGCTTTTCCAAAGTTGTGACGATCAGGAAGGAGAAGCGGCGTGTCGCCTCTCCATCGCGGATGAGCGAGACGGAGACAGGGTTGGGGGCGGGCGGCAACAGGCGCCCGTGCAGGCCGGAAATCATCGCGAAGACAGCGGCAAAGCCCGCAATTACATGGCACAGCCCGTTGGGTAGGCCGAGCGGATAGAGCTTTTCGCGGCAGTATAAAATGGTGTCGGCAAGGCCCGCGCCGCCCAGAAACATGCCAAGGACGGGGCGGTTGCTATGTTCGCCTTCGGTCAGGGAGATCAGCTCCCGCTGAACGACGTGGTCATGCAGGTCGTGGCGTGCGGCCTCGACAATCCGCTCCAGCATCCCGACAGGGTCGCCATCAGCGCCCAGATCAAGCGCGATCAGGTTGGTCTTGCCATTGGGGAGCACCGCGACCGGCGGCGGCGTCGCGCCAAAATGTCCGCCATGGTGGAGTTCGGTCAGCGCCGCCTGCACCGTGCCATCACCGCCATTCACGATCAGGATACGCGGCTTGACCTGCGCAATGGAGGTGAGGGCAGCGCCAATCTGGCTGGCATCCTCAACCTCATAATGGAACACTTCGGGGTGCTGCGCGCAAAAGGAACGAATGCGCGGCAGGATGGCGCGGTTGCCCGTCGAATTCGGGTTCGAAAGCAGGGCAACAAGCGCCATGCTTAGAGGTACCGCACCGTGATGGGCACAATGGTTGTTCCATTGGCGACAGTGACCTGCACCTGGCTGGCCGGCGGCTTGCGTCCGAACAGGATCGACATCAGCGAGATCTTCGGGTTGCCCGATGCGCCGATGCCGTCAGACCGGTCTGTATCGCCGTTTTTGTTAATGTCATGACGGACATCGATGGCATAGGTCCCAGCCGCGCCAACGGGCACGCAAATCTCAATCGGGCCGGATGCCGGCACGTCATACTCAAAGCGCTTATGGGCGAACTTCTTGTTGAAATAAGTGTCAGGCTCGCCGGAGAAAGTGCGGACACGTACCGTCCCTGCGCGGCTCTTCAGGCCTGCCACACGCACGAGGATTGTTGGCTCGCGGCCGCCGGAACACAAAGAGGGGTTGGGGCCCAGCGCCTGTGCTGCGCCCAATCCGGGGAAGCCCAAAGTCGCTGTTGCCAGCACCAATAATCCACTACGCAACTTTGCCATCATTCTGACACCCTTGAAAAATGCATCGGGCCGTTTGCACTCACGGCCAGACTCACCTAATCCACGTCGGCACGATCCATCTGGACTCCATTTGCGGCCAAATCATGGTCAGGACTCGACTGAATTCAGAAACACGATGTTGACCTCCACTGACCGATACATCGCGCGATTGATCGCTTTGCCGCTGTTCTCGACGCTGATCATCGCGGCGATGCTGCTTGTGCTCGATAAGATGCTGCGGCTTTTTGACTTTGTGGCGCAAGAAGGCGGACCCGTCAGCGTCGTCTGGCGGATGCTCGCAAATTTGCTGCCCGAATATCTGTCGCTTGGCATTCCGATTGGTTTGATGCTCGGCATCCTGCTTGCGTTCCGCAAGCTTGCCACGACGTCGGAACTTGATGTCTTCCGCGCTGTGGGGATGAGCTATGGGCGGCTGCTGCGCGTGCCCTTCATGTTTGCCATCTTTCTCGCGCTCGTGAACCTCGCCATTGTTGGCTTTGTTCAGCCCTATTCCCGCTATGCCTATGAAGGGCTTCGCTTCGAACTGCGCTCCGGCGCGCTAGGGGCCTCCATTAAGGTTGGGGAGTTTGCGCGCTTCGGCAAGCGGATGACCATGCGGATCGAGCGTTCGGAAAATGGCGGGCAAGATCTCTACGGCATTTTCGTGCGGGCGGTTTCAAAGGACAATACCTCGCTGTCGGTCACGGCGGAGCGCGGGACGTTCATGGCGACGGATGACCCGGACGTCATCATTCTGCGCCTGAAAAACGGGGTGCTGGTGCATGATGCACCAAATTATAAGCAGCCCCGCGTGCTGACCTTTACCGCGCATGATCTGCCGATTGACCTTCCCAAGATTGAGGCCTTCCGCGGGCGCGGTGACAAGGATGGGGAACTGACAATTCCGGAGCTTGTCCGTGTCAGCCAGGACAAGAACACGCCGCTTGAACTGCGGTATCAAAGCCGCGCCAATTTCCATTTCCGGCTGGTGGAAGTGGCCATGATGCTGCTTTTGCCCCTGCTCGCCGTTGCTCTTGCCGTGCCACCCAAACGCTCCTCCTCGGCGCTTGGGGTGTTCATTTCTATCGTGATGGTGGTCACCTATCATAAGATCAACGAATGGGCCGAAGGCATGGGCGCTTTGAACCTTGTTGATCCGTTATTTGCCCTGTGGACACCGTTTGCGCTGTTCGCGGCCCTCATTTTCTGGATGTACTGGACGCTTGCCTATAAGATCGGCGGTCAGCCAATTGGGGCGTTGGAGAAGGGCTTTGCCGTCCTTGGAAAATCGATCCGCACTCTCTTTACCCGCAAGCAGCCGAAAGTGACGCCGACTTTATGAGCGCGCAGTTTTTCCCATCGCGGACGATGTCCATTTACATGGGGCGGCTGTTCATTTTGCGTAGCGCCGCCGTTCTGGCGGCTCTGGTCCTCGTCTTGCAGGCGCTTGATCTGCTGGGCGAATCTGACAAGATTCTGGCCGTTCCCGGAAACGACAATGGGGACATTTGGCACTATGTCTCCATGCGGATGCCACAGATCATCCAGCGGTTCCTTCCCTTTTCGGTCCTCTTGGGCACGCTCATCACGATGGTGACCCTGAACCAGAACAGCGAAGTGGTGTCGATGAAGGCGTCGGGGCTCTCCGCGCATCAGGTGCTCGCCCCGTTGATCCTGGCAAGCATCGGGGTCGCCGCCATCGCTTTCGCCTTTAATGAGCGGATTGTGACGCGGGCCACGGCCACGCTGAACCGCTGGCAGAAGGTTGAATATGCAGCGATCCCGATGGACAGCCGGGTGCAATCGGACATCTGGGTGCGTGATGGCACGAACCTGATCAATGCCGGCAGTGTTGAGGGGCGCGGCATGGATACGCGTCTGGCGGATGTCACCATCTATGACCGCAGCGGTGGGGAATTGAGCGCCATCATCAAGGCAAAGACGGGGCGGCCGCTGGCGAGTGGCTGGCAGCTCGACGGAGCAAGCCGTTTCGATGTGAAGCGCGGCGTGCGGGACGATCTCGGCCAGATGACCACTGCCCCGGACGTCCGTCCGGACCAGTTTACGCTGGCCAGTGTCGATCCTGATGGTCTGTCCTTCCTCCAGCTTTGGAGCGCCATTGATGATCTGGAAGCGGCAGGCAGACCGACACGCTCACTCAAGGCATCGCTGTGGCATAAGATTTCCGGCCCCTTGTCGACGGTGCTAATGCCTTTGCTGGCCGCCGTCGCTGCTTTTGGTGTTGCCCGGTCCGGGAAGCTTTTCGTCCGCGCCGTCATCGGCATGGCGCTTGGTTTTGCCTATTTCGTCGCAGACAATTTCGGCCTCGCGATGGGAGACCTTGGCGTCTACCCCCCGCTGCTGGCGGCCTGGGGACCGTTCTTCCTGTTCCTGCTGATCGGCGAATATGTGCTGGTGAAGACCGAGGAGTAGCGGGCCTTACCGCCCGCGCTGAAAGGTGCTTTTCACCAACGTCGACAACAGCCCCGGGAGCCCGTCATAGCTCGCGGCATGATAGCGGGAGGTGGCTGGCAAAGCGGCAACCAGACGACGGTGCGCTTCGCCCAGCGAATGATAGGGCAGACCCGGCAGCAAATGGTGCAAGGCATGATAGCGCAGGCCCACTGGCGCCCAGAGGGCGGGCAGGAAGGCAGGCGGTGGTACGTTGACGCTGTCGAGATATTGGCCGGTCACGGTCATCACGTCGCCGTCATTTTCCCACAGATGGGCAACCAGCGTGCGGAACTGGTTGATGACGACCACTCCTGCATGAATGGCGAGCGCAATGAGGAAAGCGCGCAGCGGAACGATGCCAGTGGCCACCAGCGTAAGGAGCGTGATCGCCCATAGGCTCGCGGCGGTTTCCTGCACGATCCACATCCGGCGAAAATCGCCTTCGGGCATCCGCCTGCGATAGTCGGGATTGATCGACAGGCTCGAATAGCGCTCCACCACCGTGCGACGCAGGGCCGACGAGAGGAGCGACAGGGGTGCCAGCACGCCATAGCGCACGAGCAGAGCAATCGGCCCGAGCGCCGATACGATCACAAACAGTGGCACGGTCCAGGGCTTCATCAGCGCCAATGGAAGATATTCAGGGTCTTCCTTCGTGCCATAGCGCGTGCGGGCATGGTGCAGGCTGTGCACCCCTTCATACATGAAGGACGGCACCAATAACGGCACACCGATGAGCGCGTTCCAGGCAAAACGGAAGCCGGGCAGCGCAGTCGGGCGGATATGCGTGAGTTCATGAATGAACAGGCCCGCGCGATACAGTGTCGCAATGGCGAGCGCGGCCCAACCGAGCAAGCCGCCGGTCGTGTCTGCCATGATGGCCATCGCCAAGGCAGCATAGCCCACAATCGTGCAGGCCAGAAAATCGGGCCAATAATATTCGGGCCGTGCGGTCGAGAGATCGCGTGTCAGTTCGGCAGCCGCGCGGATCATCGCGGCATCGTCGGGATGCTGCGAGAGCGGGATAGCTGCCGTCTTCTGCGCGCCGGTGGCGCCCGCTTCGTCAGCGGAAAGGAGCGAAGTTTTCATATTGATTCCAAATCTCTCGCGTCCCTTAGACGAGATCATCGTGGCAGGATGATGGCGGTAGGACGACCTGCCTGCATTGATCCCTTCCATAGGACCAGTTTCATATGGGCTGCCTTGACATCGTTGCAAGAAGGCGGGACTTGGCAGCCTTCATTGCGGGCAAAGGGAACCGAGGCATTGACCCAGATCAGTTTGAGCGTCCGTCCGGTCAAAACCAAGGCGGATCGTGCTGCGTTCGTGGATCTGCCTTTCCGGCTTTACGCCAAGGACCCCAATTGGGTCCCGCCGCTGAAGGATGAGGTTTACGGACTAATCACGCCGGGCAAGAACCCCTGGTTTGAACATGGCGAGGCGCAACTCTTTCTGGCGGAACGCGGCGGGCAGGTTGTTGGCCGGATCACCGCGCACATTGATCAGCTTGCGCTCGCCCAGCCGCCTGAACAGGGCATGGGGCCGGGGGTAGGCTTTTGGGGCTTCTTGGAAGCCGAAGATGAAGAGGCCGGCAAGGCGCTGCTGGATGCGGCCGCAGACTGGCTCCGCACCAAGGGCATGAACCGCGCCATGGGGCCATTGAGTTTCTCCTATTGGGATGAAATCGGACTGCTGGTCGATGGGTTCAATACGCCGCCTGTCGCCATGATGGGTTTCAACGCTGCGTCCTATCAAGCGTGGGTTGAAGCGGCTGGCTATGGCGGCGTGCAAGATCTTTTCACCTATGCCGTGCCAATTGCCGATGGCTTCCCCGAACTCGTCAATCGCCTTGTCGCCATGGGGGACAAGAGCGAGCGTATTCGCATCCGGCGCGTCGATAAGAGCCGCTTCGACGAAGAGGCCGCGCTCATCATCGGCATATTGAATGACGCTTGGTCAGACAATTGGGGCTTCGTGCCGTTCACCCCGGCCGAAATTGCCTATGCGGGCAAGAAGCTGAAGCCGATTGTTTATGAAGACCTGATCCGTGTCGCGGAGGTGGATGGTGAGCCTGTCGCCTTCATGATGACGATCCCGGATCTCAATGAAAAGACCAAAGGCTTCAACGGGGCGCTCTTCCCGTTCAATTGGGCCAAGCTGCTCTGGTGGCTGCGCGCGCCCAAGGTGCGGACGATGCGCGTCCCGCTGATGGGTGTGCTGAAGAAGCACCAGAGCTCACGCCTCGCCAGTCAGCTCGCCATGATGATGATTGAGTATATCCGGCGCGATGCCGTGTCGAAGTTCGGTGCGACACAGGGCGATTTCGGCTGGGTGCTGGCGTCCAATGGCCCGATGCGTTCAGTGGGCGAGGCCGTGGGCGGCACGGTCAACAAGGTCTATCGCGTCTACGAAAAGGCGATCTGATCGCCCGACGGCGCCGTGATGTGTGGCAAAGCCGCCGCCAGTGTCGAATAATGCGATCCGTCCATGATCTGGCGGACACACGCCACATTGGGGAGCGCCTGAGCCAGCGCTTCGGCCATGGCGGGCGGCACCCAATGATCCGCCGTGCCATACCAGATGGTGGTGGGCACGTTGACGCGGGCGAGCACGTCTGACCAAGGACCGACATAAGCGGTGATCTCTGCCCGATAGGCAGCAGCCCCTCTGCTCAGGCACTTTTGCGCAACGGCAGACCAGTCGCGCCGGAAGGCCGGGTCGGCCGCAAGCGGCGCGTCTTTGCCCTGTGACAAGGCGAACACCTGCCGCGCGAAGAAATCTGGTGCGATCCGCGCCACCAGGCCCTGCACGCGTGTTACGAGACGGAACAGCCAAGGGTGGTCGCGCGCCATGCGAAAGATGGGTCCGCCTGCCATGTCCTTCAAAAAATCACCCAGCTCGAGCGGTGCGGCAGGCGCGATCAGATGGAGATGCGCAATCCGTGATGGATGGTCGGCTGCAAAGCGCATGGCGCCAAACGCACCGAGCGAAAAGCCAATCAGAGTGACTGGGGTGGCGCCGAACCGGGCTATGATCTGATCTGCCGCAGGCCCGTCGCGCAGGTCCGGCGCGAAGGCCCCTGCCATGTCCGAAACCAGTTTTAGCTCGTCAGGGCCACCGGGCAGGCCGTGCAAGTAAACGAGCGGTGGGACGGCATTCAATCCAGCACAATCCATGTTGCGGCATGGTCGCTCGCCTTTTCCCGGCCGCGATAGTCTTTGTCGACGCCGGCATCGACCAAGCGGTCAGCGGCTTCAGGCGAGAGCATCAGATGGTCGATCCGGAACCCAGCATCGCGCTGCCAGGCGCCTGCCTGATAATCCCAGAAGGTCCACAACTGGCCTTTGGGATGGCGCGCCTCCAGCGCATCAGTCAGGCCGAGCGCAGACAAGCGGCGGAAGGCGGCGCGGCTTTCTGGCTGCATCAGCGCATCGTCGATCATTGCTTTGGGGTTGGCGATGTCATCGTCGGTCGGGATGACGTTATAGTCTCCAGCCAAAACCACGGGGATCTCGAGCGCTAGCAACTCCGCCGCCCGCGCGGTCAACCGGTCGAACCAGCGCAGCTTATAGTCGAACTTCGGCCCCGGTTGCGGGTTGCCATTGGGGAGGTAGATGGAGGCCACGCGGATGCCGAACACATCGGCTTCGATATAGCGGCTATGCTCGTCTTCAGGCTCTCCGCTCAGGCCCTTTTGCACTTCAACGGGTTTCTCGCCACGCGCGAGGATAGCGACGCCGTTAAAGCCCTTTTGGCCATGGAAGACGCCGTGATAGCCAGCTGCCTCAATGTCAGCGATAGGCAGTGTCTCGTCGCTTGATTTGAGTTCCTGCAGGCAGACAATGTCGGGCTTCTGCTCATCCAGCCATTCGATCAGGCGGGGAAGACGGGCCTTGATGCCGTTGACGTTATAGGTGGCGATCCGCATCAGACAGAAAAGCTGGCGCCGCACCCGCAGCCGGAGGCCGCATTGGGGTTGGTCACGCGAAACGCGCTGCCGCCCAGCGATTCGACATAATCGACGTGGGAGCCGTCCAGCAGGTCGAGGCTCATGGGGTCAACGACGAGCTTTACGCCATCCGTTTCCGTGACCAGATCATCCGTGTCGATGCCTTCAGCGAGGCCAAAACGATATTGGAAGCCCGAACAGCCGCCGCCTTCAACCGACAGACGCAGCATGGCAGGCTTGCCCTGCTTGCTCGCGATAAAGGCGACACGCGCGGCAGCGCTTGGGGTCAGGTCAACGGTTTGCATGAGGTACAGATAGGCGCGACGGGCGTTCGGGGCAAGGCGCGCCACCTGCCGATGTAGGTATCATTCCCGCGAAAGCGGGAATCCAAGGGCCGGAAGAGAAGCTGGATCCCCGCTTTCGCGGGGATGACAGAAGGGGAGTGACGGTTAAGTCTTACTCAGCCTTGCCCGGACCACCGAGGGCGACATTGCCGGCCGCGCGACGTTCCATAGCCAACAGATAGCCATCGGTCCGCAGGAACGGCGTCGGGTTCACCGCGCGGCCATCAAGGCGCACTTCATAGTGCAGATGGCTGCCCGTGGAACGGCCGGTCGAGCCCATCAGGCCGATGAGATCACCGCGCTTCACGCGAGTTCCGGCGACTGCACGGATGGCGGAGAGGTGGCCATAACGGGTCTGGATGCCCTTGCCATGGTCGATTTCAACAAGGTTGCCATAACCGCCAACCCAACCGGTGCGGCCGATGATGCCGTCTGCCGTTGCATAGATCGGCGTGCCGATTGGACCTGGAATATCGACGCCGCTGTGCATCGCCGCACCGCCACGGAACGGGTCAGAACGGACGCCAAAGCCGCTGGTCAGCGAGATGGCGGTCGACACTGGTTTTGCAGAGGGAATGGCGACCATTGCCTGTTCGAGCTGGTCGAGGCGCTTCCAGCTGTTGAACAGCGCGCGGAACTGCGCGTCGGTCTTTTCAGCGGTCGGTGCCTTATAGTCCGCAGGAACAGGTTCATATGGGCCGCCCATGGCAAGGCTCAAACGCTGTGGGTTGATACCTAGCTTCGCGACGGCGCCTGCCTTCATGCGATATTCGTTTTCCGTGGCAGCCAGCAGCTTGCCTGCGATCACGTCCTGCTTAGCGGCAACCGGTGCAAAGGCGGCTGCGATATCTGCGGACTTGGGCGACGTGGCGGCATCAGATGGCAGCAGCGTGGCGAGCGTCTTTGCATCGCCCTTGCCTGCCAGAACGCTCGCGAGGAAAGCTTGGCGCTTTTCAAGGCGCTCTGCGTGCGTGCGCGCATCTTTGCGGATGGTCGAGACTTCGGCCTGCAGCGAGGCGACGCGCGTTTCCATCGCGGAGACGGCGGCAGACTGTTCAGCATAGCTGGTGAGGGTTGAAGAGACAGCGGGGGCGGAAATCGCCACGCCAGCTGCGCCTGCAATGCCGGATGTTGCGCAAAGGGCGAGGCCAGCGGCAGCGAGAACCTGCGTGCGGGTGCTCAAAGCCACGCGGCGCATCGCTTTGCCGTCGTGATAGAACACTTCTTTCGGCTTAAAAAACTCACGCGCGCGCTCCACTATCCCGGTCGCCGCCGTGAACGAAAAGAACGTCATTATGTGACGACCCCCAAAACATTTCGACCCCAGCCCTCCCGTTTTCGGTCTACGGGGAACCTTGTGTCGCCTGAGATGCTTAACACTGACCTATCATGCAAGATCGGTGTAATATTCCCGCGTTAGACCGGCTTGGCTTCGCGCTGAGTCGTTGAATGGAGGCTTTAACGGCCCGGAAAAATGAGTCCGGACCAAGGCTTTCCAATGGTCCGCAGGGGCGAATCCGTATGATTCGCATACAATCAGGAACCATTTGGACCCGAACCCGACATGCCGGATTTCATCGGTGTAAATTCGATGCAAGATGGTTGCACTTCGGGCATCGCCCATCTTTGCCAGCCGTTCGATCGTCGTCGGGCTGACGTCAAGGCCACGGGCTTCGAGCACCATGGGGACAAGGGCCAGCCGGGCGAGCACGTCGTGCCGTGTGTCCCATGCGGTTTGCCAAAGACCGTTATGGGCCGGATGCGCGCCATAATGGCTACCAAGCGCGTTCAGGCGCCGCTCAATGAGCATGAAATGCATCGCCTCTTCGGCACCAACTGACAGCCAGTCGTCAATAAAGTCGCGGGGAAGGGCGGCGCCAAAGCGGCCCGCAATGTCAAAGGCCAAGTCAATCGCCGAGAATTCGATGTGCGCGAATGCATGCAGCATCGCGACCTTGCCTGCCAGAGAGCCCGCCCGCCTGCGGTGCGGCATCTTGTTGGGTGGTAGCAGTTCGGGATGCGAGGGACGCCCGGGCCTGTCAGGCATGTCCACGTCAAAGCTGTGCGTCAGCCTGCCCGCCCGCCAATCACGAGCGACAGCCCGGGCGCGCAGAACCTTGTCGCGCGGTTCGGTCGCTTCGAGGACTGATCGAATGGCAAGAGCGATGGTCGTCATGGCAAGCGACATGCCGCCATTAGAGGGCCTTGGCGGCCTCCAGCACTGCAGCTGCGTGACCGGCTACTTTCACCTTGCGCCAGACATGGGCGACCTTGCCATCGGCCCCGATAAGGAAGGTGGCGCGTTCAATGCCCATGTAGTTGCGGCCATACATCGACTTTTCAACCCAGGTGCCAAAGGCCTCGCACACGGCGCCATCGGCGTCACTGCCGAGCTCGACCTTCAGGTCATATTTGGTGGCAAACTTGGTGTGGCTGGCGATGGTGTCCTTGGAGATGCCGACGATGCTGGCACCGGCAGCTTCAAACTCACCGGCAAGGGCAGTGAATTCCTGCGCTTCCTTGGTGCAGCCGGAGGTGTCGTCCTTGGGGTAGAAATAGAGGACGAGCTTGCGGCCCTGATAGCCTGCAACAGACCGGTCGCCGTCCGGCGTCGCAAAGGTCACGTTCGGTGCGGTATCACCCTGTTCCAACATCATCAGTCTCCTTGCGGGGCCGCAATGGCCATCCATGCTCTGGCCACCCTCTGCCGCGTCGCATCAAGCTCTGCAAGCAGGCCTTCCCATTCGGACATACCGCAGGCCCGCGCGATAACGGGGCGGGTGATCTCCGGCGGGATGTCGAGCGTAGGGGCCATCAGCCGGACTGTAACGAGCATCCGCGTCAGCAAGGCGTGGGCCTCGATCATGAAGGGATCGAGCAGACCAAGGGCCACAAGTTCACCTATGGCCTCGGACAGGCGGGGTGTCAGGCCCTTGCCGGTGCGCAGCTGGGTCACATGCGTCACGAATTCCAGATCAACGAGGCCACCTGCGGAAAGCTTCACGTCGAGCGGACCTTTGGGCTGTTTGTGTGCCGCCATGTCGCCGCGCATCTTGGCCGCATCGGCGATCAGCTTGACGTCGACGCGCGGGGCGGTCAGCACACTGTCGATAATGGCCTGCGTCGCGGCGCGGGCCTCGGGTGATCCATAAACGGGACGCGCGCGGGTGAGCGCCATATGCTCCCACGTCCAGGCATCCTCGCGTTGATATTGGGCAAAGCCGTCGAGCGAGACCGAAAGCGGGCCATCATTGCCCGAGGGGCGCAGTCGTGTGTCGACTTCGTAAAGTGGTCCCGCCGCCGTCGCGACGGACAGCCCGTTGGTCACGCGCTGGGCAAGGCGGTTGAAGTAATGGACGGCACCCAAGGGCTTGGCGCCATCGGACTCCGCTGCAAAGTCGCCGGTGAAGAGATAGATGAGATCCAGGTCTGACGCGTGGGTGAGTTCGGCCCCGCCCATGCGGCCCAGCGCGAGGATGACCAGTTCTCCGCCCGGCACCTTGCCATGGGTGCGTTCATATTCGCTCATGGTGGCATCAGTGACGACGTTGATGGCGGCCTCTGCAATCCGCGCATAGCCTGCGGCCACATCGAGGGCGTCATGGACCCCGCCGAGAAGCTGGACGCCCAGTGCAAAGCGCATCTCCCCCACAACGCGGCGCACACGATCCAGCTTATCCTCCAGCGTCTCACCTCCGCGCAACTGGATGGCCAATTCTTCCACGCTGCCGGGTGCGTCGAGTGCCGAGGCATCAATGAGCCGGTCGAGCATGTCCGGACGTCGCCCGAGCTGTTCAGCGAGTGTCGGCGCATGGCAGAGGATGTCTGCCAGCATGGCCAGCAAGGCCGGCCGTGCTTCGAGGAGCCGGAACAGATTGATGGCGCTCGGCAGGCGCTCCACGATGGTCGAAAACTGGTTGATCGCGTGCAGGGGATCGGGCGCCTTGCCGAGGCCGTCGATCAGCTTGGGAAGAACTGCTTCCAGGGCTTCGCGCGCTGCAGGCGTGCGGAGCGCCCGGACTGTGCCGGACCGCCAATGGGTGACCCGCTGTGCAGCGGACGCCGCATCGGGGAAGCCTGCCGCCTTCAGCATAGCTTCCAGCCCCTCTTCCTGCTGCGGCACGCTTTGGGTCGGTGTGCCGTCCAGCCCGTCATAAAGTGTCCCAACGGACGCGATGGACGGGGCCAGCAGGTCGAACATGGCAGCGCTGCTCTCCAGACCCGCCAGCTGCGCCACATTGTTGAGGGCTGCCGCATCCTTGGGGAAGCTGTGCGTCTGCTGGTCATCGACCATCTGCAGGCGATGCTCAAAGGTGCGGTACAGGCGATAGGCGTTGATGAGCGTCTCGGCCTCATCGCCCCCGATATGCCCTGCATCGGCCAGAGCCCGCAGCGCATCCACTGTCGCCGGTGTTCGCAGGGCCGGATCACGCCCGCCATGGATCAGCTGGTGAATCTGGGCGAAGAATTCGCATTCTCTTATGCCCCCGCGTCCGCGTTTCAGGTCAAAACCGGGGCCAAAGGCCTGTCCGTTCGCATAATGATCGCGGATGCGGTGGGAGATGGAGCGGATTTCCTTGATCGCCCCAAAATCGAGGCCGCGCCGCCAGACAAAGGGCTTGAGGGCATTTGAGAAATACTGGCCCAGCGTCCCGTCCCCCGCACAGGGGCGGGATCGGATGAAGGCGGCGCGTTCCCAAGCGACGGCCTGCGATTCGTAATAGGTAATCGCCGCTTCGACCGGCATCACGATGGGCGTCACTTCGGGCGTGGGGCGCAGGCGGAGGTCAATGCGGAACACATAACCATTCTCATCGCGCGCCTGCATGATTTCCACGATGCGCCGCCCGATACGGACCGCCGCTTCGACAGGATCGTCGCGGTCGCGGCAGGGCAGGGTCTGCGGGTCAAACAGCAGGATGGGGTCGATGTCGGACGAATAGTTGAGTTCGCGGCTGCCATGCTTACCCAGCGCTATGGCGGCGAGCCCGCGGGGGTCGGCGCCGGGCCGATAGTCCGCAATGGCGGCGGCAATTGCCTTATCGAGCGCAAAATCTGCAAAGTCGGACAGCGCGTGGGTGACCGCTTCCAGATCAAGCAGTCCGGCCAGATCCCCAATGGCCACGGCGAGCGCCAATTGCCCCTTGGCACGGCGCAAGGCTCGCCCCACCGGCTCGTCGGGATCAAGCGGGGCTGTGTGGGCACTCAAGGCCTCGTCTAGCCTACCGGCGGCCAGCGCATCGCGCACATTGGGATGACGCGACATCAGCAAGCGCAGATGCGGCGCATGCCGATCTGCGCGGGCAAGGGCGTCATTCAGCTTGTCGCAAGATAAAGACGTCATGCTGGCCGCATATACCGATCAGCGCGCCATACAAGGAGATAGAAACATGACACGCAAATGGGCCGTTATCGCCGTCGCAGCCACCGCGCTGCTTGTCACTGGATGCAACACCGTGAAGGGCCTTGGCCGCGACATTGAGTCGGTTGGTGAGGCGGGCGAAAAGGTTGTGAAGTAGTATTTGGTCCCAACCCAGCGCTCACCCTGAGCCTGTCGAAGGGTGCGTCACAAGGCTTCGACAAGCTCAGCCTGAGCGCGATCAGGTTACTCCGCCGCCGCCGTCTCTTCCTGCTTGGCCCGCTTCCGCCCGGTGATCATGATGGCAAGGATGGCCATTTCGTAAAGAAAATACATCGGCACCAGCAGCAGAATTTGCGACATGATATCGGGCGGTGTCAGGACAGCCGACACCACCGCAATGCCGACCACGGCGTAACGCCGACCGGCCTTGAGCTGCGCCAAGGTCAGGATGCCGACGCGCTCGAGCAGCATCAGCAGCACGGGCAGCAGAAAGGCCACGCCAAAGCCGAAGAGGAACTTGGTCGCAAAGCTCAGATAGTTGCCGACACCGGGCAGCGCCTCTTGGGAGACGCCGCCAACATCGCCTGAAAAGCCGAGCAGAAATTCCAGCGCGACGGGCATGGCTACGTAATAAGCCATGGCTGCCCCTGCCGTGAACAAGACGGGCGTCATCAGCAGAAACGGCAAAAAGGCGCGCTTCTCCTTTGAATATAGGCCGGGCGCGACGAACCGCCAAAGCTGCGTCGCAATCACCGGAAAGGCGACCATGGTCGCTGCAAAAAAGGCGACTTTGATTTCGACGAAGAAGGCTTCAAAAATATCCGTAAAGATCAGCTTGCCTTGCCCTGCGGCGAGCAGCGGCTGCACGAGAAAGCCGAAGATCGGTTTCGCAAAGTAGAAACACACCCCGAAGGCCACGGCCATGGCAACGACGCACCAAAGCAGCCGATTGCGCAGCTCGACCAAGTGGTCGAGCAGCGGCATCTTGGTTTCGTCAAGATCGCTCACGGCTGAGACGCACCTTTGGGGGTGTCATCGCTGACCGCATGAGGGGTCGTTTCGTCTTCGGCAGCAGGCGGGGGAATGGCGGGGTGTTCCCGCATGATGCGTTCATTTTCCGCGCGCCATTTTTCTTCCATTTCGCGCAGTTCGGATTCGCGGATCATCTCATCAAAGCCGGACCGAAATTGACGGGCGACGCCCCGCGCACGCGCGACCCATTGGCCGACCACGCGCATAACACGCGGCAGATCTTTGGGGCCGATCACGACGAGCGCGATCACCGCCACCAGCATCAATTCTGTAGGCGCGACATCAAACATTTAACGACCGATCAGGCCTGCTTGTCGGTTTGCTTCTCAGCCTCAAGGACTGTCGCTGCAGGCGTGGTGTCGATACGCGGTGCAGGCGCGGGTGGCGTCGCGTCATCTTCGGCCATGCCCTTTTTGAAGCTCTTAATGCCCTTGGCGACATCACCCATCAGATCGGAGAACCGGCCCTTGCCGAACAGCAGCATCACAAGGATGCCGACGACCAGCCAATGCCAGATGCTGAAACTACCCATTTGTAGACTCCCAAAGAAGAATGGCCGCTCTAGCCCGACCGGACCCTGCCGCACAGTCCCAATTTAGGCGTGATCGTCATCGCTTTCCAGTTCTTCGGCCTCTGCTTCTGTTTCTGGCAGCTCCATCGCCTCAAAAGCGAGGTCAACAGGATCAAGCAAACCGGCGGCGCGCAGGTCATCAATGCCCGGCAGATCGCGGCGTGTTTCCAGCCCGAAATGGGCCAGAAAAGCAGGCGTTGTCGCAAAGGTCAGCGGACGTCCGGGGGTTTCGCGTCGCCCGGCGGGGCGGACCCAGCCCGCCTCCATCAACACATCAAGCGTGCCTTTGGAAATTTGGACGCCGCGTATCGCTTCGATTTCGGCGCGGCTGACAGGCTCGTGATAGGCAATGATGGCGAGCGTTTCGATCCCCGCGCGGCTGAGCTTGCGGGTCTCCTCGCGCTCCCGCCGCAGGATATGGGCAAGGTCCGATGCCGTCTGAAAATGCCATTTCCCGCCGCGCTCGACTAAGTTCACACCGCGGCTGGCATAAAGGCCGGTCAAGGTCGCCAAGGCCGCCTTCACATCAATGTCCGGGCCAACATAGGCCGCGATATCGTGCACCGACAAAGGCTCGGCCGCAGCGAACAACGCGGCCTCAACCGCGCGCGTCACATCTGTTGCGGGGTCCAAGGCGGTCGGGTCCAGCGGGAGGCGCGGCTCAGTCATGCAGCCCGCACATATAATGGAGCAAAGGCCGATTCTTGCCGCAGGTCGATCTTGCCCTGACGGGCCAGTTCCAGCGTAGCGAGAAAGCTGGAGGCCAGCGCTGACTTGCGGAATTGTGGATCATCGCTTTCGGGCAGGAAGCGTTGGATGACGGTCCATTCAATCGCCGCACCCACCAGTCTGGAGACACGTGCGATCGCCTCTTCCAGCGTCAGGACGTTACGTTGATGGACGATGTGCAGCGGCGGCTCTGCACGCACCTTCACATGGCCATAGGCTTGGATCAGTTCAAACAGGTTCGCATCCCATAGGGACTTGCGCACGACGCGCAGCCCTTCCGGCGCTGGCCGGGCAAAGACATCGCGCCCCAGCCGGTCGCGGCCCATCAGTCGGGCCCCTGCATCGCGCATAGCGTTCAGCCGTTCCAAGCGGAGTTGCAGCCGCATCGCCAATTCTTCGGGGCTCGGTTCGATCTCCGGATCCTTGGGCAGCAGCAATCCGGATTTGAGATAGGCGAGCCAAGCCGCCATCACGAGATAGTCCGCGGCCAACTCCAGCTTCAGCGCTTTGGCATCGTTGATGAAGGCCAGATACTGATCGACCAATGCGAGGATGGAAATTTCCCGCAGGTCCACCTTTTGCGATCTTGCGAGTGTTAGCAGCAGGTCGAGCGGGCCCTCCCAGCTGCCCACGTCCACCGTCAATCGATCTTCATCGACTGCCTTGGGCAGTTCGAATGCGTCGATCACCAGCTGTTCTGCCATTAGGCGAGGGCCAGCAGCGCGTCGCGCTTTTCGGTGAGCGCCGCGATGCGATCAAAATGATCGACAGGCCGGATGGTCGCCATCGCCGCATCAAGACGCGTGCGGGCGTCTGCGGTTATCTCGGGCAGGAGGTTCGCAATCGCGACCATCTCGTCAAATCGGCCCCAGCAGTTGAGCGCGACGTCGCATCCGGCAGCAACGCAATCGGCGGCGCGCTGGGGCACATCTCCCTTGAGTGCTTTCATGTCCAGATCATCGCTCATCAACAGGCCGGTAAAGCCGATCTGCCCGCGAATGATGTCCTGAATGATGGTGGGCGACATGGTGGCACAGCGCTCTGCATCCCAAGCCTCAAACACCACATGCGCCGTCATGCCCATCGGTGCATTCTTGAGCGCCGCAAAGGGGGCGAGGTCCTGCGCCAAGTTGTCCGCGCTTGCGCTGACGGTGGGCAGTTCATGGTGACTATCGACCAGCGCTCGGCCTTGCCCCGGCATGTGTTTGACGATGCCGACAACGCCGCCTGCCTTGAGGCCATCAATGACGGCGCGGCCGAGCGAGGCCACCCGCAAGGGCTCATTGCCAAAGGCGCGGTCGCCAATGGCGTTGTGCGTTTCGGGCACGCGCACATCGAGAAGGGGCAGGCAATCGACAGTGATGCCGACTTCGGACAGCGTCAGCGCAATGGCTTCGGCATTGGCACGCGCCGCTTCAATCGCGGACATGGGGGCTAAATCGTAAAGCGCAGTGAACGCGCCACCGGGCGGAAAGGCAGGCCATTCGGGCGGCTGCATCCGCGAAACCCGGCCACCTTCCTGATCGATGAGGATGGCAAGGTCATCGCGCCCGGAAAGGTCACGAAGATCGTCGGTCAGTGCGCGCAGTTGCGTCCGATCCACGATGTTGCGTTTGAAAAGGATATAGCCGGCGGGGTCGACGTCACGGAAAAACGCCCGCTCCTCGTCGGTCATGCGATCCCCGGACAGGCCGAAAATAACGGGCTTCATGCCCTATCGTCTAACGACCGGCGGCCCCCTTGTCGAAGGGGGTGCCGCCCAGCCGCCCGATATTTGGGGATTACTTCACAACGATGCAGTTGGCGCCGCCCGCTTTCAGCTTCGCACAAGTGTCGCTTGCCTGCGCGCCTGCGCCGACGCGCAGACGATAGAAGGTCGTGCCGCCCACCGACGCCTGCACCACCGACTTTGGCAGCGTGCCAAGGAAGGCATAGCGTTGGGCGAGAGCATTCCACGCCTGATTGGCGCTGGCTTCGGAGGCATAGGCACCCAATTGGATGAGGCCTGTGCCAATGGCGGCGGGCGTTCCGGCAGCCGGGGCAACAACCGGCTTGGGCGCTGGAACCGTTGGCGCGGGCGCCACCAGCTTGCCGCCGGTCTGGACAGAGGCGCTGGCTTTGGGTCCGGACGCCACAGGCGCTGCAGGCTTCACTTCCGTCACGCGCTGGCCGTCAATCGGGGTCTCGGGCTGGTTGGCCACGTCCATTTTGCCGTTGGCGTCAGCGCCTTCAGAGGCAGCAAAGGCAGCATCGCCTTGACCTTCCACCTTCATGCCGCCAGTTTCGTCCGGCTTAACCTTATAATCGCCTTCAGCCGCGGCAATCAGGCGACCGTCGCCTTCTGGCGTCTGTTCCTGATTGCGCAACCACCAGATGCCGCCCACGATCACGCCAAGGGCAAGGAGGGCTGCAATCACAAAGCCAAGAATTTTACCGGTATCGACGCCCGGCTCCGGCTCATCGCTGTCGACGGCCTCCAGCCAGGGCAGGCGATCCTCATCGGCCAGCGACAATTCCTGAGCCACGTCCCGTTCGGATTCCCCCACCATACGCCTACATCTCCACTGCGGCCGTCACCCCCATGATTGACAGACCGTTGGAGATAACTTGCCCGATTGCAGCCGCCAAGAAAAGACGGGCGGACGTAGTTTCCACCGAATTAACCAATAAAATGCGCCGTTCTGGATCATCATTGCCCGCATTCCAGTAGGCGTGGAAGGCAGCAGCGAGATCATAAAGGTAAAATGCGATGCGATGCGGCTCCCGCGCGGCGGCGGCTGATTCGACGATTCGCGGGAATTGCGCGGCCAACTTGGCGAGCTCCAGATCCGTTGCGTCGAGCTTTGAGACATCGGGTGTGGTCGCGTCGATGCCGGCCTCCGCGACCTTGCGTTTCAAGGAGCAAATGCGGGCATGGGCGTATTGCACGTAGAAGACCGGATTGTCTTTTGAAGCTTCCACAACCTTGGCAAAGTCAAAGTCCATCTGGGCGTCGGCTTTGCGGGTCAGCATGGTGAAGCGCACCACATCCTTGCCGACTTCGCGCACGACATCGGCGAGGGTGACGAAATTGCCCGACCGCTTCGACATCTTCACAGGTTCACCTGCGCGCAGCAGACGCACCATCTGGACGAGCTTGACGTCAAAGGGCTTGGTGCCTTCCGTCAGCGCCTGAACAGCAGCGCGGATGCGCTTGACGGTCCCTGCATGGTCGGCACCCCAAATGTCGATCAGGGCATCGGCCGACTGCGCCTTCTGGAAATGGTAGGCCATGTCGGCGCCGAAATAGGTCCAGCTGCCGTTCGACTTTTTAATCGGGCGGTCCTGATCGTCGCCAAACTGCGTGGAGCGGAACAAAGGCAGCGTGACGGGTTCCCAATCGGGGTCAACTTCGCCCTTGGGCGCTTCGAGCTGGCCATCATAAACAAGATCGCGGGCACGCAAGAACGCTTCGGCGGCCTCGGGCAGTTTATCCCGCTGGACGACGGCTTCAGAGGCGAAGACGTCATGTTCAATGCCGAGCAGCTTGAGGTCAGCCTTGATCATGACGAGCATTGCGGCGACCGCCGCTTCACGGAACAGGACAAGCCAGTCGCTCTCGGGCGCGTCGACGAACATGTTGCCATGCTGCTTGGCGAGATCCTGACCGACGGGGATCAGATAGTCGCCCGGGTAGAGACCTTCGGGGATGTCCCCAATGTCTTCGCCCAGCGCTTCACGGTACCGCAGGTGAACCGAACGGGCGAGGACGTCGACCTGACCGCCCGCGTCATTCACATAATATTCGCGGATGACCTTGTGGCCTGCATATTCGAGCAGCGAGGCGAGGGCATCGCCCACCACCGCGCCGCGGCAATGGCCCATATGCATCGGCCCGGTCGGGTTGGCAGAGACATATTCCACGTTCACCGTCTTGCCCGCGCCAATGGTCGAGCGGCCATAGGCGTCCCCGGCATCGCTGATCAGATTGACTTCCGAACGCCAGGCGTCGTCCGTCAGTTTCATGTTGATGAAGCCGGGGCCTGCGACGTCGACAGCCGCGACCTCGTCCAAAGCCGAAAGCTTGGCCGACAGCGCTTCGGCCAGCGCGCGTGGGTTCATCCCCGCAGGCTTGGCGAGGACCATGGCGGCGTTGGTCGCCAGATCCCCATGGCTTGCGTCGCGCGGCGGCTCCACCGTCACATTGCGGCGGTCAACGCCTGCCGTCAGAGCGCCGTCTGCCTCAAGGGCATCCAGAGCGGCATCGATATGCGCGGCAAAACGGGCGTAGAGCGTGGTCACGATGAAAAACTTCCAACACTATCGGGAAAGCGGGCGCTTTAGCGGCGCTTCGCCTGTCGGGCAATGCGGTTCGCTGGTCGAGCGTGTCTTGCCCGACAGGCCGGATCGGCTAAATGCGATTTATGGCCAGTACCACCCGTCGCTCCGTCCCGTTCCGCATCGCTGCTTTCATCGGCAAGGCGCTGTTATGGTTTGTCATTGTCTCGGTGGTCTGGGTTGTCATCTACCGCTTCGTCCCGCCGCCGATCACAGCAACGATGGCGGGCGATGTCGTGGCTGGACGGGGCCTCGATAAGGATTGGATGAGCCTGTCTGACATGGACCCGGACATGGCGCGCGCGGCCATTGCGGGGGAAGACGGAAAGTTCTGCTCCCATGACGGCTTTGACCGGGAAGCGATTGCCAAAGCGTTTCAGCGCAACCAGCAGGGCGGGCGCATCCGGGGCGGGTCCACCATCAGTCAGCAGACCGCAAAGAACGCCTTCCTCTGGCAGGGCGGCGGATACATCCGCAAGGCGCTCGAAGCCTGGTTCACCGTGCTCATTGAGAATATCTGGGGCAAGCGCCGGATCATGGAAGTCTATCTGAACATCGCCGAGACCGGCATTGGGACCTATGGCGCCAATGCGGGGGCCAAGCGCTATTTCAACCATGATGCTTCAACCCTGACGCCGGTTGAGGCCGCCCGCATTGCCGCCGTGTTGCCCCTGCCCAAAAAGCGGGCGGCCACCAGCCCATCGGGCTTCACGCGCCGCCATGGAAACCGAATCGCGGCAAATATTGGCGTCGTCAAACGCGATGCGCTCGACGCCTGCCTGCGGTAGGCCGTTCATTCTGCTCTCCAAATGACCGGAAAACGGGACAGAACGAGCTTTGTGTTTGGTTAACGATGCGGTAGCTTCATCGAAGACGAACGCAGAGTCGTCGGGTCGCAGCGTACCCATGTTCCCTTGAACATTATTGGAGCTGCAAACATGAAACTCAAAAGAACAACCATCGCCCTGACAGGGGCGTTGGCCACCCTCTTTGCCACAGCCCCTGCCCATGCAGATGGCGGTCTGACCTTTCTGATCGATGGCGACACATTCAACCTGCCGTTCACGATTTCGAACACGTCGACGGCCGGTGAAAAGGTCCTTGGCTTCGGCATTTCCCTCATCGCTCCGTTCGGCTTCGACACGGTGAATGGCGGTTTCGGGATCGACAGTTCGACGGCCTTTGCGCCGCAGGGCGGATCAGGCGTGACCACAGGGTATACTGGTCCGGCTGCTTTCGCCGATGGGTCACCTTCCATCGCCTTCACGTTCAACAACTTTGATGTTGGTGAAAGCTTCGTCTGGTTGATCGACGTTGACGGCCCGAGGCAGGTTACGGTGCTCGGCAATGAGCTCATCGGTTCCACAGGCTATGCGGATTTCAGCAACGGCCTGCGCGGTCTCGGCGTTTTTGAAGCCGTGGTGGGTAATGCTGATGCGGCTCAGTTTGTGATCAAGACATTGACCCCGTCACCGGGCGTGCCGGAGCCTGCGGCTTGGGCGATGATGCTTGGTGGTTTTGGGATTGTCGGTGCGGCCATGCGCCGGCGCAAGCTCAGCACCTCGGTAACTTACGCCTAGCGTAAGGCTGACGCACCTCATGGGGCGGAAAGGGCGATCCGGATCACACACCGGGTCGCCCTTTTGCTTTGCTCTTAGAAGGGCAGTTTGAAGCCCGGCGGCAGGGGAATGCCGCTCTTCATCTTGCCCATTTCTTCGCCGGAAACGGCGTCGGCCTTCGCGCGCGCGTCGTTAAAGGCGGCGGTGATGAGATCTTCCAGCATCTGCTTTTCAGATACGTCCAGCAGGCTGTCATCAATCGACACGCCAATGATACGGCCCTTGGCGCTGGCGCGGACCTTGACCAATCCACCGCCGGAGGCGCCTTCGACCTCGATGGTATCAAGGTTGGCTTGCGCCTTTTCAAGTTCGGCCTGAACGTTCTGGGCCATTTTCAGGATGTCGTCGATCGAGTTCATTGCGCGATGCTCCGTTGTTCTGTCCCCGGCTCTTTGCCTTCCACATAGTCGATCAATTCGGCTTCGGGGAAGGCTTCAAGCGCGGCCTTGACGATGGGTGTGGCGAGGATGCGGGCCTTGGCCTCGGCTTCGCGCGCCTGATCCTGCTGGAGGAGCGAGGGCTGTGCCGCAGCGTCACTGATCCGCACGTCCCACGCCATGTCGGTGAGGGATTTGAGCGCGGCGGCAAGATCCCGCGTAAACTCTCCGGGCAGTGGCTTGACCGGCCGGATCGCGAGATCGCCGGGAGCATAGCTCACCAGACCTGCATAATCGTGGAGCTGCTGCGCGATGTGCATTTTGCCACCTGCGTTGAGCAACTCGATTAGCGCTGCAAAATCGGCCGGCGCGCGCGATGTGGGTTCGGCAGCAGAGGGTGCGGACGCGCCTGAAGCGGTCGGCGTGCCAAGGGCCAGTGGTGCGCCCGATTCCAGGCGACGCGCCAGTTCACCCGGGTCCGGCAACTGGCTGGCGTGGATGATGCGCAAGGCGGCCATATCTGCGGCTTCGTTCGGATCGACAGCGCGGACGACTTCCTCATGGCCTTTGAGCAGCAGCTGCCAGATGCGGTGGAGCAGCTGGAAAGAGAGGCCACCCGACCATGTCGCATAGTCGGCGCGTTCTTCAGCGGATTCGGACGGATCGGCAGGGGCGCCGACTTTGGCCAAGGTGGTGCCGTGGCAGGTTTCAAGAAGGCCCTTAAAGATGGCCGCAGGCTCAACACCGAGATCATGCTGATCCCGCAAGGCCGCCAGCGCGCCTTGGGCATTTCCGTCAAGCAGCAGCCCGAACAGGCGGCGCACAGCACCCCGGTCTGACAGGCCGAGCATGTTGCGGACCTGATCTCCGGTGACGATCCCGGCGCCTTCCATGTCCGCATGGGCAATGGCCTGATCAAGGATCGACAATCCATCGCGGACCGAGCCTTCGGCAGCACGGGCGACCAGCGCCAGCGCTTCAGGTTCGGCCACCACCTCTTCCGCCTTGCAGACATTGCCGAAATGTTCGGCGAGAAGATCAGCCGGGATGCGGCGCAAATCGAACCGCTGACACCGAGAGAGAACGGTGACGGGCACCTTCTGAATTTCGGTCGTGGCGAACAGGAATTTCACATGCGCAGGCGGTTCTTCAAGCGTCTTCAAAAGCGCGTTGAACGCGTTTTTGGACAGCATGTGAACTTCGTCGATAATGTAAATCTTGTAGCGCGCGGAGACCGCCGCATAGCGGACCGATTCGATGATTTCGCGGACATCATCCACGCCGGTGTTGGACGCAGCATCCATTTCGATCACGTCGATATGGCGGCCTTCTGCAATCGCACGGCACGGCTCACACACACCGCACGGGTCGATGGTGGCCGCACCTTGCCCGTCCGGGCCGATGCAGTTGAGCGCCTTTGCGATGAGCCGCGCGGTGGACGTTTTGCCGACACCGCGAACACCCGTCATGAGGAAAGCATGGGCGAGGCGACCCCGCTTGATGGCATTGCCCAGCGTCGTGACCATCGCATCCTGGCCAATCAGCTCAGAAAAGCGTTGGGGGCGATATTTGCGGGCCAGCACGCGATAGGGTTGCGCGCCGCTTGCGGGGGCAGGGGTCACAGACGGTGCAGGCTCGCCAAGGTCGAACCCCGGTCCATCTTCATCGTGGAAATCGTCATCCTCGGACATGCGGCCTGCTCTAGACGGGGCATCGGCGATTGTCGAAGGGATAGTCGCACAGCGTTAGAGGACGGGCGGGAGACGGTAGGAGCCGGAACGACCCGCGGCGAATTCGTTGTGGCTGCTTCCTTCCGGACCTGACCAAGTTGGCGAAGACCACGTCCGCCCGACTCCCGAGGCGCATATGGCGTTGGAGAGGCCGGAAATCAACGGCCCTGCATATTATGGCTCTCAGGCGGGATGCGCACCGTCAGCCCGTCATGGCTGTCGTCGAGCAGGATCTGGCACGACAGGCGGCTGTAACGCGTCACATGCGCTGCCAAGTCGAGCATATCCTCTTCATCTTCACTGGCGCGCTTCAGTCGTTCAAACCAGTCGGCGTCAATGATGACGTGGCAGGTGGAACAGGCCATCTGGCCTTCACATGTGCCTTCCAGCGGCATGCCGCAGTTTTGCGCCACCTCAAGCAGGGATTGGCCGGGTTCAGCCATCGCCTCGGTGCGCTTTTCGCCATCGGCGTCGATAAAATGGACGCGAATCATGCTGTTGGTCGTCCTTGTTCCCTTGCCGCCCGGAATATCCGGTTAAGGGCGTCACGCAACTCTTCTTCGCTGGTGTAGCGGCCAAAGCCGATTCGGATCGACGATTTGGCCTGCGCGTCCGATAGGCTAATACCCCGCAGCACATGGCTTGTCCGACCCGATCCACTGGCGCAGGCGGACCCGGCGGAAAAGGCAATGTCGCGCAAGTCGGAAATGAGCCGTGCAACGTCGATCCCGTCATGCCGGATGTTGAGATTGCCTTTGTATCGGGCGTCGGTTGATCCGTTGATCACCCAGCCGTCAGGCAGTCCGTTCAGCGCCGCTTCCCATAGGGTGGCTACATGGGCGGCATCTTCTTCCATCCTTTGGGCTGCCAGCTGGGCGGCTGCACCAAAGCCTGCGCATAAAGCGGGGGAGAGAGTGCCGGAACGCAACCCACCTTCCTGTCCGCCGCCGTGGAGGAAGGGCGTGATCGTGACGCCGTCCTTCACCCAAAGCGCACCGATGCCTTTGGGGCCGTGGATTTTGTGGGCGCTGATCGCAATGAGATCCGGGCCTTCGGGAATGGCGATCCGACCAAAACCTTGCACAGCATCGCACAGGAAAAGGGCGCCGGATGTGTGCGCCAAATCGGCCATCTCAGCGATGGGCTGGATCACGCCAATCTCATTGTTGACGAGCATGGCCGCCACCATCCCAGTGCTATCGGCCAAGCTGGCAGGTGCCACAACACCATCTGAGCCGACCGGCAGCAGCTGCACGTCGCGGCCCTGCGTGCCCAGCCAGAGCGCGGTATCGCGCACGGCCGCGTGCTCGGTCTCCAACACGGCGATACCGCCCGTTCCGGCACAGCGCAGTGCCCAGTTGAGTGCCTCGGTTGCGCCGCTGGTGAAATACAGCTTGCCGCCCTTGGGGAGCAGCGCGGCAACAGCCTCGCGGGCGACCTCGACAGCGGCTGCCGCTTCCCGTCCCATACGGTGCGGGGAATGCGGATTGGCGAACTTGGCCTCCAGCCAGGGGCGCATGGCGGCAAAGGCCTCCGGCGCCAGAGGCGTCGTCGCCTGATAGTCGAGATAAATTGTCATCCCCGGATGCGTTGCCAGGTTTCGAGGAAGCGGTAGACATCGGCCCGGCCGGTCTCCGGGCCGAAACTCACGCGGATGACTTCATTGGCCGCGTCCTCGTCCAGCCCCATCGCGGTCAGCACCTTGCTGGTCTTGAGCGTGCCGGAAGAGCACGCACTGCCAGCGGACACGGCAATGCCCGCCATATCGAACTGGATCAGCTGCGCTGACGCCGCTTTGCCCGGCATCCGGTATCCAGCAATGGTCGCAATGCGGTCTGCACCTTTGGCGATGATCTGCCCGCCGGCCGCTTCGATGGCGGCATCCATGTGCTGCCGCAGGTCTGCCGCGCGTGCCATCCAGCCGCGACCCGCCTCAGCAGCCGTCGCAAAGCCAATCGCACTCGGCAGATTTTCGGTCCCGCCGCGATAGCCCTTTTCCTGCCCGCCGGAGGGCGAAATCAACGATAGGTCCCGGACCAGAAGCGCGCCGATGCCCGGCGGGCCGCCAAACTTGTGCGCGGAAATGGCGATGAGGTCGGCATCGGGCAGGTCGATCTTGATGGCTGTCTGCGCACAGTCGGCCAAGAGGATGCCGCTCTTTTCGCGCACGATAGCGCCCAATTCCAAGAGCGGCTGGAGAACGCCGGTTTCATTATTGGCCTGCTGAATGGCGACGAGCGGACGCTTTGCCCCAAGGGCGGACAGCCGACCGAACAGAGCGTCGGCCGCAACCACACCATCTGATGCGACAGGCACAATGAAGGCGTCAGGCGCGACGCGGTGGACGGCATCATGCTCAACCGAAGAGGCAAGGCGTGCATCGGCATCTGTCCGCGACAATGCCATCGCCAGCGCTTCCGTCGCGCCGCTTGTGAAGATCAGGTCGTATTGCCAGCCAAGGGCCGCCTTCAGTCTGGCGCGGGCGTCCTCAAGCGCTGCACGGGCGGCGCGCCCTTCGGCATGGGGCGAAGACGGGTTGGCCCAACGGCCCATCGCATCGGCCATAGCCTCGCGCACGGAGGCCAGAATTGGCGTCGTCGCCGCGTGATCAAAATAAAGCCGGTCAGGCAAGTGCACACCCAATGATTGCGAAATCGCTGCCCCTTCCTATATAGGCGGCGACCAAGGCGCAAAGGCTGCGCCGTCTCTTCCCTCGAATTTCTTGCGAGATCCATGCCCGAAGTCATTTTCCCCGGACCTGAAGGCCGCCTCGAAGGCCGGTTTAACCCTGGTCCCCGCCCCCGCGCACCCGTCGCGATGATTCTCCATCCCCACCCCAAAGCGGGCGGGACGATGAACAACCGTATCGTGCAGGCGCTGTATCAGACGTTCGTGCGTCGCGGTTTTGCAACGTTGCGGTTCAATTTTCGTGGCGTCGGTCGCAGCGAAGGTACGTTTGACAACGCCATTGGCGAATTGTCCGATGCCGCCGCCGCGCTTGATTGGGTCCAGTCGATCCATCCCGAAGCGCAACAGACTTGGGTGGCAGGCTACAGCTTCGGCGCGCTCATCGGCATGCAGTTGTTGATGCGTCGCCCGGAGATTCGCGGCTTCATCTCAATCGCACCACCGGCGAACATGTATGATTTCAGCTTCTTGGCGCCTTGCCCGTCTTCCGGGATCCTGATTCAGGGCACCAATGACGAGGTCGTCACGCCAAGCGCGGTCCAAAAACTGGTCGATAAGTTGCGCACGCAGCGGCACATCACGATCAACCATGACGAGATCAAAGGCGCGAACCACTTCTTTGAAAGCGAAATGCCGGACCTGATGGGGTCTGTGGACCGCTATCTGGATTTCCGTCTCGATCCGGCCTGCACGATCCGGTAAACGGAAGGTCGGATGCGCGACGCTTGATAAAACCGGGAGCCCAGCGGAAGTAGTCATGAAAACGCCGAACGACAAAAAGACGGTCCTCCATCTCCTAACAGAGATCGCGATGGTCGAGCATCTGCTGCGCAACCGGTACGATAAGGCGACCCCTGCCGGCATGTCGACCGGGCAATTTGGCGTCCTCACGCATTTCATCCGCAATGAAAAATCCCGGGAGCGCCTGTCGCTCCTTGCTTGGGCGTTTCAGGATGACGACGCTTATATGGCGCAAAAGGTCGCATCGCTTGTTGAGCGGGATCTTTTGACGACAGTGGCGGTGGAAGGCTCTGACGGCGATCTTTGGGTGGAGATCACCGAAGACGGACGTGAAGCGCACGCTCGCGCGATTGATGAAATCAGCCCGGAAGTCGCTCAGGTTATCGAAGGCATCGACATGGGCGAGCTTGAAACTGCGTTGCGCGTTATCCGCGAAATCCGCCGGACGCTGGACAACCTTCCCGACAGATAAGCTGCCGTCCGGGCCTTAATAGCCCATCAGGCTCATCACTTCCTTGCGGCTCTTATGGTCATCCAAAAAGCAGCCAAGCAAGCGGCTGGTCGTCATGACAACGCCCGGCGTGCGAACGCCGCGGCCTGTCATGCAGCCATGTGTCGCTTCGATCACGACGGCAACGCCTTCGGGATGGAGATTGTCCCAGATGCACTTGGCGACCTCGGCCGTCAGGCGTTCCTGCACCTGAAGGCGGCGGGCATAGCCGTGAAGAACCCGTGCCAGCTTGGAGATGCCGACAACGCGGTTGTTGGGCAGATAGGCGATCGATGCCTTGCCCACGATCGGTGCCATATGATGCTCGCAATGCGACTGGAATGGAATGTCACGCAGTAGCACGACTTCATCATAGCCGCCCACTTCATCAAAAGTGCGCGACAGGTGCAGCCCCGGATCTTCCGCATAGCCCGCACAATATTCTTTCCAGGCGCGCGCCACACGCTTGGGCGTATCAATCAGCCCTTCGCGGTCGGGATCATCGCCGGACCATGTGATCAAAGTGCGGATGGCGGCTGCGACCTCATCCGGCACAGGAACCTTGTTTTCATCGGACATGGCGCTCTCTCCGTTAACTTATGCAATTTCCTATGGCTAACATGCTGAGGGTGGACAAGGTTGCAAATCCTTTTGGTGGTGGTGCAAATTCGCAACATATGCCCATAAGTCGCCAATTCCCTTACGTCATCCGGTGAAATCTTGACCTGAACGTCAACTAAAGGCTGCAACTTGGCTGAATTGCTTCGATTTCGTCCATTGACGGAACCCGAATCTCAACGCAGACTAAGTCTCACAAGCGTAAAAAACGCTCAGAATAGCCGGAAGGTCCGGCGTGAATGTATGGGAGATGGGGATTATGAAGGGTTTCTACGTCACCAGTGTGTCAGCTTTTGCCATGTTGGCAGCGACACCGGCTTTGGCCCAGACAGCGCAAGCCGACGAAGGCTCGTTCGCTGCAGATGAAATCATCGTGACGGCACAGCGTCAGGCGCAAAGCCTTCAGGAAGTGCCAATCGCGGTTTCGGCGTTCTCCGCCGAAGCGCTTGAAAAGCAGCAGATTGAAAACTCGTCCGATCTTCAGCTGACCTTGCCGAACGTCACCTTCTCAAAGGGCAACTTCACCGGCTCCAGCTTCACGATCCGCGGCATCGGCGATCTCTGCGTCGGCGTTTCGTGTGACTCGGCAACGGGCATTCACTTGGACGGTACGCCGCTCCTCGCGACGCGTCTGTTCGAAACCGAATTCTTTGACATGGAGCGTATCGAAGTTCTGCGCGGACCGCAGGGCACCCTGTTCGGCCGCAACGCAACCTCGGGCGTGGTCAACTTCATTCCCCAGCGCCCTGACCTGACCGGCTTCAAGGGCTCCGGCGAAATTGAATATGGCAATTTCGACGCGGTCAAAGCGAAGGGCATGATCAACGTCCCGCTTTCGGACACCCTCGGCGTTCGTGTTGCCGGCTTCTACCTGAAGCGTGACGGTTACACCGAAAACGTCTTCGACGGCTCAAAGCTCGACGGTCGTGACATGTACTCGGTCCGCGGATCACTCCGCTGGGAGCCGACCGACAGCACCACCATTGATCTGTCGGCCTCCTATTTCCGTGAAAAGGACAACCGTCTCCGCATCCAGAAGCAGCTTTGCCAGCGCGACCCAACCGGCGTTCTGGGCTGTCTGCCAAACCGTCGCGAATATGGCACGCAGAACTCAAACTCGAACTTCACCGGCACTTTGACGTCGCGTGAGTTCCTCACGATCAATGGCATTCCAGCGGCATTCGGGCTCGGCAGCATTTATGGTCCGGACCCCTACGCCAATGCTGTGAATCCCGCCAATGTGCGTCAGGTGAATACGGATTACACGCCGTCTTACTTCACGTCGGAAGAGCAGTATCAGGCCCGCATTCAGCAGGAACTTGGCGCTGTTAACCTCCAGCTGACCGGCTTCTATCACAAGGCGACGGTGGATTCCTCGCAGGATTACAACCTTTCGGTCCAGAACCGTGCAGGCTTTGCCGCTGGCCTTGGCACGTTGCAGGCCGCAGCTGCGGGCCTCGTCCCGGGTCTGCCGGCGTCCTTCTTCACCGGTTTTGCCAATGCCGTCATTCCCAATGGCGCCGCAGGCAACCTCTGCACCTCGCTTGCAGAAGAAAGCGGCACTGGGTCCTTCAGCGGAAAAAGGCTCTGCTCGGCAACGCCGCAGGACTTTGACCGGTCAAACCAGTACACCAAGGACTGGTCGGTTGAAGCCATCGCGACCACAGATTTTGATGGCCCGATCAACTTCCTTCTCGGCGGTATCTATCTGGACTCGAAGCTTAGCGAGAACAGCTATTATGTGAACTCGTTCACCATTGACTATGTGTCTGGCCTGCTCGGGTCCTTCAACGCGCTTGGCCGTGCCGGTCTTGCGGCGATCCCAGGTGCATCACCGCCGCCTCCGGGCTATCTCGGTTCGCCCTACTTCCGCAACAACACAGATTTCTTCAGCGTGAAGTCTTATGGTCTGTTCGGCGAAGCTTATTATGAAATGAGCGAAGCGGTAAAGCTGACGGTCGGCATTCGTTATAACAATGACGAGAAGTTTGTCCGGGCCCGGTCCACATTGGCCAGCTTCCTGACACCGAACAACTCGACCGATTTGTTCTCATCGCCTTATGTCAACGGCTTCGCGGTCACGGGCGCTCCAGCGACGTCGCGTCTGCAGCCATACGATGCCGATCCGGCCACGCCTTGCTCGATCACGAGCACGACAGCGTCCGGTGTGTTGACCCCGGCCAACACCACGGGTTGCGAACCCTATCAGGAGCGTAATGCAAAGTTCAGCGAATGGACGGGTCGTGCGGTACTTGATTGGAAGGTCTCGGAAGACAATCTGATCTACGCGTCCTTCTCACGCGGTTATAAGTCGGGTGGTATCAACCCACCGCTGCAGCCGATTTTCGCGGTTAATGACAGCTTCACGCCTGAATTCGTCAACGCTTTCGAAATCGGTTCGAAGAACGTGTTTGCCAATGGCAAGTTCACCTTCAACGCAACGGCCTTCTACTATCAGTATAAGGCGCTGCAGCTGAGCCGCATCGTGGCCCGTACCTCGGTCAACGACAACGTTGACGCCGATATCTACGGTCTCGAACTTGAAAGCATCATTCGCCCGAGCCGCGAATGGGCGATCAACATGGGTGCCAGCTATCTGCACACCAAGGTGAGCCAGGACAAGTTCCTGTCCAACCCGCGTGATCCATCGGGCGGCCGTTCAGACGCGGTCATCATCAAGGACCTGACCAACGCGTCGAACTGCACGGCAGTGTCCAACTCGGGTAGCGCTGCAGGCGTCAATGGCTTTGTCGGCGCAATCAACGCGGGTCTTGGCCTGCGGGCACCGACGAGCTTCGGCGCGGACAGCGGCATTGCTGCCAATGGTGCCTTTAGCATCTGCTCGGTCTTGGCCGCTCAGGCAGCAGGCCCCGCTGGTGCTGCATTCGGTGGTGTTACGATCCTGAACGCTGGCGTTGCGACCAACATCAAGGGCAACAAGCTGCCACAGGCGCCGAACTACAAGTTCTCGGTTGGGACGCAGTACACGGTCGAACTGGAAAATGGCATGACGGTCGTCCCACGTGTCGACCTGACCTACACGGGTGACAGCTACGGCAACATCTTCAACGGCCGGATCAACAAGGTGGCGGGCTATGCCCAGGCCAATGCGCAGGTCCAGCTCAGCGGTGTTGACGACAAGTGGTTCCTGCGTGGCTTTGTCCAGAACATCTTTGACAGCAGCTCAACGACCGGTCTGTACGTAACGGACCAGTCCTCGGGCCTGTACACCAACATCTTTACTCTTGAACCGCGCCGCTACGGTATCGCTGCCGGCGTCAAGTTCTAAACCGAAACCTCAAGGGGAGGTTGCCTGACCCCGGTGCAGCGATGCACCGGGGTTTCTTTTTGTGTTTCTCCCAAAGTGGCCTTTCCCCCGAAAGTGGCCTTTCCCCCCAAAGTGGCCTTTCCCCAAAGTCCACACGCGCAGGCACAATAGCTGGTGGCAATCAGACGCGACCTCCCCTAAGGGCGGGTTTCCGAGTTAATCCAGTCAGGGGTGCAGGCGTCAAAATGCGCATTGCGATTGCTTCCGATCATGCCGCGCTTGAGCTGAAAGCCGCGCTCGTCCAGTGGCTGGGCGAGGCAGGGCATGATGTGTCCGATCTTGGTCCCTATGACGGCACCAGCGTCGATTATCCCGATTATGGCTACAAGCTGGGTCGCGCGGTCGCCGCAGGTGAGGCCGAACGCGGGATCGCCCTGTGCGGGTCCGGCATTGGCATTTCCATTGCCGTCAACCGCAACCCGGCCTGCCGCTGTGCGCTGGTGTCTGAGCCCTTGTCTGCCAAGCTGAGCCGCGAACATAATGACGCGAACGTCATCGCCATGGGCGCACGGCTTGTTGGCATCGAAATGGCCAAGGCCTGCATCGAGGCCTTCCTCGCGACCGAATTCGGCGGCGACCGTCACGCGCGCCGCGTTACAAAATTGTCCAACCCTGTCCTGAACAAGGAAGAAGTATGAACAGCCGTCCCTCCGATGCCAACCCCGCTCTCTCAGAAGGGTTCTTCACCCGCTCTCTGGCGGAAAGTGATCCTGAAATCGCGGGCTGGATCGGCAAGGAATTGGGTCGCCAGCGCGACAAGATTGAGCTGATTGCATCGGAAAACGTCGCCTCACGCGCGGTGCTTGAAGCCTGTGGCTCAATTCTGACCAACAAGTACGCCGAGGGCTATCCCGGACGCCGCTATTATGGTGGCTGCGAATATGTGGACGAGATTGAAACGCTCGCCATTGACCGCGCCAAGGCGCTGTTCGGTTCCAATTTCGCCAATGTGCAGCCCAATAGCGGCAGCCAGATGAATCAGGCCGTCTTCCTGGCGCTCCTCCAGCCCGGCGATAGCTTCATGGGTCTCGACCTCGCGGCCGGTGGCCACCTTACACACGGATCACCCGTCAACATGTCGGGCAAGTGGTTCAAGCCGGTGCCTTATACGGTGCGCCCGGAAGACCAGATCATCGATATGGATGAGGTCGCCCGTATCGCGCGTGAGAATAAGCCCAAGCTGATCATCTGCGGCGGCACGGCCTATTCCCGCTTTTGGGATTGGGCCCGCTTCCGTGAGATTGCGGATGAGATTGGCGCCTATCTGTTGGCAGACATGTCGCACATCTCTGGCCTTGTTGCAGGCGGCGTCCACCCAAGCCCCGTGCCGCATGCACATGTGACGACTACCACGACGCACAAGTCGCTGCGCGGCCCGCGCTCAGGCATCATCCTCTCCAATGATGAAGCCATCGCCAAGAAGATGAACAGCGCGATCTTCCCCGGACTTCAGGGCGGACCGTTGATGCACATCATCGCAGGTAAGGCCGTGGCCTTTGCCGAAGCGATGAAGCCCGGCTTCAAGGTCTATGCGCAGGCGATTGTCGACAATGCCAAGGCATTGGCCGCATCGCTGCAGGAACAGGGTCTCGACATCGTCTCAGGTGGCACCGACAACCACCTGATGCTCGTCGATCTCCGCCCCAAGCAGGCCAAGGGCAAGCATGCCGAACACGCGCTCGACCGCGCCGCGATCACCTGCAACAAGAACAACATCCCCTATGATGATGAAAAGCCCGCGCTGACATCGGGCATTCGTCTGGGCACGCCTGCCGGCACCACGCGTGGCTTTGGAACCGAAGAGTTCCGCCAGATCGGGCAGATGATCGCCGAAGTGGTTGATGGCCTGCGCAAGAATGGCGAGGCGGGTGATGCGCAGGTCGAAGCACATGTCCGCCAGCGCGTGGAAGAGCTGTGCGGGCGCTTCCCGGTTTACGAAGGACTCTGAGCCTTGCGGTGCCCCTTTTGCGGACATGATGACAGCCAGGTGAAGGACTCGCGTCCCACCGAGGACAATTCGGCCATCCGCAGACGGCGGCAGTGCGAAGC
>JBBATS010000007.1:0-12348 GCA_040398625.1 Chakrabartia sp. | reverse complement strand
GGCCCCGAGCGTTCCGGCCTTGAAACAGACGATGTGACCATCGCCCGCAAGATTGTGACCGTGCCGATCAACCCAGAATTCGGCTCGCTCAATCTCGCGCAGGCGGTCATTCTGGTTGCCTATGAATGGTCGAAGCACGTGGCCCTCAAAAGCCCGCCAAAGACAGACCTCGATCCGCCTGCCGCTCAGGCTGAGCTCGACGGCCTGATTGCGCATCTGGAAGGCATGCTCGATGGCGCAGGCTATTTCTTCCCGCCGGATCGCGCCCATGTCACGCGGCGCACGCTTCGGTCAGTCCTGACAAAGCCGGCTTGGAACGCCAATGAGGTGCGCACGTTGCGCGGTGTTCTGACGATGATCGAGCGGCCACAAAAGCGGGATTGAGGCCGCCTCACTCGCAAATCGGCTGGCGACATTTTGCTCATGTTGCTATGCAGCATTTTGAACTTTTCCCAAGGAAATCCTGAATGTCTTTTTCTTTCATGGCCTTCGCTCTTGCATTGCTGGCTTAAGAATCGGCGACTGTTGCGACAACCGACGCAAGTGCAGCGCCAGCGACAGTTGCAACCGAAGCCCCCGCTGAACCGCGCATCATCTGCAAGAACATCGAAGTCACCGGCTCTCGCCTTGCCAAGAAGAAAAAGGTCTGCCTGCCGGAAGGTGAATGGTCTGAATCGGCCCGCCGCAACATGAAGTCCGGGTCCAAGTCCCGCGCAAACTGAGCCTTTTCCTCCAGAATGCTTGACTCTTCGGGTTGCTGCTATATGAGCGCGGCCTTCCGCAATTGACCCTGCACTCCGGTGAAGCAGGTGTCCGGCCGAGTTCTCCTCGGTTGCGCGGTTCCGGAAACTGATACGAAACGCAATTGGAGTAAGAATATGTCGAAGCGCCATAGCGCCAAGCACAAGCTTGACCGTCGCCTGGGTGAGAACATCTGGGGTCGCCCGAAATCCCCCGTCAACAAGCGTGAATATGGCCCCGGCCAGCACGGTCAGCGCCGCAAGGGCAAGACGTCTGACTTCGGTCTGCAGCTCCGCGCCAAGCAGAAGCTCAAGGGCTATTATGGCGACGTGACTGAAAAGCAGTTCCGCAGCTGCTATCACGAAGCTGACCGTATGAAGGGTGATACCTCGCAGAACCTCATCGGCCTGCTTGAGCGTCGTCTGGACGCCATCGTTTATCGCGCCAAGTTTGCCCCGACGGTTTTCGCCGCGCGTCAGCTTGTCTCGCATGGTCACATCCGCGTGAACGGCGTGAAGTGCAACATTGCCTCGCGTCGGGTTGATGTCGGCTCGGAAATCACGCTAAGCAACAAGGCGCAGGAAATGGCCCTCGTTATCGAAGCGCAGAGCCTCGCTGAGCGTGACATCCCAGAGTACATCGCCACCGACGGCGCTGCCAAGGTCACCTTCACGCGCGTCCCGACGCTCGACGAAGTGCCCTATCCGGTGAAGATGGAACCGAACCTGGTCGTCGAATTCTATTCGCGCTAATTTCGGTCTCACGAACGAATTTGAAAGGGCGGTCCTTCGGGGCCGCCCTTTTTCGTTGAGGTGATCCTCCCTCTGTCCTCTCTTCGTCACCCCGGACTTGATCCGGGGTTTGGCTTTGCGCCGATGGGGCCAGAGAACAGCCGGGCCCCGTGTCAAGCACGGGGCGACGTGGGGTTTGGGAAACTGCCCCATCCTTGACCACCCAAGTGCCCACGTCTAATCCGCCGCTATGATCAGGTGTACCTCGATGGATAAGGGGCGGCGGCGGCGTTGCTTTGGCAATGCCGCTGGCGTGATGCTGGTTCGAGTCCAGCCCCAGATCACAGCCCTACAGCAAACTCCCCTGCCGCCCGCCGGCGACATCCTCACCCCCGCCGATAACAAAGCACCCCGGTCCGCGCCGCGTTCACAGCTGCTTCGCCGTCAAGCACCTCTCGCACGCGCCAGCCGACTGAGTCGATTTCAGTAAGGGCAGTCACGCAAATGAGCTGCCCATCGATGCGAAAGCGGGCGATATATCGGCGGATTGTAATTGGACCTGCAGGGCGGAACTGTGTCTCAATGCCTGATAGCGGGATGTTCGACCATTCGGACCAGATTTCATCGGGCTGTCGGATCGTTTTTTCCGCCAATATTTCAAGCCTGCGCAATGCATAGGGCGCATCTGCGAGAAGGGCCGATACATCCCCGATGCAGATGTCCTCACCTGTCACGTCCGGTTCATAGACCGTCAGTTCAAGGGCGGGGTTGGATGATGTCTCCGTCAAAGCACGTTCCCCTGCCGCCCTTTTTCGTTACCGGCCCAGCGCCTTTGCCAGAAAGGCCGAAGACCGGGACAGCATGGCCCGCCGGATGCCGCTATCTTCCATATAATGGTCGAGCTCAGGCACTTCCATATATTCAGGCGGCCGTCCGGCATCCTTTAGTCGGTCCACCATCAGGCGCGACTGGTTGATGTTCACGTTCACGTCGTTCAGGCCATGAACGATCAATACAGGTGCGGAGATCTGGCCGGCATTTTGTGCGGGGGAGCCTTCTTTCAGATGCGGCCCCGATCCGATCTCCTCTTCCAATAGGCGGCGGTTGGAGTAGCCGACAGCTTCCAGCCTCAACTGGGCAAGGTCTGTGACAGGAGCGACGGCGACAATCGCCTTGAACAAATCTGGCGCAGTCACGCCGGATTGAAGGGCTGCATACCCGCCGTAGGACCAGCCGAAGATGGCCAGCTTCTTAGGGTCCGCAATGCCCTGTGCCACCAGCCAGCGGCCGCTATCGGTCACATCGCCAATCGCTGTCTTCCAGGACCGGAAGCCATTCTGCTGAAACCATTCATCTCCATAGCCCCAGGAGCCGCGATAATTGGGTTGAAGGACTGCATAGCCCTGATTGGCCAAATACTGTGCCAGCCAGTTAAAGCCCCATTCGTCGCGCGCGCTGGGGCCACCATGGGGCATGACAAGGGCCGGAAGATTGCGCCCGGTGCTGCCCGGCGGCAGGGTGAGATAAGCGGGGACCTTGGTCCCGTCCGCGGCCGTGACCTCCACCGATTTGACCGAGGCGAGCTTATACCCTTCCAGCTCCGGTCGGACCCCGAAGAGGGGGCGCAATTTGTTGGTTCTGCGGTCGAGCAGATAATAGTCGCCCGGCACAGTGTCGCTGGAGGCCATCAGCAACAGGACGCTTTCGTCTTCGCTTGAATCAAGAAAACTCACTTGATCAATATTGGGCAGAGCTTTCTCCAGTTTCGTTCGCAGGACCTCCAAATCTTTGTCGAAATAGGAGATGTAGCGCCGGTCCGTGGCATAGCTGATTCCGATGGGGCGGCGGCTGCGTCCGATGGTGGCAATCTGATCAACATCCACCTGATCATGCTTGAAGACGAGCGATTTCTCGCCCGATCCGTCCAGCTTGACGCGGTAGACGGCTGTTCGGCCATCCAGCTTTTCAAAGCCGAGGACGGAATTGGTCGCAACCTCAATATTCGCGGGATTGAAGCCGATATAATTCTGGAAGTCATAATCTGATAAAGGCGCCCAGCTGTCAGACCCTATTGGCCGGTATCGGTATTTGGTGATGCCCGTATTATAGCCCGCCCGATAATCACCCAGCCCCATGATCCGGACCTGACCTTGACCGTCGGACAGGAATTCCACGGCATCGGCAACGGGCTTCACGACGCGCGTGGCCCGAAGCGTCACGCTGTCCAAGGCATCGACGCCGAAGCCTTCCTGCGTTTTGTTAATCAGTGTCCCGGCCTTTTCCTCTGGAACATAGATCCGCGCCATTAGGACGCGGTTTCCGTCCCCTTTCAGCGCTTCGAGAACACCACCGCCGGAATAGGCCATGTAATTGGCAGTGCCCGTTTGCCGGTTGCTCAGCATTTTTAGATTCTTCCCGTCCGCATCAACGGCGAAGACTCGCGACATGTAGCTCCGGTCCTGATTGTCAGAAATCACGCCATAGACGTTGCAGGCCAGGCGGGTGTTTGAGATCCAGCTGCATCGCCCCAGCCGGTCTGGTTTGCCGGACGATGACAAGGCCACAAATGTCTTTCCATCGCCATTTAAATCAACTGTAAATAATTGACTAGATTGGCCTTTACTCGGTGCGATATAGGCGATCTTGGTCCCGTCGGGGGAAAGCGAAATCTGTTCAATGGATTCGCGGGCGCCAAATGCGGCTGCCGGATCATTTTGTTGTGCTGACGCGGATGTGGATAGAATAAACGAAACCAATACCGAAATTGCGCCACGCATTACTTCACTCCGCGATAAGTATTTGGTTATTGATAAACGACACCTTGCGCATTTCAACCCGCTTCATGTCTACTTGCGGATGCGCTTGGCCAATGCCATTGCACGGTCAGATCAAAACCCCGGAGTATCGCCATGATGCGCGCCATTTCTCTCCTCGTCACGTGCCTCCTCACCGGCACGGCCTTCGCCGCCGGCCCCGCAATCTCGGTCAACACGCTGAAGGAAGTTACCAAGACGCTGTCGTCTGACACCTTTGAAGGCCGCGCGCCGACGACAGCGGGCGAAGACAAGACGATTGGGTATGTCGCCGGTCGCTTTGCGGCGGCCGGGCTCCAGCCCGCCAACAAGGGCAGCTGGTTTCAGGATGTACCAATGGTACGGATGACAGCCGATCCCGCAACCAGCCTGAAGATCAGCGGCGGCAAGGCACCGCTCGACCTTGCCTATAAGAAGGATCTGGTCGTCTATAGTGATCGCATCGTGCCGAAGACGGAGATCAAGAACAGCGATGTTGTCTTTGTCGGCTACGGCATCAACGCCCCGGAAAAGGGCTGGAACGATTATAAGGGCGTGGACGTGAAGGGGAAGACAGTCGTCATCCTCGTCAATGATCCCGACTATGAAGCGAAAGACCTGAAGGGCCCGTTCGGCGGGCGTGCCATGACCTATTATGGTCGCTGGACCTACAAATATGAGGAAGCGGCGCGGCAGGGCGCGGCGGCGGCGATCATCGTGCATGACACCTATCCAGCCGCTTATCCCTGGAGCGTTGTCGTCTCAAGCTGGACCGGCCCGCAAATCCGCATGGATGCAGCGGACCGCCACATGGGTGACACGCAGGCCAATGGCTGGATCTCGAATGAGGGTGCGCAGAAGCTGATGGCGGCGGCAGGCAAGGATCTCGCCCTCCTTTCGGCTGCTGCCAAGAAGAAGGGCTTTAAGGCTGTGCCGCTTGGCCTGAAGGCATCGCTCAGCTTTGAGACGGACATCAAGCACCTTGTGTCGAAGAATGTCGCCGGCGTGCTTCCGGGTAAGACGCGTCCGGATGAATATGTGCTCTATTCCGCGCACTGGGATCATCTTGGTATTTGTGAGCCGGTGAAGGGCGACAACATTTGCAACGGCGCGCTCGACAATGCGACGGGCACGGCGGGGCTTATCGCTTTGGCCGAAGCGCATGCGAAGGCGGGTGCGGCAGACCGGTCCATCCTGTTTTTGGCGGTCACGGCAGAAGAGTCCGGCCTTCTGGGATCGGAATATTATGCCGCCAACCCGCTCTTCCCGCTCGCCAAGACCGTGGGCGGCATCAACATGGACGGGCTGAATGTGGCAGGACGCACGAAGGACGTGACTGTTATCGGCGGCGGTAAGTCGGAGCTGGAGCCACTGCTCGATCAGTTCGTCAAAGCGCAGGGCCGCCGCGTCGAGCCGGAACCCTCGCCGGAAAAGGGCAGCTTCTACCGGTCAGACCATTTCAGCTTTGCCAAGCTGGGCGTGCCGATGATCTATTTTGATTCCGGCGAAGACTTTGTGAACGGTGGCAAGGCCGCAGGAGCCGCGGCGTCGGAAGATTACACGACCAACCGCTATCACAAGCCGCAGGATGAATATCGGGATGACTGGGTCTGGGATGGCGCGGTTGAAGATCTGACGCTCAACTATCAGATCGGCCGCGCGCTTGCGGATGGCAATGTCTGGCCGAACTGGTATCCGACCGCCGAATTCCGCGCCGCGCGCGACAAGAGCCGGGGGGGCAAGTGACACTGCATCAGTCCCCCGAATGGGCTCCGCATGACAGCGTCTGGATCGGTTTCCCTTCGGCGGCTGATCTCTGGCTCGATGATCTGGACGGCGCGCAGGCCGAGGTCGCGGCCTTTGCCAACGCCGTTCATGCCGATGGCGCGGGGGAGACGGTCCGTCTCGTCTGCGCCAATGGCTTGGCCGAAGAGGCCGCACGCGCCCTAGCTGCACCGGGTGTAGAGATTGTCTCGGCACCGTTCTTCGACATCTGGCTGCGCGACACCGGGCCGATTGTCGTCGCAGAAGATGGCGCGCCCCTGGCGCTGGATTACAAGGGCAATGGCTGGGGCGGGAAATATCCCTCACCGCTTGATGATGATCTGGCCCGCGTGCTCTGCGCACAGGCCGGTCTGGAGCGGTCTGCGCGCGACTGGGTATTGGAAGGCGGGGCGATTGAGGTTGATGGTGCCGGGCTGTGCGTCACGACCGGTCAGTGTCTGCTCAACCCCAACCGCAACCCGCAGCTTTCGCGGCGCGACATTGAAGAGCGCCTGATGGTCGATCTCGGTCTGATAGACATTCTTTGGCTCGGCGTCGGGCTGCTCAACGACCATACGGATGGCCATGTCGATAACCTCGCCCGCTTTGTGGCCCCCGGCGTGCTGGCGTTGCCGGAACCCTTTGGCGATGATGACCCCAATGTCGCTGTGTTCGCTGATGCTTTGGCGCGGGCGAAAGACTGGCCTGTTGAGATTGTGACGATCCCGTCGGCGGGTCTTCATCTGGATGAGGACGGGGAAGCTATCCCTGCCAGCCATATGAACTTCTACATCGGCAATGCGGTGGTGGTCGTGCCAATCTACGGCGGGCCGAGCGATGACAAAGCGGTCGAGGCGATTGCCAATCTCTTCCCCGGCAGGCGGACAATGGGCTTGCCCGCCACGCACATCCTGACCGGCGGCGGCAGCTTCCATTGCATCAGCCAGCAGGTGCCCACGCTTTAAAGAATATATTACACCAACTTGAATGTATTTTTCTGGTGACATAAAGCACGCGTACTGGAGTGCAAATGTTATGGGATTGCGACAACTTTCATCGGCTGAACGGGCGGCTCTTGTTCCGAAACTGTGGGAAGCACAACAAGGTCAATGTTTCATTACTGGGAAGAAAATTGACCTTTCACTTCATGTAGATAACCTCGATATAGATCATATCGTACCCCTTAGAGACAATGGACCTGACGAACAGACAAATTGGGCACTAACTTTTGCTAGCGCGAACCGGTCGAAGCAGGCAGCAAATCTTCACGTCGCACGAATCTTGTCTAGGCTTGACGATATTCGGTCCAGTGTGAGTGATCCTCGAGGCATCAATCTCGGACATATCTTGGCAGAGCGGGGTGGCGCGAAGCATGAATTGAAAACACATCAAGAAGAGTCAGGCGCAGGACTGCGATACAGCCTTGCGGCCATCGGTAAGCCTGATGTGGTCACCGCTCCGATTTGGCGGGATCGTCTTTCCGGGCTGCGCTATGTTTTCGTCATGTTGCCAAAGGAGTACTTGTTTCACGACAGCGATTTGAACCCTCGAGGCATTGGATCGAATATCCGAGGTCTGATTGAGGAGTTTTACAAGGGATACCCGCAACTTCACGTCCCACTTGCGTGGATTGATACGGATGAGAAAGGCGGACCCAAGGTTCGCATATTCGACGGGCAGCACAAAGCTGCCGCGCAGTTGCTGCTTGGTGAGGAGTATTTGCCTGTTCGCCTCTTCATCGATCCCGATCATGACCTACTTCTGACAGCTAACAATCATGCTGGTACCACTTTGCGGCAGGTTGCATTCGACAAAGCAACGCAGCGGCACATGGGCGCCAGCATCTACCGGGACCGTGTCGTTAGGTTCCGTGCAGAACGGAATCACCCCGAAGACTATTCTCAATTTACCGAACAGCAGCTTGTCGATCACTTCAAGGGTGAGCAGGCGCAGATGAAGCGTTACATCATCGACCATCAGCGAAATGCCATTCTATATGACCCAGAGAATCGGCTGCGCGACTTCATCGAAATGGGTGGCAAGGGCACTGACCGCCCCATTTCTTACAGTGCGGTGGAGAAGTCCGTTTATTCCCAACTCATTTGCGGGATGATGCTCGACACGCCAGACGATTATCGACTGGAAGAGGGAGAAAATCCGAGGGATCTGGAACGTTCACAGACAGTTCGTCTGATCAACATTCTGGCCGACCGAATTTATATCGGAAAATACGATTTCGAAGTTGGAAGCGGTAAACTGGAGAGCAAAGTCCAGAAGGGAGAGCCCGTTGATCCTGTGCACCTGCGCGCTCATCGCATCGGACGCGAAGAAGTGTTACATGCTATGTTTGGTTTGGCGGTTGATGTCTGCCAAATGTCTGTCGTCTCTGCGGGCGGGTTTTGGGACAAAGATCGACCATTCCAGCGTAGATTGCCCAACGCGACATGGAACACACTCGACAATTTTGTGAAGAATTTCGGCGAACTGTCGGTCTGGAAGAGTGAGAGCCTGTCTCTGACTGTTTTCGGAGGTAAGCAGAATTACCAGTTTTGGAAGGAAGCCTTCAAAACGGGCACGGCAAATGGGGTAACTATATTACCCGGACCCTTGAATTTGCTGGAGTTGATGAAGTCGGCAGACGACTAAATCTCTAAACTTGCACCCGCCGCAGCATCGTCCAGAAATGGGGGCCGCCTTTGGGCACATCCCATTCGGACAGGATCTCAAAGCCGAGGCTTGTGTAGAGGCCAACGTTGCGTTCGGTGGCCGTTTCCAGAAGGGCGGGGGTGCCCGCCGCGTCGGCCTTATCCAGCCCCGCGCGGATGGCGGCACCGCCCCAGCCTTTGCCCTGATGTTCGGGCAGAACGCCTGCATAATGCAGGTAGAAATAAGTGATGCCCTTGGGGTGGTGGGCGTCCATCGCTTCGGAAACGGCCAGCCCCCGCAACGCGGCTGTGCCGAAGGTATGGAACACGGCGGGCAGCATCATAACCATGTCGAGCAGGCCCGTGTGCGGCTTACCGGGCGAACGCCAGAGGGTTGCCGCCTCGCCATCTGCAGACCCAAGCGCAAAGCCATCGCGCAGGTCGAGCGGCACGATAAAGTCAAACATGCGCGGCAAGCGGATTTTGCGCTGTGCGGCGTCGGGGATGATCCAGCTCAGCGCCGGATCGTCCTGAAAGGCACGCGCCAATGTATGGACGATCTGGGCCCGGTCATGAACCGGACCAATGTTACGCGGAGTGCTCAACAACGCCATCCTTTCGAAACAGGCCCCGCCTCCAAAACGCGGTAGGCATGCTCCACAAACTCGCACAACAAAGGCCGCGTGTCACGGGGGTCGATAATGTCTTCAATCCCGAATTTCTCAGCGGTGCGGAATGGGCTGCGCACGTCGTTCAGCCGCTTCTGAATGTCCTTCAAAAGGGCCTTGGGATTGTCGCTGGCCTCTAGGTCTGACTTATAGGCGGCTTCCAGCCCGCCTGAGATGGGCAGGCTCCCCCAATCGCCTGAGGGCCAAGCATAGCGCCATTTGTGGCGGGAGAGGTTGGCATGCGCGCTGCCCGCCATGCCATAAGCCTTGCGCAGGATGACGGCGCAGATCGGCACCTTCGCCTGATAGACGGCCATCATCGCGCGGCTGCCAAAGCGGATGGTCGCTTCATCCTCTGCCTTCCGCCCGATCAGGAAGCCCGGCACGTCAGCCAAGTGGATGATGGGCAGATGGAAGGTGTCGGCGAGATCAACAAAGCGTTCCAGCTTGCGCGCGCTCGCGGCCGTCCACAGCCCGCCCAAGACCATTGGGTCAGACGCCATGACGGCGACGGGATAGCCGTCGAGCCGCGCAAAGCCGGTGACGACGCTCGGCCCATGCTGGCGGCCGATTTCAAAGAAGCTGCCCTCATCCATCACCGCCTCAATGATCGGGCGGATTTTGTAAAGGTTGCGCAGGTCGCGCGGGACGGCCTCAATCAAGCCGGGGTCGCGCCGGTCAGGCCGGTCACGAGATGGCGTGCGTGTCGGCAGCTCGTGGACCGAGGAGGGCAGGTAAGAGAGGAAGCGCCGCGCCTTGGCAAAGGCATCGGCTTCACTCTCCGCCTCATCGTCAATCGCGCCGTTCTTCGCGTGTATGGAGGAGCCGCCCAGTTCTTCTTTGGTCCGGTTTTCCCCGACCGCTGCGACCACCGGCGGCCCTGCCACAAACATCTGCGACAGGCCTTTTACCAGCACCGAATAATGCGCCATGACCTGACGTCCAGCGCCGAGCCCTGCGACCGGACCAAGCCCGAGCGCGACGACAGGCACGGTCGACAGATTATCGACCATCAGCTCCCAGCCCGGCACTTCGGGGACGTAGGTATAACCCGTTGTCTCCAGCGTCTTGACCGATCCGCCGCCGCCTGTGCCCTCGATCAGGCGGACCAGCGGCATCCGATATTCGTTGGCGAGTTTTTCAGACTGGATGAGCTTACCGTGGAGCGAGGCGTCTGCCGCACCCCCGCGCACTGTGAAGTCATCGGCCTGCACGACGACGGGGCGACCGTCGATCCGCGCGCGACCGAACAGGATGTTGGCGGGCAGGAAAGAGGTGAGGTTCCCCTTGGCATCATATTGCCCGACGCCGCCCAGCTTGCCGACTTCGCGGAAGGAGCCCTTGTCGACCAGCCCCGCAATGCGTTCGCGGACGTTCAGCTTGCCGCCGTCCTTCTGGCGCTTCAGTTTTTCTGGGCCGCCCATGCCTTCAGCCAGCTTCTGCCGCCGCTTCAGTTCCTCGACTTCTTTTTCCCAGCTCATATACCCTCTCTCTTTGGTGCCATGGTCGTCGCACTTGCCGTAAACGTCAAGCTTGTGCGATGAGCGGCCCTATGGGGAAAATCTTGATCGCGCTCGGCGCACTTGGGCTGCTCTTTGGAGCGATTGGATATGCCAGCAAATGGAGCCAGGTTGGGCTGCTCAACAGCGTTGATGCGCTGCTGACGCTCGGCGCACCGGCCCGCAAGGTGGCCAGCGGCATGGCCTTTGGTCCGCAAGACCGCCAGAAGCTCGATATCTGGGTGCCCACGGCTGCGTCCAAGACACCGCGTGATGTCATCGTCTTTTTCTATGGCGGCAGCTGGAACAGCGGCGACCGGGAGCTTTACGGCTTTGTCGGTCGCGCCCTTGCTGCGCGCGGCTATATCGTTGTCCTGCCCGACTATCGGCTTGTGCCGGAGGTGCGCTTCCCCGGCTTTGTCGAGGACGGAGCCGCCGCCGTTGCCTGGGTGCAAAAGAACATCGCGACTTATGGCGGCAATCCGGCGCGGATCAACTTGAGCGGACATTCGGCTGGTGCGCATATCGCCGCGCTGCTGACGTTGGACCAACAGTGGTTGAAGGCGGCAGGTGCGGCCGACAACGCCGTGCACAGCTTTGCCGGGCTCGCAGGCCCCTATGATTTCGTGCCCTTTACGTCGGATGCGTCAAAGGCGGCCTTTGGCCAGATGCCTGACCCGACGCCCAGCCAGCCGATCACCTTTGCCCGCAAGGATGCGCCGCCGATGCTGCTGCTGACCGGCAGTGCGGACACCACTGTCAAACCGCGCAATGGCACCGCCCTTGCCGCCGCGCAGGCGAAGTTGGGCGCAAAGGCGCAGACGCTGCTGTATAATGGCCTTGGCCATAGCGACATCATCATGGCGGTGGCGCAGCCCTTTCGTAGCAAGGCGCCGGTCATTGATGACCTTGCCGCATTTTTTGATGGGGTTCGCTGATCGAGCGATTATAGGGGACGCACCATGACCCAGATGCACGTTGCCGCCCTTCAGCAGTCGTTCTCCGACGACATCGACACCAACATCGACCGCGTCGAAGCGCTGGTGCGTGAGGCCGCCGCGCGCGGCGCCAAGGTCATTCTGCCGAGCGAGCTGTTTGAGGGCCATTATTTCTGCAAGGTGCAGTCAGAAGCGTTTTTCACCCGCGCGCAGCCGGTGGACAGTCACAAGGCTGTCCTCGCCATGCGCAAGCTGGCGAAGGAACTGGGCGTCTACATCCCGACCAGCTTTTATGAACGCGACGGCCAGCATTATTATAACAGCCTCGCCATGATCGACGATGCGGGCGAGGTGATGGGTGTCTATCGTAAGAGCCACATCCCCGATGGCCCCGGCTATTCAGAGAAATTCTATTTCCGCCCCGGCAACACCGGCTTCAAAGTTTGGCCAACGCGGTACGGCACCATCGGCATCGGCATCTGCTGGGACCAATGGTATCCTGAAACCGCGCGCGCCATGATGCTGATGGGCGCGGACATCCTCTTCTTCCCAACCGCCATCGGCGATGAA
>JBBATS010000006.1:81838-85604 GCA_040398625.1 Chakrabartia sp. | reverse complement strand
GGCGCGTACGTTTACCCTGTGGTTGCACCTGAATTTTCGAACTGGCGTTCGGAGCAGTGGGCTTGGCAGCATAGCGCCGTCCTGTTTGACCAGTCACATCACATGGTCAACCTCTACATTCGCGGCAAAGACGCGGCCAAGCTGCTGTCTGACACGATGATCAACAGCTCCAAGGGCTGGTCAGTCAACAAGGCCAAGCAGTATGTTCCGACGACGCCTTATGGTCATGTCATCGGCGATGGCATCATCTTCTGGGAGGAAGAACAGAGTTTCACTTATGTCGGCCGTGCGCCGGCTTCCAACTGGCTGCGCTATCACGCCGCAACCGGCGGCTATGACGTCGAAATCGAACTGGATGATCGTTCGCCGATGCGTCCGATGGGCAAGCCGGTCACCCGTAAGGAATGGCGTTTCCAGATTCAGGGCCCGAACGCATGGGCTGTGATTGAAAAGCTGCATGGCGGCCCGCTCGAGCAGCTCAAGTTCTTCAACATGTCGACAATGAACATTGCGGGCAAGACTGTCCGCACGCTGCGTCACGGCATGTCTGGGGCACCGGGCCTCGAAATCTGGGGTCCCTATGCTGAGCAGGAAGAAATCCGCGCTGCCATTCTGGAAGCTGGCAAGGAATTTGGTCTGATCGCCTGCGGTAGCCGTGCTTATCCGTCGAACACGTTGGAATCCGGCTGGATCCCATCGCCGCTTCCCGCCATCTACACAGGTGAAAAGCTGAAGGGCTTCCGCGAGTGGCTCGGCGCTGACAGCTATGAAGCGACCGGCTCCATCGGTGGTTCGTTCGTCTCGGAAAACATCGAAGACTATTATCTGAACCCTTGGGAACTGGGCTATGGCAACTTCGTCAAGTTCGACCATGATTTCCATGGTCGTGAGGCACTGGAAGCCCTGAACCCTGCGGAACAGCGCAAGAAGGTGACACTCGCTTGGCATCCGGAAGACATGGCCAAGATCATGGCGTCGATGTTTAACCCTGATGGCGAGGCGTATAAGTTCTTCGACGTTCCGCTCGCCAACTATGCGTCGTCCAACTACGACCGCGTTGTCGATGCAGGCGGCAAGACGGTCGGTCTGTCGATGTTCACGGGCTTCTCATACAACGAGAAGCAGGCGCTGAGCCTTGCCACAGTTGACCCTGAAATTCCGTTCGGCACGGAACTAAACGTTGTTTGGGGTGAAGAAAATGGTGGCACGCGCAAGACCACGGTTGAGCCGCACAAGCAACTGAACGTCCGCGTGATCGTCTCACCGGTTCCGTACAGCCGCGTGGCACGTGAAACCTACGCTGATGGCTGGCGCACCGCGCGCTAAGCCGATTGTTGACGTGCACCCGCGATGCCAAAACCGGCGCGCGGGTGACACGCTTTATTCTTGAGAGGCGCACCTATGGCCAGTTCCGCACTGATCCATCCCAATTGGGATCGGCCCCCAGCGGGCGTTACTGAGGGCTTCTCTCTTGAAATGACGGCCAAGGATGAGGCGTCGTTGCGGGACGCAGCGCCGCTCATTCCTGCCGAAACACCCATTGCGGTGACCTATCTTCCCGGTGAAGAGGTGGATGCCCGCGTGGCAGCCACCATTGCGGTGCGGGAATTGGGATTTGAACCGATGCCGCATTTTTCGGCGCGTCGGATTACCTCGCAGGATGACTTCGAGGCCTATCTGAAGGCCGTCGTTGAAAAGGCCGGCGTGCGCCGCTGTTTCATCGTGGCGGGCGACCCGCCCGAGCCGCAGGGGCCTTATTTTGACACCATGGCGTTGATTGCGACAGGTGCGTTTGAACGCTCCGGCATTCAAGCCATTGGCATTGGCGGACACCCGGAAGGGCATCCGAACATGTCAAAGGCGGAATGCTGGGCCGTCCTTGAAGCCAAGGTCCGTGAGATTGAAAGTCGCGGAATGGCGCCGCTCGTCGTGACGCAGTTCGGATTTGATCCTGACGCGTTTCTGGTCTGGCTGAAGGAACTCCGCGCGCGGGGCATCATGTGCCCGGTCCGCATTGGTATTCCAGGGCCTGCCGGGATCAAGCGCTTGCTCGCCTTCGCTGCGCGCTGTGGCGTTGGGGCCTCGGCTTCTGTCATGAAGAAATATGGCGTCAGCATCACCAATCTGCTCGGCACAGCCGGCCCCGATAAGCTGGTCGACACCTTTGCCAAGGGATTGGGCGATGAGCATGGCCGCGTGCGCCTGCATTTCTATCCGTTCGGCGGGCTCAGAAAGACCGTGGAGTGGATTGCGGATTACGCCCAGCGATAGGGCAGGGCCGTGTTCATCTGTGGTTCAGCGGGCCGGGGCACTATGTAGGCTCCACATGTCGGGGGTCGAACGATAATGAAGCCTGTTCTAATCATTGCCCTGCTGGCGATCAGCGGCTGCGCGGATACCCGCCAATATTCTCTGAATGAGCAGTGCGTGCATGAACCGGGTTGCGTCTCGACTTTTTCCGAGCATGGCGGCGCCCCTCATGCGGCAGCCATCGCTCCGGTGAGTGCCGGGCAGTGGGAACCTATCGTCAAAGTCCGGAAGGACCCCAAGTAGCGCGGATTTTGCGCGACTGGGCGTTCAATCCCCGAAGAAATTCAGTTCCAGTAAAACCCCGTTGGGGTCCTGCGTGAAGACCTGACGTAGACCAATTGCGGCAATGAGGTTCACCTGATGATCCATGTCGCGGGCGTTAAGTCGCGCCATGACGTCATCATAGCCCGAACAGTTAAGCGCGATATGGTGGATGGAACCGGTTGGCCCCGTGGCGACGTCGCGGTCATAAGTGCGAACACAATCCAGGCTGTTGATGTGCAGGATCGGGCGGCTCGCGCCATCATACATCCATTGCGCTGTCTGCGGCGTCAGCGGAGGCGGGGCGTCGCGGCGTTCAAGGTCCAATAGTTCCGCATAAAAGTCACACGTCCCGTCCAGATCGGCCGTGATGATGTTGACATGGTCGAGTGCGTTGACCTTCATGCGGCTGTTCCTTCTAAGTGGCCTTGCGCGCCGCAGCGCGGGCTTCCGAATAGCGATCCCGACGGAATTTTTCGAAGCCGGTCCGTTTTTCGAAGCCCGGATCTTCAGGCAAGTCACGGAAATCTGCAAGATATTCCTGAAACAGCTCGGAGACCTCGTCCTTGAACTCGGGGTGCGAGAAGATATAGGTCCTGTTTTCGCGCATGCCTTCAAGAACGCGGGCCGCAATGACGTCTGGCTCCATGCCGAACTCATGAAATTCGGCCAGGCGCTGCACGTTGGCTGTGTCGACGGGCTTGGCGCCGTCGAGCAATTCCTTGGGGCGGACATCATCGCTGGCGTAAATGTAGGATTTGACGAGGCCGGGGCACAGGATCGACACGCCAATGCCGTGCGGCGCAAGGCTATAGCGCAGCGATTCAGACATGCCGCGCACCGCGAACTTGGTCGTATTGTAAATGCCCGGTGCGCCTGACGCGAGCCAACCGGCCATCGACGCTGTGTTGACGATATACCCGCCATTGCCCGCCGCAATCATGCGCGGGACGAAGGTCATCACGCCATTGATGGGGCCATGCAGGTTGACGCCCATCACCCAATCCCAGTCGGAATAGCTAGACTCTTCAATTGTTTGGAAAAGATTGATGCCAGCATTATTGAAAAGCAGGCTGACCGGGCCGAACTTGGCTTCGACCTCATCGGCGGCCTTTTCCATTGCGTCCCGGGAAGACACATCGACCTGCACACCCATGACGCTCTGATTGTCGAGCGTTTTCAGGGCCTTTTCGAT
>JBBATS010000006.1:80145-81738 GCA_040398625.1 Chakrabartia sp. | reverse complement strand
TTGGCGCGGTCGGTCACGCCGTCAAGGAATTCGGCATGGGTCAGGATGTAGAGCTCATCGTTGAGGATGCCCTCTAGCACGCGTTCGCCGACCTGTTCCTTGGTGTGATAGAGATGAAAGAAGTTCCCGCCATTCTGCCGGCGCTTGTCGGCTTCGGCATAGCCGGTATCGGCGAGTTCGGCGGGGCGGGTCTTGCTGGCTTCGGCAATGTTTGACTGCACAGCGCCGGGGCAGAAAGCCGAACAGATGACGCCCTTTGCTTCAAGTTCTGGGCGCATGCATTCCATCATCGTGACGACGGCGGCCTTGCCGGTGGAATAGATCGTCGTTCCGCCAACGGGCACGATGCCTGACATGGAAGCCGTGTTGACGATGTGGCCGCCTTCGCCGTGCGAGAGGATGCGCGGAAGCATGGTCGTTACGCCGTTGATGGTGCCGCCCAGATTGACACCGATAACCCAATCCCAGTCCGCATAGCTGGCCATTTCCGTTGGCCCGACAACGGCGACGCCTGCGTTGTTGCAGAGGATGTGAATCTTCCCGAATCGTGCTTCGGTAGCGTCGGCAGCTTCAGCAAACTGCGCGCGGTTGGTGACGTCGAGTTTCAGGGCCAGAACGCGTTCCGGCGAGCCCAGCTCTGCCTTGGCCTCTTCCAGATGATCGTCGCGGATGTCAGCAACGACGACATTCATGCCGGCGCCAAGCAGGGCCTTTGCGATGCCGAGGCCGATGCCGGAGGCGCCGCCCGTGATGATTGCTGTCTTGCCGGGTAGATTTTGCATGTGCCTGTCCTCTCCGCCTGCCGACCGGGTCTCCGATCCGTGCTTCTTGTTGCCATATCTGACGCTGCCATACAAAATGACTGGACAGCAACGGCCAAACAATATTGTATCTAATACATACAATCTTGAGGTTGGGAAGCGCGAACGTCAATCGTTGCTCGCCGAAAGTGAAGAGAGAGGAGAGCGTGCATGGCGGGACCGATTGGCGCGACAAGCGATCTTAAGACAAGCGCGGTTGCTGAGGCGCGCGCCTGGCCATCGGCAGGTGCCGCCTATTGGGCGCTGGCCGTCATCATTCTGGCCACCTTTATGTCGTTTCTCGACCAGGTCGTATTCGGGATGCTCGCGGAAAGCATCAAGCGCGACTTTCAGCTGACTGATACGCAACTCGGCTTTCTGGCCGGGCCGGCGACAATCATCTGCTATTTTTTCGTCGGCATTCCGCTTGGTCGGCTTGCAGATATTTATCCACGCAAGCTGGTCCTTTCTGCGAGTGCCGCATTTGTGGGCATACTTGTCGCACTCAGCGGGATTGCGCAGAATTTTTCGCAATTCGTCGGGTCGCGCGTGTTTCTGGCCGCGGGCGGATCAGCCCATGCGCCGTCCTCATATTCGCTACTGACGGATGCTTTTCCGCCGCGTATTCTGACGCGCGCTTTTGCCCTGCTGCAGCTGGGCTTCATCGGCGGGACGACGCTCGGGCCGATCATCGGCGGGCAGCTGGTGACGGCGTCGGCGGGTTGGGACGGGGCAACCTTCATGGGTCTGTCCATCTATAACTGGCAGTTGGCGCTCATCTATCTATCTGTGC